>NZ_DATGLN010000224.1:0-74004 GCF_035294165.1 Chthonomonas sp.
ACCGTTAGCCCGAAGCAGTGGGGGCAGGGTGTTGTTGTACACGCCGGATGGACAGGGGAACGTGAGCCAGCAGGTAGATGCAGGGAGTGGGAATGTAGTAGCGAGTTACCTATTTGACGGGTATGGTGTGCGGAAGGTAGCAAGCAGTGACCCGACAGCCTCTCAAGACCCCTACAGTGGTTATGGGGGTTTAGAGGGCTACTATACGGATTGGGAGACGGGTTTAAGTTTATTGGGTTTTAGGTACTATGATGTGTTGGCAGGTCGTTTTTTGACGCGCGACCCGATAGGGTTTGCGGGTGGGATAAACCTGTATGAGTATGTGGGGAATTGCCCTCTCACAGGAGGTGACCGGACGGGTACCCGCAGCCTAGGAGATTTTCTCCATGATCTCGGCCCTAATGTTATCAAGCAAAATCCTATCCTCCAGTGTCTTGTTAATATGGCCGATGGTGGCTTGGGAATGCTAGGCACTCTCGTGCCAGGATTACTGCAAGGAGACTATCCTCCCATTAAAGATATTATTTGTCAGCTAACCCCTTCGTGCTTATCAGGCTTCCTAACTGCTTTCATTGGAGGGGCTCTCAACGCACTTTCAAATGGAGCTGCATCCCTGCTCGATGGATGCCTCGCCGGGCTTATCAGCAGTGTGGTCACCGACTATCTGAACTATCTATGTAGCGAGCCAAAGTGTTCAGCAGAGCGCACACCTTCTGCTTGCCAGATTCTGCAATGGGTATTAGATGCCATTGCTGCTTGCTTATCAGGTATCGGTGGAATAACGACAGACCCGGAAAAAGATGCAATGAAAGATGGCATGGAGGGTATTATCATCGGTTTACTGGTGGACTTAGGCTTGATGAATTATGACGCGGGTGAGGCGTGCAAACTGCTTAGTAATTGAGAGAGCCATATGAATCAAAGTGAAGAGGCAGTTTCAAATCTGAAAGCCGAGTTAGCCCATGTTGAGCGTTTGCGATGGTGGCATACTTGCTTGTATCTAGGTGCTAACCTAGTTGTTTTATTCACTCTCTGGTTGTCTTTGTTCTATTCTCTATACAGATTACTAACGACGGTATTTTTGCTAACCATGACGCTAAGCGCAATATTGCTTTGGATTGGTTCCATGAGGCTCCTAGCATTTTTTAAAAGATATGAGCGAACCTACTTTACCAAGAAAGAAACAGAATTGATCACCAAATATTCTCGCCTCATGCAGGATACAAACGTACGCGCCATACTGGTAAACTACTTGCTGAAAAATTACACATACGGGCACGTTTCAGAGGACAGGCTGTGGCTGCCGATAGTTTGTGAATGGGTTCGTAAGACGCATTCAAGACCGTTGAGTAAAGAGGAGGTCGCTCTTGTTGGCAAGCTCTACTGTTCTCTGGTAAGGTGTTACTTAGTGCAACAGCACTTGCGAGAGAGCCGGCACTTCGGGGTTGCTAGCTGGCTCTTTGCCGGCAGCAGCAGCGAGCTGATGGTCATAGAGGATAGAGAATGTCTTATCGAGCTGGCGAATGCAGTGGCCTTATATGGGAGCCGATTCATGGCCGCAAGATTAGAGAATATTTTACGGGTTCATTCCATACCCTCTGATTGGGTTTGGCTCCAAGCGCGCGAGGTGGTCGAACGCATACGCGCACGTACACATGCAGCCGATCAAAGACGGTCAGATACACGGGAACTCTTAAGAAGTCCATCGAATTTGGCGCGCTCTGGCATGGAACTAGTACGTCCTTCTGAAAAGGATGAGAGAGAGGGCTTTGTTCAAGAGATACAACAACCTAGTAGCGCTTCCAAATGCGATAAGGAGGTTTTCCCGGATGACCAGCACGGAGAATAATCAGGAGGGATTTACTTTTGTGCATCCGAGCAGCGAGGCGACTATAGCCGGTTTATTTCTTAGCGGGTTGCTCGCTTTAGCAAGTGCTGTGATGTACTTTTTTACCCAGGGCTCTCTTCATGAGATCGGGAAGTGGATGTGGGTGGTAGTCGTTTTGTTATTGATGCTCATCGTTGTCGGTTATCTCGGACGGGCACGCTATACTATCAATGAGAGAGGGATAGAACGCATCTCGTTACAATGGGGACGGCGAATTTTCATTCCTTACGAAGAGGTTATAGCGACGAATTATGAAGAGCTAGGAAAGGGGGGTGTGTTGTTTCGTATTGAGGGGGTTAGCGATACCATTGAGTTAAGCCCAGGAGCGACCAAAGATTTCGACGGTGTGGTGGCTTACATACAAGAGCGAGTATACTCGGCCCAATATCCGGAAGAAGATAAGGAGGAATAGAGTTTTCATTTCTTCTTTATTAGGGCCGATGCGATCACGGAATGGGCGGAGTGGTAATCAATAAGAACTAACCCTTGGATAAATTGGTGAGTTCGTATGAACCAACAGGCACCGAAACTGCACCTTCCTTTTGAATATTTTTCATGGCGTGGGCACGCTTGGAGAGATTTGTTTGGGTTGCTCTTTCTCACCGGCTATCTTTTGAAAAATGCGTTTGCTCTTAAAACCATCTCCCCTCCGTTATTGGTCAACTGGGCTATACTGGCGATTCTTCTAGTATATCTATGGAGGGCGATATTACGTGGCCTAACTACACGCATTCGGTTGACCTCTACATCTCTTTCAGAGAAAACCCTATTTGGCACCACGGCAATCCCTCTGGAAAAGCTCTTTGCGGTAACCGTTGTTAAGACGCCCTCTCCTTTATGGACAACTTCGGTAAAGGCCTTGCTTGTTCGTGGGATGGGAGAACGCCTCCTTCTCCCATTACCGGTGCCGGAAGAGATAATAGCGGTACTGCGCCTTCATAACGAACGTCTCTTTGTGTGTGAACTGCCACCGGAGACGCCTCGTGAAGTAGCTCTGAGAGAAGAGCTTCTCGACCTCCTTACACATGAGGGAATCGTTACATCTGGGGCAGATCGCTTGGATGAACCGAGAAGAGAGGCTCCCTGGTTGCTCTCAGCGACCGTGAGGAATCTGCTGTTGGGGATTGACGGCTTGGCTCTGGCAGCTTTCCTATTATACGGTAGCGTCGTTAAGGCTCATTCGTTTTGGATGGTGTCTGTGCTGTTTTGGATAGTAACGGGAGCGACGGGGGGATTGCTTTGGTATAACCAAGCGCGGGAGCGAGCTTGCGAGCAGGCCCTCCAAGAGGAAGAGGGTTTTTGATGACAAGAAGGGTTTTGAATGTTTGGGTTGGCTGGTGGAGCGGATAGGCAGGGATAAGGTGGTGCGAAAGCGGTTGAGCCAGCTGCTTTTGAGGTCGGATAGACAGGTCTACAGCCGACTAACAAACAGACAGCGCAAGCGCCTGATGAAGTATCTTTTGGACATGGAGGGGGATAGAGAACTACAAGAGGCGATTATCTCTTGCTTGGTGCGAGCCGGGGAGGTGAAGGCGATTCCGGTCTTAGAGATTTTCTTGGAACGTGGGCGCCACATAGCGTGTCCGACCGAGTTAAAGCGACTGACCAGGGAGGGACAGGAGAGCTTGAAGCGGTTTGCCGTTCGCCCATACAGAACGTTACCGCGCATTCCAGAGGAGTGGAATAGAGCAAGAGCTGAGGAGCTGTTGCGAAGCAGCGGAGAAGGAACTACGGGGCAACAAACGAGCGGGGAAGAAGAGAGATAGAGACAAAAAGGAGAACGGGAATGTAACGGTGCCCTTCCTTGGTGTAGCAGAGGATGATGAATAGATCAACTCACAAAAGGCGCACTATGAAGCCGTTCTTCCTAGTAGATGCGAAATAGGAGCAGCCGGAGTGTAGGTTATAGGGGAGTGGCTTACGGAGTTTGGAGCATGGACGTAAGTTCGCAGATAGATGCTGGAAGTGTGGTAGCGAGTTACCTGTTTGACGGGTATGGTGTGCGGAAGGTAGCGAGCAATGACCCGACGGCGCCTCAAGACCCCTACAGTGGCTATGGGGGGTTGGCAGGTTACTATACGGATTGGGAAACGGGTTTGTGTTTATTGGGTTTTAGGTACTACGATGTGTTGGCAGGTCGTTTTTTGACTCGAGACCCGATAGGGTTTGAAGGGGGGATAAACTTATATGAGTATGTGGGGAATTGCCCAACGATGAATCAAGACAGTGCAGGATTGGTTAATTGGAAATGCTTGATAAATTTGCCTGGTTGGGTTACGAATCTTTTGATGAAATGTAGTACTGCTATTATTAAACTCATTCATCACGATAAATCAGCATGGTGTGCAGTAGCGAGTGCATGTGTTTTGGGTACAGCCTGTAGCAGTATCGTAAAATGCACGCTCAGTTTGCAACTGGCGAATGGCACGCTGATAATTTTGTCATGTGTTATCGGGGCTCTTTGTAGCCTTATAGGGAGCGTTATTAGCGAGATTTGTGAGGCGGGCGGTTGTCCGGAGAAGTGGTGGAAATGGGTCGAACAAAATGCAATATGCCTTATTATCAATGCCGCTGTAAGTTGTGCAGTAAATGTCCTAGGCGGTATTCTAGGAGGTGCAATCGAAGTGGGAGGGCAGACTTATGATTTGCCAAGTTGGGTTAGGACTTACATAATGGCCCATCTGGCGTTCCTAGGTTTTGGGATAAACATGACATGTTCTGCCGCCGCCGCGACTGGTGCTGCCCATTGAAAAGGCAAAAGCAGCAAGTTGATGGAGTACCTTCTAGGCCTCTCAAAGCAGGTTGTTCGCGAGAGATTGCTGCCACTGTTTCTGCTGCTATAGAGGGGTACTGCTTTTCCTATGCCGTTTATGTGGGAACGGCAGTTATTGAACTTCTGGGCAATATAGACGCAACAAAATGGTGGCAATCTCTACCGCCGCATGAGAAGTTAGTTTTTCTCCCGGTTGTTTTCTTTTATGTGCTTACTGTCGTTCTGCCCCTGATGACATGGCGGCGGTCTGTTTCCTCCCTAGGTACCATTCTCTATCCTCGGTGCTTCTATCTCAAGCCAGATAGACTGATTCAGTGCCGAGGCAAAAAAAGATATGAAATAAAACTAGATAGAATTGAAAAAGTAATTAAAACAAGTTCATCTTTTGTCGTCCTCGGAGAGGGACAAGGCATCGTCGTTCCCAATTGTGTGGAGTTAGCAGAGGCTATTGCTCTGCTAAAAGGTTCGAGCTCTACGAGGGAAGAAGCATCTGACGAGCAACACCAGGAAATCCAGAGGCTGGGTCAGATAGATCGTCAGTTTGACAAGCTTGTTCACCTAAATCGTGCGGGATGCATAGGTATGAATGCTTGGTTTGGAGGAATGTCTTTGATAGCAGCACATTTGCTGTTGAATTCTTGGACGACACTCTTATGGCGGAGTTTACTGGTCAATACGGCTGGCTTGTTTGTGAGTTTGTTCTTGTTGGGCAGCCTAGAGGCCACATTTGAAGAAATAAGGTTGGATTTTCTTTGTCAGCTTATGTCCCTAGCTGCAGATAGGCCTCAAGAATGTACCAAATACATCAATTTTCTTCTTCACACCATTCGAGCCAAAATAGCAAACGACTTTGATTCGGATGGACGGAACATGCCGACGTTAGAAAGCTACTTTAGCATGGAACGGCATCCACAATACGAGCTTGCTTGCGAAGTACTCAGTGTCGTTCTGACCCGACTGTCTCAAGAAGAAGAAATAGAGTTCTTGAGAAGAAATAGGTCTTTTTGCCACACTATTCTCTTACGGTCAGGGCAAGATAAGTGCGCAAGAGGTCTACGCAGGATTCTGCTAGCGATCTTGCTAAGACACTATAAGGATGCATCTCTCATTCAGGATTTTCTTTCATCTGTGCGGCGTGTATCTCGTGAGAAGGATAGTGCTGCTTGTGCGTTGGCTCAGCAGATACTAGAACGGGTAAAAGAGGCGGAAAGCTCACAAAAGATTCTGTTGCGTTCGTCAGGTGCCTTAGAGCAAGACGAGAACACTTTAGTCCGTCCTGCAACAGCGAGCGAGGAAGAGGATAGGGGCAGCTTGTTAAGGGCGATAGAGGGGGCGGGAGATGAGGATGAGATTGAGATGTAAGGAGCGGCGGAGAATTGTTCGGTAGCAGATGAGGAGTGGGAATGTGGTAGCGAGTTACCTGTTTGACGGGTATGGTGTGCGGAAGGTAGCGAGCAGTGACCCAACGGCGCCTCAAGACCCCTACAGTGGTTACGGGGGTTTAGCGGGTTACTATACGGATTGGGAGACGGGTTTAAGTTTATTGGGTTTTAGGTACTATGATGTGTTGGCCGGTCGTTTTTTGACGCGAGACCCGATAGGGTTTGAGGGTGGGATAAACTTATATGAGTATGTGCACAATTCGCCTTTGACGCTGCATGATGCTTCAGGTACAGTTGCAAGTGCAGTACCTGTTCCGGGTTCATCCGGCTTCCCTACAGGTCCGGTAGCAGGTGGATTCATTGGTTGTTCTCTAAGTGCTGTAACCAACATTATCAAGCATCTAGAAGATGATAGAAGCTGCCCCTATTTCCCGCCCTACTTGTTCTGTACCACCTTATTTGCGTGTATAGGGGGAGGACTTTGTCGTGCCGCTATTTGTCTAATGATAGAAGTGGAAGTGTGTGCACTACCAGATATTTCATGCTTAATTGGTATAGCATGCAACCTTCTTAGCACCTTGCTAACACAAATATATTGTCATGATCCTTGCACCATGTCGCATGAAACTCCACCTTCTCCCTGCCAGCTATTAACGAATGCTCTCGCAAACTGCCTCGGTGGGGGGATATGTCCGATACCCGGTGGCTTCTGGCAGCCAGTATGTCGCTGGGGAATAGGAACAGTGTTAGGTGGATTAGGAAATCAACTTTGTAAAGTACTTGGTTTAAGTTAGGGAGGATTCGTTCTGATGTTACCTAAGAATGGGGCGCTCAGACTATTTGCATCCTTAAAGCCCTATGTTGCTTATGTACTTGGCTGTGGGCTGTTGCTAGTATTGGGACTCGGCTTACACCCATTCCTTCTAAAGTTACGTGCTGCTACCTCTGTGTCCAGTACGATCCTCATTATTTTTCTGATACTCATCATGACTGTCTTCCTAACAACCTGGCTCGTTACTCTGTTAGAAAAGTTTTATCATCAAAGTCGGCGTGTCGTACAGGAAAAGGGCAAGCTAAGGCTTACAATACCCCCTGTGACGCAAGAAATTGTGCTGGGCAGCGCTCTTAGGATGGAGATGTTTTTTGATCTTCAGGCACGCTGGGGCAGCCGGATTGTAGCCTGTTGTGTGGTAACGGATGAGCATGAAAACCTACTCTTCTATTCCACAGATGAAGGTTACGATAAGGTCATTATGGAACTTCGATCCTTTATACAGCATAATTCCGGTGCGAGGTCTATAACTACAGAGAAACCACAACAAAAAGGCCTCAACTGCGCAAAGTTTGCTCAGGTGCCCCGATACCTTTTAAGACTGCTCAAGGCCGACGCCATTCCTCTCAGTGAAAAGCTGTATGTCGTCGTTCCTAGCTTAATCTTAGTTGGGCTTGCCCTATTTCTCCTAGCATCTTTTAATTCTGCACTAGCGCCGCGCCTTTATGGCTATATGATGGCCGAGTTATGTCTCATGGGGAGCGGTCTTAGCAGCCTTTGGATTTTCGGGTTTTGTGACCGTCAGAGGGGAAGGTGGCTAGGCGATTTATTATGGAATGAGCAGAAGTACCCACTATCAGAACTGCTAGGGCTGTATGTTAGGCATATTTCTTCGGGCACAGTTCCATCGGCCGCCCTCCTTAAAGGTATTCTCCACCGGCTAGAACGCAAAGAGAAAACGGGTTCGACGGCTCTAGATACTCGGACGCAAGCCCTTTGGGTTCAATGTCTTTCGCAGGGCTTCGTCATAAAAAAGACACCCTCATGGAGAGGACAATTTATCCGGAGATTGCGTCTGAGTAAAGCAATTCTACTGGACTCCTATGCCGAGCAGCAATTCGATCTATATAGCCAAATGCACCTGCAGTTGGTACGGGCTTCTGTTTCCTGCAACCTTCTATCGGCACTCCCTATACTTCGTGAGCTAGTTGCGGGAGGCAAGTGGGTCTCTTTTTTGCTTCGTAGTGACGTAGAGAAGCATCGCCGGATGGGAAGGGAAATACTGGAAGAGGCTGCAAGATGTCTTCATCTGCTCGAGGCGCAAGCAAAGAAGGAGAAAAGTAGAGAACAGTTATTACGTTCTGCCTGCGACGGAGATATTGAGCCAGATAAACTTTTGCGGTCAAGTCACCCATCCGAACTTAATGAACCGTAAGGTGATAGCAGAGGTATTAGGTAATGGTTCTTACACATCGCGTGATGAGGGCATTTCTGCTCTATATAGCGCTCCTCTGTCTGGTGGGAAGTTTTATCGCGAGAACAAACTTTCCGATGCTGAAGAGCACATACGTCGCATTAGCTTTGGGACTACTTCCTCTCCTCCCATGCACCTTAAGCTACCTTCGTCACTACCAAACCTGGCGAAAGGCAGCACAACAGTCTCTTTCCAGAAAATAAAAAGGCTTTGTACACTCTATGTACTTGTCCTTGGTCATCGCTTAGACATAGAGCTGCTTTGACACTCTACCAACAACTCGATAGGATACTTAAAGACCCTATTCACCATTCGCCTGAGCCCTTTCTAGATAGAGAGTTGGCAGAAGTTGGCCTGGCACTCAACCCCCTCCTGGGGAAGGGAGAAGAAGAGCACAACGCGCTTCAGTTGAAAATCCTTGCTTTTCTGCGCTGTTACGATAGGCCAACAGCAAGACACTATGCGGAACGCCTTTATACGCAAGCGACCACCCTCCTCGTCTCCGGAACGGTACGATGTTTCCTAGATGACGAGTTGCTTCATGCCGTAGAACACTCGGTGCCGGAGAGACCCGAAGAGGATACGAAAGTGCTTTTGCAACTGGCACGGCTCAGTAGGTTGTACCGAGCCGTCGCAACTCCGATTATGCTGCTTGTTTGTTTTTTCAGTATGTTCAGCCTCGTCATCGGTGGCTCTTTTTTCTGTGGTATCGTGAGTTGTCTTTTGGATGGCATAAGGCCGGCCTGGTCATCCCTTTATTCGGGTTTACTCGGCATCTGTTTGGCGACGCTGGGAACGAGATTTTTTCTTTATGGAAGACGGCAGTGGAGCCCTAGCCCACAGGCAATGCAACTGCGTAACGCATGTGTTAGGATTGACAGAGAACACGGCACGACGTATCCGCTAGAGATTTGGCTGCAAGCGCTCATGCCTTTCTCTACACGCTCGTTCGGTTCCTGTCGCCTTCCTTTTGGTTGCTCTTGGAGCCATCGGCTACGCCGTTGGCAGGCTGTGGTGGAGTGCGGGCAGGTGGCGGTTATGGAGGTGGTGACAAAGCGGTTGCAGAGCTTAATAGAGGATGAGGGGGAGGGCGTCGGCCTTGAGGGGAAGGACGCCCTGCCCCAGAAAATCTTGCGATTTGCTGCGGACCCCAGTACTGGCCTTGAGGCTGCCTACTTGAGCCTCGAAGGTTGGCGTCGGCTAGAGGATTTTTTAGGGAGCTACTTTATCCGGCTAAGCCGTAGCAGGAACACCACGGAGATAACCGACGAGGAACGAATGCTGATTCGGGCTATTCTTGCAGTGATAGGACGTTACGGTAGCAGCAAGTACATCGCCTATCTGCAGCATTGGCAGCAGCGTCTGCATCGGCGCCTTCAAGAACCACCTGATCGGTCTATAGGGCTTCAACTCGAAGAGGCCATCCATAACCTTCTGGAACGTCAGAGGCAGCGGACGGAAAAACGCCAACTGCTACGGTCTGCTCCGACCTCAATGGAGGAGCAACTGCTACGGCCTACTTCGGCCTCGATAGAGGAAGATCAGAATCCGACATTGTAAAGCGCTTGGTTTAGATTAGGGAGGAGTGCGGTAACGGAATAGAGAGCTAGATAGGGTACCTATATGGCACTGTATTTTAGTGGTAATATTAAATTGGTAGTTACGAAAGAACTATTCAGGATAAAGCGATGCCGACACGGCAACTACTGCCGCATTCGTTTGCCGTGATGGCGCGCTGAGGTGCCTGGCTAAGGCAACACAAGTTTCGGCTAACCGCTTTTGGCATGGGAATGGCTCTTCTGCTGCCACTGATTAGCCTTCTCTTTCCAAGACTTAGCCAAGTGACCTTCGCCGTCGAACACGTTGCCAACATGTGGGCTTTGGTTGTGGACGCTTTTGTTAGACCGCCGGGTGAACGCGCTATCGCCTTGGGCAACGAAGCTCTCCTGCCTGCCGTAGTCACTATCTTGTTTCAACTCTATTTACAGTGGTCGCTACGTTTGGAACGGTTGCTTGTTGAAGTCCTTCCAAGTGGTTCTTTAGCAGTGCTTCCTTTCTTCTGCAGCTCATGCAAAAATCGGACACTCTTTCCAACTATCTCGAATGGGGACTAGCCATCCTGCTGTTCGTGCCGCTTCTGCTGTTTCTAGCGGAAAATGCAGGCTCCTTAGGGGATACCGATTCGGGCGATATCGGTTTAAGCGATTATTCTCTATTTCCTACGGCGGCGCGTGCGGCCGTCCAGAGGATAACGCGGTCTCTCTCTGAACAAACGGAAACTCCTGCTCTGAAAGCCTCCTCCTTTGATGATATTCTAGGTCAAATCGAGAGGATTCTTAAAAAGCGGAAAGTAGATGCGCAGACAAAAGCTTTGTTAGAAGAGCTAAGAGGTCAAATAATGCGATTGAAGGGCGCAGGAGCGGAGCACATAAAGGGTGTACAGACCATCCAAGCAGAAAAGGAGAGCGCCATGGAACCATCGTTCCAAAGCGTGTTTCCACAACCCAAACACCAAGTAGGTAACCTCAACCGATTAAAGCACGGCGGGAGGCCGCTTTGGACGCCACCCCGGCACGCGGAAGAGGGAGGGCGTGACCGACTCCTCCGGGATAGAGAGCACCGTGCAGTATGGGAAACGACGCGCCAAAGCCCTGGCTACTTTCCATTCCGGTTCAAACCATAGCGTAAGCTCGTATTTGGCAATCAAATAAGAAGAGTAGGCATAGGCATCCCACCGCGCGAGAATGGCCGCCGGTGTTCGCCCTCCAAAAATGTTTCCGGCCGTCCGAAACCCATAGTTCGGCATCCATAACGATTCAAACATGGTATCTCCAACCCTCCTCTTCTTTTTACGTTCCCCAAAAAAGAAAATTTTCCTGCTAGCCTATTGACAGGCAGTTGCGAACCTGGTAGAATTGTGGGACAGAGTGGTAACTTAGTAGGGACTTGGTGGGAACACAGTGGTGTTCCTATCCCAAATTTCCAGAACAAGGGCTTCCTCTGGTGGGGAATGAGGACAGAGCGCCATGTTGATCGACTCTCCCGCTTTGCGAATGTGGGGGCGCTTCGAGCACGCACTTGATGATAAAGGGCGTGTGATCATCCCACAGCGCTTCCGCGAAACGCTGGGGAGTAAGTTCGTGCTGACCATCGGCCCCGACCACCATATCCGTGCCTACCCGATGCCGGTTTGGGAAGCCCTCGAAAACCAACTGATCAGTGCCTCTCTCTACGATGAGCTTGATCCCGACCTTATCTTTCTACAACGCATGTTCGGAAACTGCGAATTCGTCAGTCCCGATCGCGAGTTTCGCCTCTCCATACCCCGCCACTTCCGAGAGTGGGCCGGAATGGAAGAGGGCGACATTGTGGTTATTATCGGCAGCGGAACGCGCCTCGAAATATGGAGCCGCGCCGGATGGCGCGCATGGAGCGAACACCTCACCGAACAAGAGGCGGGCATCGCCTCACGCAATCGCTTGAGCTTACAGCCCGTTGCCGGAGGGTCCACCGCCCCAACTCGCCCCACCACAGGCGAAACCGTGCCGACACAGGAGGGTACCGCTTGATATGATGATGGCTAACTCGATTGAACGCTATAACCACCAACCCGTGCTCCTCCAGGAGACATTGCAATTTCTCGACCCGCGCCCAGGCGAAACTTTCCTCGACGCCACCGTTGGAGGAGGCGGCCATAGCCTCGTCATTGCGGAACATATAAGCCCCGGTGGAACACTCGTCGGGCTTGATCGAGATGCCGATGCGCTTGCCGCTGCCCAACGTACCCTAAAACAGTTTTCGTCACAAAATCGTATTCTCCTGCTTCATGGCGACTTCGGTCACCTTGCCCAAATTCTCGACACCACCTTCGGCGCACCGGCGACATTCGACGGCATACTCTTCGACCTTGGCGTCTCTTCCTATCAGCTCGATGCCCCGCGCGGGTTTAGCTTTCGCCGTGACGAGCCGCTCGATATGCGCATGGATAGAAGCACGGGCGAAACAGCCGCGCAACTGCTGCGAAGAGTTTCGGAAACGGAACTGGAGCGGATTCTTAAAGAATACGGTGAAGAACCCTGGGCACGGCTCATCGCGCGTGCCATTCATGCCGAACTAAAGAAAGGACACCCCATTCAAACCACCGGTCAGTTGGCGGCGCTGGTGGAATGCACCGTGCCTCGACGCGCCTGGCCGCGCTCCATCCACGTGGCCACCCGCACCTTCCAAGCCCTACGCATCGCCGTTAACGACGAGCTAAAACAACTGCAAACCGGCCTTGCCGCAGCCATCGAACGTCTGAACCCCCGCGGTCGTATCGTTGTCATTAGCTTTCACTCCTTAGAAGATCGCATCGTGAAACGCCTCTTCGCCTATAAAGCCGGTAAGCATGTGGGCCTCGACGCCGCATTATCCGTCGCTTCTACTTCCTCCTCTCGGCCCCCCGTACTCGAAATCCTTACGAAGAAACCGGTACGCCCCTCCGATGAGGAGTTGCGTCGTAATCCACGTGCACGTAGTGGACGTTTACGTGCCGCACGACGCCTGCCGCCACTACCTTAAGCAAGGAGCGTGAAATGCCAACAGCCAGAAGCCCACTCGTCAGGCCACAAGTTCCACGTCATAGCATCCCCTCCGCGAAACGGCCTGTTCCGGCACCGGCGAAAACCGCACCGGTTCCCATCGGGGTTCAACTCTATCTCGTTCTGCTTGTGGCACTGCCCACATGCGCCCTCGGACTTCTCTACTTCGGCTGCTGCGCCTGGCTTAACCAGGAGGGCTTTCGGCGAGACCGGCTCCTCGCCCAAATCCGCATTGAAAAGGAGCGCTCGGTACAGCTAGAGCGCGCTTTGGCTCAGATGCGCTCGACATCGCGCATCGAAAAGGAAGCCACCCAACTTGGCCTCACTCCGGCCGACCCAAGAAAAACCATCACGCTGGGAGTCACCCCCTGAACATGAAACGCACAACGAGGAAAGGTGAGGTCTTGTTGCAACGGCGCCTCTTATTGGCCGGCGGCCTTATTACCCTTACCTACCTGGGACTTATGGCACGTCTAACCTATCTACAGGGGATTCAGGGCCGAAAAATTCGCGCGGCTGCCTTTCAAAGCCGTATCGAGGATATCCCCAGTAAAGCCCGTCGTGGGGCCATCTTCGACGCCGAAGACCGCCCCCTCGCCATAGATACCTACAGCGGCACCGTGGGCTTCGACCCGGCCGTTCTGGCCAATCCATTTATGGATAGCGCCACCCGCAAACGGCTTCAACAGCGCTTAGCAAACGACCTCCCGCGTGCGGCTATGCTCCTAGGTATCCCCCTATCTCAGCTGAATACCCAAATACAACAGGCCGTTGCAGCCTATCAACAACGCCTGGCGGAAGGGCACTATGCCGAGCACGGTTTTTATCCGCTAAGATATGGTCTTACCCAAACACAAGCGCAACTCTTTAAAGCGGCTCACCTCTGCGGCTTCGGCGTTCAAGATAGTCACGTGCGACGCTATCTCTGCGGTGCCGATGCGGCGCAGGTGGTCGGCTTCGTTAATGCCAACGGACAGGGTGTGCTAGGTTTGGAACAGGGCTGCAACCGGTGGCTTAAAGGCTCCGATGGCTATGCCGAAGTGGAGCTTGATGCCCACCGCCGCGAGATACCAAACACCCTGCATCAACTACGCCTGGCCAATAACGGGCTTAACCTCTATACCACCCTCGATGCCGACGCGCAACATATCGCCTCCGAAGAGGCCTTGCGCATATGGAATCAGTTTCACCCACATGGCGTCTCTGTGGTTATTGTAGACCCTCGATCCGGCGACATTCGCGCCTTGGTCAGCCTGCCCAGCTTCAACCCAAATCCCCCGCCAAATGCCCCACAAAAACGTTCGCCTATACCTCCAGATTCCATCTATGATCGCTGCACGGCTTACTGCTATGAACCCGGGTCCACCATTAAGCCCCTGCTGGTCTGTGGGGCCTTGCAAGAGGGAGTCATTACCCCGCAAACCTATTTTCACTGTAGCGGCGAGTTTCGGGTGCAACGACGTACCATCCATTGTGCCCATGGAGAAGTTCACGGCGACGAGGATGTGGCTAAAATTCTGCGTGTTTCTTGCAACATTGGGGCGGCCCAAATCGGCCTGCGGCTTGGCGGTCAACGCCTAAAAGCGATCTATGCCCGCTTTGGACTTTTTACCCGCCCCGACCTCCCTCTGCCCGGCGTTGCACGAGGGCACTGGTCGCTTGATAAGTACGAGGCCCCCTACTGCGCGGCAAAAACCGCGCGCGCGGCCTTTGGCCAGTCCGTTATGGTCACTCCTCTCGGTCTGGCGATGGCCTATGCGGCCATCGCCAATAATGGCCTCCTTATGCAGCCGCGCCTCGTTACCGAGCTTGTAGCCGGCGATGGCCGTGTCGTGGAGCGCATCCCTCCCACGCCAGTGCGTCAAGTAGTCTCTCCCGACGTTGCCAAAGAGGTGCGCCAAATGCTATGCGGTGTCGTTACCTCAGGCACCGGCCAACCGGCTGCCATTCCGGGCTATATCGTGGCCGGCAAAACCGGCACCGCCACCAAATATCGCCCCGGCGCCTACATCGGCTCTTTTATCGGCATGGTGCCTGCCGACCCAAACACCGTGCCTCGTGCCGTGATCCTGGTAATGGTGAACCAACCGACCACCGGTCGCTACTATGGAGCCGAGGTGGCCGCCCCGGCCTTTCACAATATCGCCGAGCGATTGATGGCCCTCTGGCGCGTTCCACAAGATGACCCTCAAAACACGCAGGCCATCGCCGCCGGGCAGCTTCCAAAAGTCGCCCTTCTGCCATCGGCCCAGTCGCTCAAAACAAACAGAAACTAGGCCATACCACGCCATTTCGGCCCGCGATTCGGCGAGCCGTATACCGAATAGAGACCGCGCGAAGAGGGGATAGCAGGAAACCGGTTCGGCGTTCTATACTAAAATAGAAATATCTCGCGATTTGGAAAACAAGCCGATGTCCAAGCCATTGCATAACTTGATAGCAAGACTGCCGAATGCCGCCGTCTCCTCAACAAACAACCCACCCATTGCCGGAATTACCCACGATTCCCGTGCGGTTGGCCCCGGATGGCTTTTCGTATGCCTCATCGGCCAAAACTTCGACGGCCATCGCTTCGCTCCCCAAGCCGTTGAACAGGGGGCGGCTGCAGTGGTGGCACAGCAGAACGCTCTTGAAACGCTTGGCATTACGCTGCCCCCACACATCCCCATCGTTGAGGTGCCGGATACGCGCAAGGCGTTTCCTCTGCTCGCCTGCGCCTTTTACGACGATCCTTCGCATGCGCTGAAGGTGATCGGGGTTACGGGCACAAACGGCAAGACCACAACAACCCGTATGATCGCCAACATTTTACGCACCGCAGGAGAACGCGTGGGCACCATCGGCACGCTCGGCGCCGAACTCGATGGCGCAGCCCTGCCCAGTGAGCATACCACCCCAGAGGCCGACCAGCTGCAAGAACTTCTGGCCACCATGCGCGATCAAGGCGCCGATTCGGTGGTGATGGAGGTCTCCTCCCATGCGCTGGCCCTCTATCGTACCGATGGCATCGCCTTTCGGGTGGGAGTGTTCACCAACCTAACCCAAGATCACCTCGATTTTCACAAAACCATGGAGGCCTACTTCCACGCGAAGGCACGTCTCTTTACAGAATATCCGGTACTCTATCCACGTCCCGACAGAGCCGAGTTTATCTCCGTCATCAACGTCTCTCAATGGGAGGGCAGAGAGTTGGTGACTTTGGCACGGGGCGACATCATCACCTACTCCGTAGATGCTGCCGACCCTGCCGTGCTTCGCCCGGAATCGATCACGCTCTCAGCAACCTCCACGCGGTTTGTCGCCAGCTACGATTCCGGCACCGAGCGGTTCGAGCTGCCCATCAGCGTGCCGCTTGGAGGCGCCTTCCAAGTGGGAAACGCCCTCGCAGCCATTGCCACCTGTCTTCGGCTCGGCGTAGATAGGCAAACCATTGTGCAGGGTTTAGCCACACTACCGCCCGTCCCCGGTCGCTTCGAGCCGGTACCCACAGCCGATAAGGGCTTCAGCGTCATTGTAGACTATGCCCATACGCCTGACGGGCTGCAGAACCTGCTGCAGTCCGCCCTTCGGCTCCAACCCAAACGGCTTCTCTGTGTCTTTGGATGCGGAGGTAATCGTGATAGAGGCAAACGACCTATCATGGGCCATTTGGCCGCCACCATGAGCGACATCGCCATCATCACCTCCGATAACCCACGCCATGAAGACCCCAATGCCATCATTCAAGAGATTCTGGCCGGCATAGACCCGGAGCACGACCCCCATATTAAGGCGCAGATCATCGTAGAGCCGGATAGACGCGCTGCCATCTATAAAGCCGTAGCGCTTGCACAACCCGGCGATATGGTGCTTATTGCCGGCAAAGGCCATGAAGATTACCAGATTATAGGCGATACCAAGTTTCCCTTTGACGATCGGCAGGTAGCCCGCGAGGCGCTGCAAGGAGGAATGCCCTAAATGCCGCTCTTTTCCGTTCAATGGGCAGTCGAAGTTCTTAGTGCGCAGCTTATCGGTAGCCCCGACACCGTCGTCGAAAGCGTAAGCATAGATACCCGCACCCTTCAGCCGGGTGCCCTCTTTTTTGCCCTTACAGGCGAGCATACGGATGGACATCGTTTTCTGCAGCAGGCCGCCGAGCGCGGCGCCGTGGCTGCCGTAGTCAAAACTCCCTCGGACGATCTCCCCATCCCACAGATCGTGGTGCCTGAAACGCTTCGCGCTCTGGGCGATCTGGCCGCCCACTATCGTCGCCGCTTTCCCATCCCGCTGGTAGGCATCACCGGCAGCGTGGGAAAAACATCCACCAAAGAGCTGACGGCGGCCTTACTTCGCGCTCGATATGCAACCCTTTCCAACCCTAAAAACCTCAACACCGAGATCGGTGTTCCGCTTACCCTCTTCCAACTTACACCTCACCATGAGGTAGCTGTCTTAGAGATGGGGATGCGTGGACTAGGCCAAATTGACCGACTTGCCGAGATCGCCTCTCCCACCATCGGCGTCATCACTAGAATCGGCTACGCACACATCGAACTGCTAGGCTCTAGAGAAAAGATCGCCGAGGCAAAATCGGAACTACTCACGCGGCTGCCTGCAGAGGGCATCGCCGTTTTGCCGACGGAATGCGATTTTCTCCCCTATCTTCGCAGCCGTGTTCCTTCCACCTGCCGCATCATCACCTTTTCCGGCACAGGCGCCCCTGCCGACGTCTCGGTAAAACCGCTTGAAGTCGGTGATAGTGGATGTCCGCGATTAGCCTTAGACTTGCATGGTCAGCGCCATATGGTGCAGATGACGGCCCTGGGGGCCCACCAGGCGCACAATGCCGCGGCGGCTTTGGCGGTGGCCCTTGCCTTGGAAGTTCCTCTCGAAGAGGCGTTAACGGCTCTATCGCGCTGGTCAGGAGCGGAGGGCCGCATGACCTCACGCCGCGCACAAAACGGGGCATGCATTCTCGACGACTGCTATAATGCCGGCGTTGAAAGTATGCTGGCCGCCCTGCAAACGCTCTCGACCCTCACAGGCCCGGAATACCGCGTTGCCGTTTTAGGCGATATGAAGGAGTTGGGCGACTTTGCGCCAGAAGCCCATCGGATGGTGGGGCAAGCCGTCGCCAAAATAGGTGTGCGCCTTCTCATTACCGTTGGCAATCTTGCCCAACAGATCGCCGAGGAGGCAAGGCGGAATCTTCAAGCAGGCGCCACCCTCTTGCATCAGCACTTCACAACTTCCGAAGAGGCGGCGAAAAACATTTGCATGTATGTTCGGCCATCCGACACGGTGCTGATTAAAGGCTCACGTGCCATGCAGATGGAGCAGATCGTGAGCGCCCTAACAGGCACACCGATAGGAGAGACGCATGCCTAAGTTCATCTTCGGATTCATTGCGGCTTTTCTTCTTGCCTCTCTGCCTGGGCGAAGACTGATCGCACGTCTGAGGGCCTTGCAAATCGGGCAAAACATCAGCGAGGATGCACCGCAAACCCATACTAAAAAGCAGGGCACGCCCACCATGGGAGGCCTTCTCATCCATTTTGGGCTTACGCTTGTTATGTTGGCCTATATTGGCTTTTTTCAATGGGACATGCACCGACATCTCATCGGCGATCTCAAGCTCCTTCCTCTCCTGCTCCTCACTCTGGCCTTTGGCGCCATCGGTTTTCTGGACGACTATCTTAGTCTTAAAAGGGGAAAGAACCTCGGACTACGTGCACGCGAAAAGTTCCTGGCGCAGTGCCTTGTCGCCGCTCTCTTCGTCCTTTGGCTGGCGCTTAACTCGGCCCCTGGCACCACTCTGGTCAACATCGCTCCGGTGCAGCTCGGTTACTACAGCCCCATTGCCCTCTACGGTTTCTACTATCTGTTCTGCCTCCTGCTGATCGTGGGGTTTTCCAACGCAACTAATTTCGCAGATGGTCTCGATGGCCTCTCTGCAGGACTAAACCTCATAACAGCGTTGGCGCTGGCCGTGCTGGTCTCCTCCCCCGAGCCAAACGTCGCTTTCTTCTGCATTGCGCTAGCGGGTTCGCTGGCCGGTTTTCTTTGGTGGAATGCCCACCCTGCGCGCGTTTTTATGGGCGACACGGCCTCTTTAGCCATCGGTGCCGGCCTGGCCGGTGCGGCGATTATGGGGAAACAAGAGGTGGGGTTTTTAGTGGCCTCTCTCGTCTGCTGGGCCGAACTGGTCTCCGTCATCATCCAGGTGCTCGTTTTCAAATATCGCCGTAGGCGCCGTGGGCTAGACTACGCAAAAACCCACCGCGTGTTTCTTCGCACGCCGCTCCATCATCACTTTGAGGAGCTAGGTTGGCCCGAGACTCAGGTGGTACTTCGCTTTTGGCTGGCAGGCCTCGTATGTGCGGCGCTCGCGCTGCTTTGGAGATACTAGAGATGCAACCCATCGGCAACTGGAAAGGCAAACAGATTACCGTGGTGGGTGCCGGAAGAAGTGGCCTCGCCGCCGCCGAGGTGTTGCACCAACTCGGTGCAGAGGTGTTGGTGGCCGATCAAAAACCGCCCGAACAGATGCCGGCAACAACGATAGCGAAATTGAGGGAGATGGGAGTGCCCCTATTCGCGCCGGCCAACCCAGAGAACGCCTTCTATCCGGATACACAGCTCGTCGTTACCAGCCCCGGAGTACCAAAGCAGAATCCCCTGCTTCAGCACGCCCTCCAAAGGGGTATTCCCATCTGGTCGGAGATAGAGCTGGCCTATCGTCTTACCGACCTACCCATTGTGGCCATAACCGGCACCAACGGCAAAACCACCACCACCCTGCTCGTTGCGGCCATGCTCGATGCTGGCAACATCCCGGCCGCCCCCTGCGGCAACATCAGCGCCGATGAGATCAAAAAAACGTTGGTGGAGGCGGCAATGCAACGAGATGCCGCCAAAGCGATGGTGCTCGTAGCGGAAGTGTCGAGTTTTCAGCTCGAATGGACGCAGAGTTTTCGACCGAAAATAGGCGTGCTTACCAACATCACCGCCGACCACTTGGATAGGTATGCAAGCCTAGAGGAGTACGCCCAAACAAAAGCGCGGCTCTTCGCCTATCAAACAGCCGAGGATTTCGCCGTTCTTAATGCCGATGACCCCGTCACGCAAACGCTGAATATCAGCGACTTTCGCGCGCAACTCTGCTGGTTTAGCGCTTATAGAGAGCCGGCAGGCCCCATCGCTGCGTGGCGCAATGGGGATTGGCTTTTCTATCGCTCCCCTTCGACTGCAACCATCCGTCTCTTGTCTTTAGCGGATTTTCCAAAATCCCTGCCCGGCATTCACAGCGTCGAGAACGTGTTGGCCGCCGCCATCACAGCTCTGCTGCTTGGAGCCAACCCGGAAGCCGTCGTGGAGGCCGTCCGGCGTTTCAAAGGGGTACCCCATCGCATGGAGCTTGTTGCCGAGAGCGAGGGAGTTATCTATATCAATAACAGCATGTGCACCAACATCGCCGCCGCCGTGCGCTCGTTGGAAGCGCTCTCGCAGCCGGCCATCGTTATTGCCGGCGGAGCAGAGAAAAACTTGGACTTTGCGCCGCTCACGCCGGCGCTTGTGCGCCATGCAAAAGCCCTTGTGCTTATCGGTGAGGCAGCCGAACGTATGGAGCAGACCTTTAGAAAAGGAGGGTTTCAGGCCATCTATCGCGCGGCTTCGCTGGATGAAGCGGTCCGCATGGCACGCGCTCTCGCCTCGCCGGGAGATATCGTCATTCTATCGCCTGCTTGTGCAAGTTTCGACATGTTTGCCAATTTTGAAGCTCGTGGTGCCGCTTTCCGCTCCGCTGTTAAAACCCTTCTCAAGGAGCCAAAACGATGAGCACATCGCGCCAACCGGAGCTAGGGCTTTTCGTTACCGCTGTTGTCCTTACGGTGATTGGGCTTTGGATGGTCCTAGATACCAGTTATGCCCAAACGCTCTATAACATGCACTTAGCGCACGATCCGTTCTTCTTTGTAAAACGACAGGCGATCGGCGCTTTCATCGGCTTCTGTGTGCTTGGCCTGCTTCTCTACACCGACTATCGCCGGTTGCGTGTCGCCGCCATCCCCGCGCTGCTTGTAGGGATTGGGCTGCTCATAGCGGTTCATCTTCCCCACATAGGCATCCGAATGAACGGCGCCGCTCGCTGGATACACCTTGGCCCACTCAGCTTTCAACCCTCCGAAGTTGCCAAGCTCTGCCTCATCCTCTATGTAGCCGCCCGCCTCTCGGTGCCCCGTATCGAGGGTTCAAAAGAGTTGACACGTTCGCGCCGACCAAAAACGGTTGTCTCAATCGAGCATTTAGCGCCGGTTTTTCTGCTGAGCCTCCTCTATCTCATGCTCATTGAGAGACAGCCAGACCTCGGCACCGCCTTTGTGTTGTTCCTTACCTTGCTTACCCAACTCTTTCTGGCCGGTGTGCGTAAACGGCACCTTCTGCTTTTCGCCGGCATGATCGCCTTCTTGGTGCTTATCACAAGCCTTTTTGGGAGAGCTGGCGGAAATAGACAAGAGCGGATTCTCGCCTTTCTGCATCCTCAAAAAGACCTTCAGGGCATCGGCTATCAAATCTATCATGCCCGCTTGGCCGTAGGCTCTGGAGAATGGACAGGGCTGGGGCTGGGCAACGGAAGGGAGAAATACTACCTTCCACAGGCCGATTCGGATTTCGTTTTTGCAACCTATGCCGAAGAAACAGGCCTGGTAGGGGTCTGCGTCTTATTGCTGCTTTTTGGCATCATTAGCTGGCGCGGCTTCGCCATTGCACGCTACACGTCCGACCGTTTTGGGGCGCTTCTTGCTGCCGGCTTAACCGCCCTCATCACCTGGCAGGCCATCGTTAATGTTGCCGTGGCTTCCGACTCGATTCCGGCAACGGGCGTTCCTCTGCCCTTCATCAGCTATGGTTCGACATCTCTTGTTCTTATGTTGGCTGCTATCGGTCTGCTTATGAACATCGCCCACCAGGCCGTCCTTTCCAAGCGGCCGGCTACAGAGAAAATTTCTTCATCTCCAACATGGGAGGGTTCGCCGTGAGAGTGGTGGTGACCGGAGGAGGAACCGGTGGCCATATCTTTCCCGCTCTGGCCGTGGCCGAAAGCCTTACTCAACTTCGCCCCGAAGCGGAGGTGCTCTATATCGGCAGCGCTAACGGCATGGAAGCCCAGCTCGTTCCAGAATACGGTTGGCCTTTTCAGCCTATCGCCGCCCGCAAACTTCGCAAACTGCTTTCCCCTTCAACCTTGTTGGTTCTCTGGTCGCTTTGGAACGGTTACAAGGAGGCGCGAATCTATCTTCGGAGGTTTCGGGCCGAAGCGGTGCTCGGCACCGGCGGTTATGTGGCCGCGGCGGCCGTATTGGCGGCCGCACGTGAGGGCATTCCGTCCGTTATCTGTTCCCCCGATGTTGTGCCAGGCCGCACCAATCGCCTCCTTGCCCGATGGGCACAGCGCATCTGCATCGCTTTTCCCGCTTCCGCCGCTTACTTTCCGCCGGGCCGCGTGGTGCTTACGGGTTTGCCGCTACGAAAAGGCATCATCGCTCCGAAACAGATCACGCCTCAAGAGGCAAGACAACACTTTCCCGGTCTGTCCCCCAATCGCTTCACCCTGCTGGTGCTGGGTGGAAGCCAAGGCGCGCGCGCCATTAATCAGGTGGTTGCGGAATCGGCCTCCGTTTTGCTGGGGGCCGGGGTGCAGGTTCTCCATCAGATAGGAAAGCGCGACTTCTCCGAGTTTTCGACCCTGCTCGAAAGGCGTGACCTGGCAAACAGAGAGGGCTACCATTCGTTTGCATTCCTAGCAATGGAAGAGATGGCCTACGCCTACCGTGCTGCCGATCTCGTGCTGTGTCGTGGCGGCGTCTCTAGCCTTTCAGAGATTTTAGCTAATGGACTCCCCTCCATTGTAGTGCCCCTGCCGACAGCTTATGCCGACCACCAAACCCATAATGCCCGCGCTTTAGAGCAGGCCGGAGCCGCCCTGTTGCTTCCCCAAGCTTCGTTAACACCAGAGCGGCTGACACAACTTGTTTTGGAGCTAAAGAACGAAGCGACTCGGCGTGAGCAGATGCACTATGCCGCCCTGGCTTTGGGCCGCCCCGACGCCGCCGAATCGGTCGCCAACGAAATTCTCTCCATCGTCGAGGCCCAACAGGGTAAAATAGCTTCTTTAAAGTAGGAACATTATCGCTATGCTCAAAGAGCTGCCAAAACATATTCATTTCATCGGCGTTGCCGGTGTGGGGATGAGTGCCCTCGCCCAGGCGGCATTGTCCAGAGGTATAAAGGTGAGCGGGTCCGACCCTCATGCGCAGGCCGACTCCAACCCGGCCGTGGCCAGGCTTTTAAAGGAGGGCGCCGTGATATTCGATTTTCATGCCCGTGAAAACCTCGCGCCATCCGTTGAAATGGTGGTTGCTTCAGCTGCCGTTCCAGAAGACAACCCAGAGTTGCAAGAGGCCTATCGTAGAGGACTGCCCGTCCTTACGCGAGCGGCCTTTCTCGGTGCCCTAATGGATGATCACCCCGGCCCCACCCTAGCCGTAGCCGGCACACACGGCAAAACCACCACCACGGCGATGATCGGCGTTATGCTGCAACAGGCCGGTAAAGACCCCACTGTTTTCGTTGGCGCCGAAGTGCCTCAGCTGGGTGGGAACGCCCGTATCGGCGCGCCATCGGCTCCCTTCGTTACCGAAGCTTGCGAAGCCTACGGCTCTTTTCTGCATCTTCATCCCCACTATGCCGTGATCACCAACATCGAGGCCGATCATTTGGACTACTATCAGACTTCTGAAAACGTGGTGAGCAGCTTTCGCAACTTTGCAGCCCAAATCCGCTCTGCCGAGGGCGCGCTGATCGTGTGCCGAGATGATCCGGGGGTGCAACAGCTTCTCAAAACCTTCCACCCGTCTTGCGCCCTCTACACCTATAGTCTCAACGATGTTAAAATTTTAGAGGAGGGTCAACACACCCGCTTCCTTTGGAACCACGGAGGGCGTGAGCTAACAATAACCCTTTCCCTTCCTGGCCGACATAATCTGCTCAATGCCCTTGCGGCCGCTTTAGCCGGTCAGCTCTTTGGTCTTACCGAGACACAGATCGCACAAGGACTGGCCGCATTTACCGGTGTGGAACGCCGACAGGAGCCGATCGGTACGGTGAGCCTGCCGAACGGCACCATCCAGATTATAGATGACTACGCCCACCACCCAACGGAAATCCATGCCACCCTTGCAGCCCAACGTCAAGCCCATCCCCATTCTCGTCTTCTTGTGGTATTTCAACCCCATCTCTACAGTCGAACCCGCGACTTTCTCAACGAGTTTGCTGCAGCGCTTGCTGAAGCCGATGCGGTTATCGTTACCGATATCTATCCGGCACGTGAACGTCCCATCCCCGGCGTGCGTACAGCCGATATCGTGCATGGCGTTGTACGCCTAAAACCCTCAATTCCGGCCATCTTTCTGCCCAATAAAACCGACGCTCCCAAAATGCTACACGCCTTAGCCCAACCCGGCGATGTCGTGCTGTTTCTTGGAGCCGGCGATATTCGTGATGAGGCCGTCTCCTTCTTCCATCTTCTCCAAAAGGCAGGGCTTGCCGAATGACCCCGACCGATAGAAAATGCAGGGTACTGGTTTTAATGGGCGGCAGCTCCTCCGAGCGAGCCGTCTCTCTGTCGAGTGGCAAGATGATTCTCGAAGCGCTCGATCCGTCGCGCTACGAGGCCACAGGAGCCGACATGGATGCTCTGTTTCGTTTAGCCGTGGAGCATTTAGTTAGCCTGTCGGAAGCAGGAAAACCGCTGCCTGGCGCCGAATGGTTAGAAAAACAACTTCATCGCATTTTGCCTGCCCAAACCGCCCAGCGTCCCGATGTCGTTTTCATCGCTTTGCATGGGCGAAACGGTGAAGATGGTAGAGTTCAAGGCCTCCTCGATCTACTCGGCATACCCTACACGGGTTCAGGCGTTTTGGCCAGCGCTTTGGCAATGAACAAGCATATCTCCAAACAACTCTTTCGGGCCGACGGCCTGCCGACCGTCCCCGACATCGCCGTGGCACGCGGAAAAATCCCGCCGCTAACTTCTTTATTGGAAAACATCACGTCGCAATGGGGCGGCCTTCCTGTGTTCGTAAAGCCCAACGAAGAAGGCTCCAGCGTGGGATGTACTCTCGTGGAACGCCCGGAACAGCTTGAGACCGCCATCGAAACCGCCCTCTGCTACGATACTTTGGCACTTATTGAACCGTATGTATCCGGAACCGAGATAACGGTCGGCGTTCTGGAACACCCGGAGTCTGGCGAATTGGAAGCGTTGCCAGTTGTGGAAATCGTTCCGAGAGCGACTTATTATGATTATAATAGCAAATATACTATCGGCGGTAGCGAGCATATCATTCCGGCGCGGCTCCCTTTCGAGGTGCTCTCGAAAGCCCAGCAGGTTGCGCGACGCTGCCATGAGCTATTGGGATGTCGTGGCATGTCCCGCACCGACATGATCGTCAAGAACCAGGAACCGTTGGTCTTAGAAGTGAACACGATTCCGGGCATGACGCCTACAAGCCTCTTGCCCGACGCTGCGGCCTTTGCCGGAATTTCGTTTACCGAACTGGTCGAACGGCTCATCCGCTGTGCCCTCCGTCAGGCAGCTACCCCAAAACAGGAGACGACCACGGCTTATGATGGCTGATCTTCCTCCAAAGAGCTATCGTTCTACAGCACAGAAACGTCGGCGTGTGGTAGGCCTGCTGTCTCTTCTGCTCTTCATCGAGGTTGCTTGTGCCCTCTTCACCTCACCCTATTTGCGCGTACGCAACGTGGCTCTCAAGGGGCTTTCCGGCCTATCCCCCCAAGAGATCGCTCAAACCCAACAAACTGCCGCCAAGCTGTTGAGACATAACTGGTTTTTGGCACCCACAAGTTCGGTTCGCCGAGCATTGCACAACTTGCCGTGGGTACGTTCGGTGCATATTGTCCGCCATTTCCCGCACACCCTGCAGCTGGTCATCGGCACACGTCAGCCCTTTTGCCGCCTCGTTGTCGGCTTGACAACCTACGAAATGGACGACGAAGGCGTGCCCATTCGCTTAGCGCGCAGCCCTCTGCCTACCTTACCCACTGTCCGTCTGCCGCAAGAGGCCGTGGTTTGCGGCAGACCGCTCGATGACATAGAGATCGGCGCTTTGCTTACCATTCTCAAACAGAGTCGAATAGAAAATCATCCTGCCATTGCAGACGTGGAGGTTGATTCTGAGCGAAATATATGCTTAAATATGTCAGATGGTATGCGCGTGCTCTTCGGCCAAGCGGAGGAAATAGAAAAGAAAATCGCTCTCCTGAATCGGATTTATGAACTACAACCCAATGTTGCAAAACTACTTTCTGTTGTCAATCTTACGTGTCCATCACATCCGGCGGGCATCCCACGGGTCGCTTATCTGAAAGCGACCTCCCAACCGGAGGCGTCGAGCACAGCCCATTCCATACTGTTGTCGCCAAGAAACGGACGGAGCAAAATCCAAGGATGAACATTTTTACCTCTAACATAAGTCACCGGTCCTTTATTTGGCAGCTCACGGCGCTCTGCTTCATTTTAGGGCTTATTCTTTCGGCCACTTGGCGGGTGGTTACCCAGTTCTCACGCGCCGGTACAGGCCCCCAGCGCGAAGGGTTCGTCTACGGTAGTAGCATGGATACGGCCAAAAAACTTGAGGACTACCAAAGCGAAATTAAGCACCTTCGTGATGAAAACCAAAAACTCAACGATGAGCTTGCCCGTAGAAAGGGCGGCGCCGACACCATCAATCAAGAACTAAAGGACGCCCGCAAATTTGCAGGGCTAACCGATCTTGTTGGCCCGGGCGTCGAGGTGATCCTCAACGACAACAAAAAGCAGTCGGTCTCCGCAAATGAACCTTACACCATGCAAAACCTTATTCATGATACAGACATTGAAGAGGTCGTTAACGAACTGCGCGCCTCCGGTGCCGAAGCCATTGCCGTGAACGGTCAGCGCATTGTGGCCACAAGCGCCATTCGCTGCGTGGGGCCTGTTATCCAGGTAAACGGAGTGCCGACCACCCCTCCCTATGTCATCCAGGCTATTGGGGACCCCAATGCACTTTGGGGTGGCTTAAATCTGCCGGGAGGCCTTTTGCAACAACTTCGCGCAGTTAGTCCTGCCATGGTTAAGGTAGAACGAGTTCAGAAACTTCATATTCCTGCCTATGCAGGCAGTACTCAAATGCGTTACGGTCGTGTACCAGCATCTTCTGATGTAAACGAGACAACAAAATGAAATCTTGGCAAGTCCTTTTACCGGTAACCGGTCTCATTGCCGGTGCTGCTATGGGAACGGAGGCCTTTTCCCTGTTCAAATGGCAAGTCCCTCCTCAGCTGGCCCCCTATCTATCGCTGGCCGCCCTCGCCGGGCTAGATACTGTATTCGGAGGCATACGTGCCGGCATCGAAGGCCGTTTCCAAAACGATATCTTTACAAGCGGATTCATCCTTAATACCCTACTGGCCGCTCTGCTCGCCTGGATCGGCGATCATCTTGGCATTAACCTAGCCTTTGTGGCCGTTCTCGTCCTCGGAGCGCGGGTGTTCAACAATCTCTCCCTCATCCGACGCTATTACCTCAATAATCTTGCACTGGCAAGAAAACGCCAGCAGGAAGAGGCCGCCGCCCAGCAAGCCGGCTATAATCCCGCTCCGATCACCCCAAAATCGGAGATCGGTGAAGGAATCTAAAATCTTATGACACGGAACAGATAGCGTGCCCAAAAAGCCAATCATAGCCGCACTTGATATAGGAACCACCAAAATATGCGCGCTTATCTCCGAGCTGCACGGTCATCAAGAGATCGTGGTAACCGGCATCGGGCTGGAGCCGTCTCAGGGGATAAAGCGAGGCGTCGTTGTGGATTTAGAGGCAACCGCTCGTTCGGTGGAGCAGGCGCTCTCGAAAGCCGTGCAACAGGCCGGTTACGATATTGAGGCTGCCTATGTGGGGGTTACCGGGGAACATATCGCCTCTTTAAACAGTGAGGGCAGCATCACCATAGCCCAACCCAATCATGAGATCACGTCGGCGGATGTCGCCCACGCCATTCAGGTGGCTCGTAACATCACTCTGCCGCCGGACAGGCGCATTCTTCATGCCATTCCGCGCGGCTTTACCGTAGATGGGCAATGCGGCATTCGCGACCCCATTGGCCTAAGCGGGAAGCAGCTAGAGGTAAGTCTGCATATCGTACACGGGGCTACAACCTTTTTGGAAAACGTCGAGAAGTGCGTAACGCGGGCAGGGGTCGCCGTCATCGAGGCGGTACTCGAACCGATCGCCACCGCAGAGGCCGTTCTGCTGGAAGCGGAGAAGGAACTTGGCGTCTGTTTGGTGGATATTGGAGGCGGTACATCGGACGTGGCCGTGTTTCAAAATGGAGCCATCTGTCACTCATCCGTTGTCCCTATCGGCGGAAATCACGTGACAAACGATCTTGCCTACGGCTTAACCGTCGCACCAGAAGAGGCGGAAAGACTCAAAACCGAAAGCGGCAGCGCCTCGCCAAAACTCGTCATCGAAGACGAGCTTGTGCAAGTCCAGCAGTTGGGACGGGAAAAGTCGAGGCGACTTCCTCGCATGGAGCTGGTACACATTATCGAGCCTCGCATGCAAGAGCTTTTCGAGATGGTACGAGACGATCTAAAATCGGAAGGCCTGTTAGGCCAGGTGCCCGCAGGCCTTGTGCTAAGCGGTGGCGGAAGCCTTTTAGCCGGATGTGAAGAGGTGGCTCACGATGTGCTGGCATTGCCGGTACGGCTAGGCACCCCGGCGCGACTCGGCGGCCTGGGTGAGACTTTAACCCACCCCATGTACGCTACAGCGGTAGGGCTTCTGCGCTATGGTGCCCAGCGCCAGTTAAAAGCACCGGTGCAGGCTTCTTACCAAAAGGCGACAGGGCTACTGCCCGGCCTGCTCAAATGGTTTCGTAAGATTTTCGATGTATAGCTTATCTGGTATAAACGGATAGGGGCGCAAACCAACATACGAAATATTAAAGGGGGATATACCTGCCGATGATAAATAATAACCTAATTGGAAGCAATCTGCCCGACCTCGGTTCCGCACGTATCAAAGTCGTTGGTGTTGGCGGTGGTGGCACCAACGCGGTGAACCGCATGATCGAGGCCGGCCTTACGGGCGTCGAGTTCATTGCAATGAATACCGACGTCCAGGTGCTTAACATCTCCAAAGCGAACCGCAAACTCCAGCTCGGTGAAAACTCCACACGCGGTTTGGGAGCCGGCGGTGACCCGAATCTGGGGCGCACGGCCGCCGAAGAGAGCAAAAGCGAGATCAAAAAAGTGCTCGATGGGGCCGATATGGTCTTCATTACCGCCGGCATGGGCGGTGGTACCGGCACGGGCGCAGCACCCATCATCGCCGAAATAGCACGCGAGATCGGCGCCCTTACCGTGGCCGTTGTTACAAAGCCTTTTAAGTTTGAAGGCCCTCTACGCGAACGCCTCGCCGAAGAGGGCATCGAGACCTTGAAAGCACGTGTGGATACCATCATCGTGGTGCCAAACCAACGCCTTCTCTCGATAAGCGATCGCCATATGACGCTGGTAGACGCCTTCAAGACCGCCGATGATGTCCTCCGCCAAGGCGTTCAAGGCATCTCCGACATCATCACCATCCCCGGCATGATCAATGTGGACTTCGCCGATGTGAAAGCCATCATGACCGGGGCCGGCCCGGCACTTATGGGCATCGGAATGGCCGAAGGCGACCATCGTGCCGTCGAAGCCGCCCAAATGGCCGTCTCCTCCCAGCTGCTAGAAACCAGCATCAACGGGGCTACGCGTGTGCTTGTGAACGTGACATCGGGCAACGACCTTACCCTCTCCGAATTCAATGAGGCTGCCGACCAGATCGCACAACTATGCGACCAGCGCGATGCGAATATCATCTACGGATGGGTGCCAGACCCCAGCATGGAGGGCGCTGTGCGCATTACCGTACTAGCCACCGGCTTTGGCAGCGTGGACAGTCGGCCGCAGCAGCCGACGGGACAACAGCCTACCTCCACCCAGAAACCGGCCCCACCTCAGCCAACCAAACCGCAGGAGCCAGAACGGGTTACGCCCGAAGACATTGATATTCCCGCCTTTCTCCGGCGGCGTTAGCCACTGCACGGGAACAACTCTCTCCACCGATGAGTAGAGTTATATCGGTATATCCCGAAAAAGATTAAGGGCGTTATCGCTTAAGCATCGCCGGAAACCTGCTGTGGCAACGAATAAGACAATCTATCTGGATCACGCAGCTACCACCCCCATCGAGCCGGAGGTGTTAGAGGCGATGCTGCCTTGGCTTCAAGAGGGCTTTGGCAACCCCTCTAGCATCCACCGGCTTGGACGTGAGGCGCGGGCCGCTCTTGATTCGGCCCGCGATTCGGTGGCCGCTCTCATCGGTGCCGACTACAGTGAAGTCTACTTCACCTCAAGCGGCACCGAGGCCGACAACCTGGCCATCATCGGCACGATGTTAGCTGCCCCACCCTCCAAAAATCATCTTGTGGTCTCCGCCATTGAACACCATGCCGTGCTCCATTCCGCTCACTTTTTGGAGACGCTAGGCTATCGGGTGACGATGGTGCCGGTAAACTCGGATGGGGTGGTAGAACCTCAGGCCGTCGCCGATGCCATCACAGACTCTACGACACTTGTCTCCATAATGCACGCCAATAACGAGATCGGAACGATTCAGCCCATTGCCAAGATAGCCGCAATCGCACATGAGCGGGGAGCGCTTTTCCATACAGATGCCGTACAAACAGCGGGGCTTCTGCCCATCCACGTACGAGAACTGAATTGCGACCTCCTTTCCCTTAGCGCCCACAAGCTCTACGGCCCTAAAGGAGCCGGTGCCCTCTACATTCGTCAGGGGCTTAAAGTAACCCCCATCCTCTATGGCGGGGCACAGGAAAGGGAAAAACGAGCCGGTACCGAGAATGTAGCGGCCCTTGTTGGCTTTGGCAGAGCGGCAGAACTTGCGAGGGCGCGGCGTCAAAAAGATGCTGTAGCCATTGCCACGCTTCGCGATAGGCTCCAACAGAAACTCTTGGAGGGGTGCCCAGACCTCCGTATAAATGGCCATCGGCACTACCGCCTTCCAGGCCTTCTTAACGTTTCCGTGGAAGGCATCGAGGGTGCAACCCTGCTGATGAATCTCGACCGTCTCGGCATTGCCGTCTCCAGCGGAGCCGCCTGCTCCTCCGGCTCCATCGAGCCTTCTCACGTTCTTCTAGCCCTCGGACTTCCGCGTTCTCTTGCTGCGAGCGGCATTCGCTTTAGCATTGGCCGTCACAACACCGTAGACGAGATAGACCACGCCGCCGAGGCCTATCTCTCCGTTGTTCATCGGCTCAGGCGGAACTGATCAACTATCGAGCCATTTCTTTTATGCGTTTATTATTAGCAGAAGAATTTGTCAATAAAAAGTAGTTTTTTACTTTGCCCGTGGGTGCTTCTGCTTGTAGACCTCTTTCAGCCGAAGATTGCTGACGTGGGTATAGATTTCGGTAGTGGTGATTTGGCGATGCCCCAAAAGCTCCTGAATGGTGCGCAGATCGGCCCCTTGCGACAACAGATGCGTGGCGAAAGAGTGACGGATAACATGCGGGGAAACCGGCTCATGAATCTCCGCTTTGGTAGCCCGCTCGCGTAATATCAGCCGTACCTGCACACGGGTTAACATTCCGCCACGTTGATTCGGAAAAAGGTAGGGGCTTGCCGCTTCCTTCAACCCGATTCCGGTAGCGCGTGGTCGGCCCCGTTTACGCTCGCGAGGAACAGGCTCTTGGCCGGTCTGCAACACCTGTCGTCTCTTTTCCAAATAGAGCGCCAGATAATCGGCCGCCGTCTTCCCCATAGGCACAAGTCGCTCCTTGCGCCCCTTTCCGTAACAACGGATCATGCCCGACTCCCAGTCTACATCGTCAACGGTAAGTGCGCAAAGCTCGGATACCCTTAGGCCGGTAGCGTAAAGCAGTTCACAAAGCGCCTGATCGCGCAGGGAACGCGGGTCTTGAGGGTCTGGAATATGCAGCAACCGCTCCACACTATCCATCGAAAGCGCACGTGGCAACCGTGCCGGGCGTTTTCGGCTAGGGATGTTGGCCATAAAATCGTCTTTGCGGGCACCGGCTACCACCAAATAGCGTGCGAAAGAGTGTAAAGCCCCAAGCTTTCGCGCAATGCTGTTTTCAGAAAACCTTTGTTCCAGCATCTGCGCAATCCAGGCTAGCACGTGCGTCTCTGTGAGATCTCCTACTGTGCGGGCACCGCGTTGCATGGCTAAGAGGAGAAACTGCCCTAGATCCGTACGATAGCCTGCCACTGTGTTTTGCGAAAAGCCACGTTCTCGCGCAATATAGCTCAGAAAATCCTCCACATAGCTGTGCAACTCATTTGGCATAGCTTTATCTCTCCAAACCGCTTGGTTTTTCTTCCTGTGTCTTATCGCTCACCACTGCCTGCTCGTCATCCACCTCTTCTTGCTCCGCTTGGTGTGGCATAGGCAGCTCCATTTTCACTTTGGTAATGCGTCGCCCATCGGTGGCTTCCACGCAGAATCGAATATCCTCGTAAACCACCTCTTCGCCCGCCTGTGCCTGCCGCCCCAAAAGCGCAAATACAAACCCGCCAATGGTATCGGCCTCCTCCTCAGGGAGATGAAGCTCGAACCGCTCGTTGATGTCTTCCAGGCTCATGCGCCCGTCGAGAAGATAGGTGCGGTTATCAATCTCAGTAACCATCGGCTCTTCCGTATCGTACTCATCCTGAATATCGCCCACAATCTCCTCAAGCAGGTCTTCGATGGTGACCAATCCAGACGTGACCCCATATTCATCGCGCACAATGGCGATCTGCTGGCGGCTTCTGCGAAACTCCGATAGCAACTCACCTATCTTCTTGGTCTCCGGAATGAAATAGGCAGGGCGCATGATGCGCCGTATATCCGCCTCACCTGCCTCCGTGCTTACGGCGAGACCCAGCAAATCCTTCGCATGCACGATGCCGATAATGTTATCCATATCGCCTTCATAGATCGGAATACGCGAATGCCCCGACTCTCCGATAAGGCGAACAAGTTCTGATAGCGATCCTCCTATCTCAAAGGCCGTAATGTCAATGCGTGGGGTCATCACCTTACGCACAGGCGTATCGCCGAAATCGAGGATCGATTCGATCATCTCGGTCTCTTCAGCTTCAAGAACCCCCTGCTTTTCGCTGGCTTCCACCAACAGTTTGATCTCCTCTTCGTTGATCGCCGGAGGCGAGAAGCTGGCCGTCCCACCAAAGGGCTTTAGCACAAGGTTAGAGAGGGCGGTGAGCAATGAGACGGCTGGCACAAGCAGAGTCTGCAGCCAACTAAGCGGATAGACCGCCACCAGCGCAATGCGCTCCGCATACTGCAGGCCTAAACTCTTCGGTGCAACCTCCCCTATAACGAGCGTTAGCACCGCCACAGGCAAGGTAACAACCAACAGGGCAATGGTGCCGGCATATAGGGTAAACATCGTAGGCAGATGCGCTCGCAACCAGGCGGCTAAGGGTTCCACCGTGCTACTGGCGGCCAAGCCGGAGGAGAGTGTGGCGACCACCGTAACCCCGATCTGTATGGTGGCCATAAGCCGCGTGAGCTGTTCTCCCGATGTCATCTTAAGCGCCAACTGGGCGCTACGCAGCCCTTCATCTGCGAGCTGATGCAGCCGGGTTTTGCGCACCATAATGAGAGCGTATTCCGCCATGGCAAACAGGCCGTTCACCAGAATGAGCAGAAACGCAATACAAAGCGCAATAAGCATTTGTGAGGGTCTCGGCGCCGTTGCAGCCGGCAAAGAAGAGACCGTAAGACGAGCATTTGGACGGGCAAGTAGCGCCTGAGTTGCCCCTACAAGCACCATTCCCACCACGACGCCCCATATCCAGCGCACGCCGGTTCGGGGCTGCGAACTCGGACCCTCTGTTTCAGATGGTCGTCTAGAACGATGTCTCTTTTTGCGGTTCATGGCAAGCATGGTTAATGGCTCGAAGCCGGGTCTAAAGCGCGCTCATTTGCTTTGTGCGGTGTCTGTGAAAGCTGGTCTGAGGCTCTCCCTACGCTGTGTACCGCTGCGGTAGACGACGTTACCCGATGCATTGTCCAGCTACGAACGAGCGGCATAAGTCGAAAGACCAGGGAGGTAAGAAAAATGGCAATAACCGCACCAAGAATGACCTCTCTCACGGAATGAACCCCTGCCTCTACACGGCTATGCGCGATGAGTACGGCCAACAACACGGCAAGGACGGCAATATAGGAGTTGGCAGCGGTAAAGAAGATGGTCATGGCCAGAAGAAAGCCCAGAGCCGTGTGGCCGCTGATGATACCTCCATGCCAGGGGGAGCCGGTGTTACTTAGCAGCTTGGAGATGATGACCAATAACGCGAGTGCTACGACCCCAATAACAACTACCTGTACGATGTCGGGACCCGTGTTCTGACGCATCTGTTCCTGAATCTGCACCAGCTTCTTCTGACCGAAGAAGATAAGAACCCCGGCAATGATAGCGTTCATAGCAGACAGCAGCACCGCCCCGGCGGCCACATCCTTTGCTAACTTCGCTGCAGGGTTATAGTGCTCGGTCACCATATCCACGATGATCTCGACGGCGGTATTGAACATCTCCGATACGATAACCAGCGTAATGGCAAACAGCAGCACAAGCATGTCGCGGTTATCGAAATTAAGCAGCAATCCCGAAAGTAGCACGGCCACGAGCACGATAAAGTGAATTCGCATGTTCCGCTGGGTACGGAAGCAGTGCAAAATGCCGTCTTGTGCATTGCGAAAACCGACGAAGGCGCCTGCGCGCTGCGAGACGGGTCTATTATCGCTTTCGAAGTAGCTGAGAAGCGATCGCAGAAGCGATAGAGGCTCTTTTACCGGCTCAACCTGGTCAGAACCATCTATACGTTTAGGCCGAGAGCGGCGCTTTGGTGCGGTAAGCTCCCGATCTATAGAAGACCCCGGCGATGTCTCCATTTTTTCCTGGCTCATAACTTCTCCACAGGGTCTAAGGAGACCCCCAGTATCTCGCGCTCTTTATGGCGCATGATAGCGGCACCTTGCTCCGTTTCGTCCTCATAACCGAGGAGATGAAGTGTGCCGTGCACTGCCAAGAGCGCTAGTTCATCGGCGAGAGCGATACGATGCTGTTGCGCCTGACGAAGGGCCGTATCCACAGAGATAACGACGTCGCCTAGCAGCAGAGGAAGATCATCGGCAGATGTTACAGACGTCGGATCAGGCTCGGTGTGCTGGCCAAAGGAGAGCACATCGGTGGGAGAGTCTTTGCCTCGATACAAGAGGTTGAGTTGATGCACTTCTGCATCATTTGTCAGCAGAATGCTCACCTCGGCGCGGCTCCTTCCTTCGCTTTGAAGGAGTTGACGAACGGCGCGTCGAAGCGGTAGCGTCGGAACTCTCTTGGGATAGTTGCGACAAATCATGATGGGCATAGGTTTCTAGTTCGGCCTCCGCTGCTTCAGGGACGATCGAGGAAAGCACCGATGCTTCGGTATCTATGTAGGGTTCTAGCAGCAATGAAGAGCTAACGTCCTTTCTCTCGATCTCCTGTTCAATGGGAAGGTTTGCATCAAAAGTTACGAGTGCGTCTGGCTTTGCAGGGGCAGAGCCTTGATTGGGATAGGGTACGCGACGATGACAAATGGCTTGAAGGATTCTCAAAAAAGCATCGGAAATTAGGCGCATATCCCGAAAGGTTAGGGGGCATTCGTCGAACTGCCCGTCCTCGGCCTTATTATGGAGTATCTCCTCCACGAGTCGATGCAGTTGTTCTGGGTCGGGGTTTTCCAGACTACGCGCTGCTGCTTCCACCGAATCCGCCATCATGACAATGGCGGCCTCTCGTGTCTGCGGTTTGGGGCCTGGGTAACGGAATCGTTTTTCGAAACCGGGAGGCATCTCATCTCCCCCCCCATTGTCCATGAGAGCACGATGATAAAAATAGCTGATGAGCGTCGTGCCGTGATGCTGCTCGATAATGTCGCATATCTCCTGCGGAAGCCTTGCCGCTTTAGCGATCTTCACTCCGTCACGCACATGGGCTATGATGATAATCGCCGATAAAGAGGGGCTTAAACGGCTATGAACGTTCTCACGCCGTTGGTTCTCCACGAAGAACTCGGGGTGATCCATTTTTCCGATATCGTGATAGTACCCCCCGATCCGACACAGCAGAGCGTCAGCCCCTATGGCTCTCGCTGCCGCCTCTGCCAACGTACCGACCATCATGCTGTGGGCATAGGTGCCTGGAGCCAACGTACAAAGTTTCTGCAATAGAGGATGATCGGTAGAGGAAAGCTCCATGAGGAGGGAAGGGGTTAATAGGCCAAAAGGTTTTTCAAGGGCCAACGTGCCTATCCAATAGAGGAAGGTAGCCACCGGCGCGGTTAAAATAACCGCCCATAAAGTGCCACGAAGCATATCCGCCGGTTCGTCGTCGAAGAGCATTCCCAACAACCACACCATGGCCACGTTCACGATGGCCAATATGAGGAGCAGCATGAGAAGCCGGTTTTTGCGCTTCGTCACCTGAACGCCCATAATTCCAACCAGTCCACTTACCAACGTCATCACCGTGAAGCGCACCTCATGATTCATCAAAATGCCTGTCAACGCCGCCATCACGGCCACCAATAACACGGCCAAGTTCATATCAATAAGGGCACAGACCAGCATGCCCATTGCCGTTACGCTGGCGATACTGAGATAGCCGGGCTGACCGTTCGACACGGTCATACCGAACAGCACCGCTCCCGCCTTTAAACCGAACACGGCCAGCACAACGATCGTCCACAGCAGCGCCATGCGCCTGCGATTCCTGTAGACCTGGGGCAGGTTTACGGCGATATAGTAGTTAATGGATAGAACCATGAGGACTGTCAAAACGGCAATTGCAACATTCGTGGCCAACTCCTCGCGCGGGTTCACCAAACCGAGCGCGGTGAGCTTATCTAACGCCTGCTGGGTAACGATCTCGCCCGGCGCCAGAATGCGATCGCCCATGAAAACGCGGTCAATATAAGGTCGCACGGAATGTATGGCGGCCTCACGTGCCTGCTCGGTTTTGCGCGCGTCGAAATGCAGATTGGGCCGAAGAGCGTGCTCGATGACCATGCGGGCTATCACGCGATCTTGGGCGTCGGGCAGAGCGTTGTCGAGGGCCTCACTAGTCTGCGCAATGGCATCTTTTAAGTCCTGCCCTTGGTCGCGTATCTCTCGCTCCATCGCAGCGCTTACAAGATGGTTTGTTACCTGTTGCAGCCGCTGAAACACAGGCTCTGGCAGCGTAAGCATACGCCGCAAGGCATCGGGAGGCAGTAGGGAGGTGAATTGAGAAGAGACCACCGCGTTATGAAGGTCTATGGCACGAATAGGGCTATGTGCTTGAAGAGCAGCGCGTTCTGCCTGCATTCGTTCAAAGAGCTGGGCAACCGTGCGCAGCGCCTGCACATTGGCCTTGTCGTCGGGGTCGAAAACGGGGTGAACGGCTTCCGCCGCCGCCTCCTGGAGACGACGCGTTTTTGTAGTATCCACATAGAACACGCTGCGGCCGGCGCGTATTTCTCGCGGGCTTACCTCGCCGACACGCAGGTAGATATGCCCTGCCCCCGGCTGATAGGCCAGCAGAAGCGTCAAAAGGAGGATGGTGCCAACGATCAGGAGGGGCGAGAAGATACGGGTCAGGTGTCGTTCCTGATTCTCTTGGCGCTCACGAAACGCGAGAAACGGCCGTGAATGCAGTAGTTTTTTAAAAGGTTTTATCATAGGCAATCGGGCTTATACACTTATACGCCCCTCGCAGAAGGCTAAGACGTGCACATCCTACGTCTATTTTCGGTAGCCCCCGTCGCTCGATGTAGCAACCGGCTCCTAGGCCGGGCATGCAGCATCGAATCGCACCTATCGTACATAAGGGCATTATACTATGCGCAACAAATTCCGTCAAGTGTGGCTGCGTGTGGGCAGTGCATCGAGGTACAATGAAGAGTATGCAACGAGAAAAAAGGTTTTCACAGGAAGAGAATGAGGCTCTTCAGTTCGCGAGGGAGGCGCTGCATGTGGAGTCGGAGGCGGTGCGCCGCCTTGCCGACCGCATCGGAGAGGCCTTTGCCCAGGCGCTTTCCCTACTAGAGACCTGCCGCGGGAAGGTGATCACCACCGGTGTCGGTAAATCGGGCATTATCGCCCGCAAACTTGCCGCCACGCTCACCTCCATCGGGCAGCCTGCTGTGTTTCTCCATCCCACCGAGGCTCTCCACGGCGACTTAGGGCTTGTAACTAATGAAGATGTGGTGATCGCATTTAGCAACAGTGGTGAAAGTGAAGAGCTGCTCACCCTCCTCCCGTTGCTGCGAGCACGCGATATACCCCTTATCGCCATCACAGGGAACCTTCATTCCACGCTTGCACGCCATGCGCATGCCGCACTCGATGCCTCGGTGGAGCGCGAGATATGCCCGCTGAACCTCGCCCCCACCACAAGTGTCCTCGCGGCACTTGCCCTTAGCGACGCGCTTGCCATGGCGCTTCAACGTCGTCGCCATCTAAGCCCGGAGGAGTACGCTCGTAATCACCCCGGAGGGCGCCTTGGGCGTCGCCTCACCTTACGTGTCCAAGATTTGCTGCCCCCCGACGGCAGTGCCCTGCCCCATGTGGCACCAGGCGCCTCGTTCCAAGAGGTTGTCTGCGAGCTTACCGCAGGGCATATGGGAGCCGTGTGCGTGCTCGATGATACCAACCACCTGCTTGGGTTGATCGCCGAATCGGACTTCCGCCAGGCCTTTTTAAAGCATCAGCAAGAGAGTTTCAACTTAAAGGCAGCGGACATGATGAACCCAAACCCCATTTTAACCCTTGCCCCCGATCAACTCGCCTATGAGGCTCTCCAAAAGATGACCCAGCGGCCCCGTCCTATATCGGTCGCTCCCGTTCTCACTGCGGAAGGCGTCTGCCTCGGGCTATTACGGGTAAACGATCTCGTTAAAGCAGGACTTTAGAGAGGTTCCTGGCGTTTTGCCTCTTCCCATAAAGCATCGAGTTCGTCGAGCGTCATCTCTTTCAGCGAGCAGCCCATCTCGGCAGCACGTCGCTCCATATAACGAAACCGCGTCTCAAACCGTCGCAACATGGTTCGCAGTGCCTCTTCGGCATCGAGGTTCTGTTTACGCGCCACCTGCACCAAGGTAAATAGCAGATTGCCTAACTCGGCAGCTACCCGTGCCCGATCGGGTTCTGCAACTGCCAACTCCCGCTTTAGCTCGGCCCACTCTTCATCTACTTTTTCAAGTACCGCCTCAAGGCTCGGCCATTCAAACCCCACTTTTACAACTCGCTTGCTCAGCTCCATGGCGTACATTAAGGCCGGCAACCCTTTGGGAATGCCGTCGAGAATAGAGTTTGGCTGTGAGACATTCTCACTTTTTTCCGCCTGCTTAATGCGCTCCCAATTACGCAGCACCTCCGCGCTATCGGCGACCTCCGTCGTTCCGAAAACGTGTGGATGGCGACGCACCAGCTTCTCTACAACATGGGCCGTAACATCATCAATGGTGAATAGCCCCTCTTCACGGGCGAGTTGGGCATGAAAAACCGCCTGCAGTAGGGCGTCGCCCAGCTCCTCACAGAGGGCATTGGGGTCGTTGGCATCTATTGCTTCAAGCACCTCATAGGTCTCTTCGACGAAATATCGCTTCAATGTAGCGTGCGTCTGCTCGCGGTCCCAAGGGCATCCGTCAGGTGCCCGCAATCGCGCCATCACTCCCACCAGCGCATAGAAGTCCTTAGGGCGTAACTGCGGAGGAAGCGGCGGCACATAGACGGCAGTTAGGTGATCGATGGAGAGGCGGTCGAGTTGATAAAGCGGTATGGCCTGAACGCTCTCCATGGCGGCTACTCCGGCATTGCGCACAAGCAATACCTGCCAATCGTCGGGATAGAAGCGCATGAGCGCCAGTTTCGCATGAGAGGCAGAGGCCCTATCGAACACCTGAAACAGCAGTAGCCCTCGAGAGGTGTCTATACGTCCCCCTAGTGGATAGCCTTCACGGCTCACCGCGTCATCGAGCTGCAAAGAGAGGGCATCTCGCACATCGCATCCTTCCGCTAAGGGGAGATGCGCTGCCGCTAACACGGCCTCAATGAAGCTGCAGGATGAGACAATGCGATAGGCGATGCCTTCGGCATCGAGCCGTTCGAGCAGCAGGCGCACGCTCTCTTCACCAAGCAACGGATGCCCTGGAACGGCATAGGCCACCGCATGCTCTGTATGAACGCGCTCTAACAGCCTGTTGACAATGGCCTGGTAGACCTCCTCAAAGCTTGTAGCCGAATCGTAAATGCTATCGAAGGTCTCAAACGTAAGCCCCCACTCCTTTAGAGTGGCCACGCAGGGATGACGGCCGGTACGCAGATAGAGAGCGCCTTGTGCCGCAGCCTCGCGCAGGGCCTGTTCGGCCCCGCGCGAGATGAGATCGGGATCGCCCGGCCCCAAACCGATCACCGTTACCATGGTTACCATGCTCGGCTCCCCTATGGAGCGTTCTGGGGTGGAGCACTGCTCCTTGGTGCCTGAGGTGTAGGAACCGACGGTGAAGGCACGGGCGCGTTCGGCATAGGTGGAGGCTGATTCAGAATTTGATTCAGGCGTACCAGCACGATGCCGGCATAACGCTGATTGTAGATGATGATCTTATTTTGGGCCAAAAGTCCCTTCAGATAGTCTGTCAGAACCTGGTAAAAATGCTGCTGGTATTGAGGGAAGGCCTGTTGAAGGTACTGTTCCACCAGCAACGGGCGCACCTGTTCGTAACTCATGGACTTGGCGGGCATCTTATGGGTAAGCTGTACCAACACATAAAGGGGTGTTGGGGAACCCGGTTGTTTGAGAGGAACCGGCGCGTCGGCGAACTGGCCGGGAGAGAGTTTTTCAAGAACATCATAAAGTTGCGGCTGCTGTTGCTTCACCTGTTGTGCGCTTAAAGTTACCTCTTCGCCATCGAAGGGCGCAGCAGCGTGCTCTCGCTGAGCTTCCACCGCGAAATTCCCTGTGGCTTTCAACCGATTCAGTGTTTCAATGCCGTCCTGCTCATCTTTCACCACAAGCATTCGGGCAACAAAGCGCTCCGGCAGATCGAGTTGACTTTTTTCGCGGTTATACATCTGCTTCAGTTGGGCCTCATCCACATGGTCGGTATCGGCGCCGATGGTGAGAATCTCGTAAAGGAGCGTGAGCTGCTTTTTTAGCTGATTTTCTGGAATCAAGCCACGGCGAATGTTGTCGTCGAGGTTGGGGTCTTTTTCACGTTGATACTCTAAAATTCGGTCTATAAAATCGTCCGGCGGAACGAACCCCTTTTGTTGTGCAAGCTGTTGAATAGCCGTTTCGCGAATGAGATACAGCAGCGCCAAAGGCCCGGCCTGTAGATCGGGAGCGTTGCTGAAATCGGCCTGGGTGAGATTTTCAAGGGTGTCGTAATAGCGTTTCACGCTAATGCTCTGGTTGCCCACCTGAGCGATAATACTGTCGCCTTGGCAGCCTGCCAACAGGGGTAGCAAAAGGATGCACAGAGTTCCGGCCACCTGACGAAGAGAAGGACGCCGGCCATAACGCGCAAGGCGTTGGCCTTGCCGAAAGGAAACGGAAGCCAAAGGTAGAATGTCTCCTTAATAAAGGATTTTTAGAAAAAGATGGCCGTTCGGAGTGGTTTCTCAGCGATGGACAAGTTTCAGCCCTAGCAACGTTTCCACCTCGCCCTCGGAGACGCCCACTTCACGAGCAATGGCAGCCGGTGGGACACCCTTTTCCGCTAAGGCATAGATAGCCTCTTTTGGCGAGACGGTTTTAGAGCGCTTTGGCACCGATTCGGTTGAAGCGCTCTTGAGTTCGTTGTTCACCGTTCCTTCTTTAGATTTGGGTCTGCCGCTCCTCTGCGTCGGAGTAGCTATCGGCTCCTCAAGCTCCTCATACCGTTTTATCTGACGTTCTAAGGAGGCTAGTAGCTCGCGCGCCTCTTCGCAACTTCGCTCTAGACGAACCGAGGCCTCTAACGACGCCTCCTCAAGCTGCTCGATGAGCCGGTTCACATTCCGTTGTAGGCCCTTCAGCTCTGAAAGCACAGGAGCCTCGATGGCGCGGACGGAAAGCTCGGCACGAGCCTTTTGAAACAGAACCCATCCCACAGTGAGCATGAGGATTTGCAGAGCAAAGCCTAGGGCCTGCCACTCCATATGGCACATCCTTTCTCAATACGAATAATATGGCACAAAACGGCGTCGAAAAACATCTCTTTTGTAGCCGGTTACTAGGTGACGATGTCTATATGAGGAGTTTCGGTAAGAACAGAGGTCTCTTCTTGAACGACTGTTGTATCCGTTGCAGCGGCTGTTACCGCAAGCGCATCGGCACTCAGCTCCACCACGTCCTCCTCGGTTGCAGCATTCTCTTCCTGCTTCTTCGATGGTTTCTCCTGATGCTGTTCAGGAGAAGGGTGTTGACGCGGTTCCCGCCCCACCTCGCGAATGCTTTCTGTGTTTTCGATGCGGTGGATAGAAAGTAAATCGCTTTGATCCATTTGTTACCTCCTTCACCGACGCCCGCCGAGAAGAACGGTGGTAGTCAGTGAAAAAGCTCCTTATCCCGCTGCAGATACCCCTGCAATCGCACGACCGCCTGGGTATGCAGCTGATAAACCCTGGATTCGGAGATCGAAAGGATACGCCCGATCTCCTTAAACGTCAACCCTTCATAGTAGTAAAGGGATATCACCAAGCGCTCCCGTTCCGGCAGACGATCTATCGCCTTACCAAGCATATGCTTGCGTTCCTGTAACTCCGCCTCGGCGGAGGGCAAAAGGCGCTCATCTTGGATGACGTCGGAGAGATGAAGGTTCTCTCCGTTTTCACTGCCAACGAGAACCTCCTCCAAAGAAAGCAACGAAGATCGCCCCGCCTCGATGAGCAGCTTGTGGAACTCATCCATCTCCATATGCAGTTCCGCTGCAACTTCCTCTTCTGTGGCCGGGCGCCCAAGCCGTGCTTCTAAAAGGGTGTAAGTTCGTTCCAGCATCTTGATGCGCTCACGGGCCGAACGCGGCACCCAGTCGTCCTCGCGAAGCATTTCGAGAATAGCACCACGAATAAGGGCAATGGCATAGGTTTCAAACTTCACTTGCCGCGAGGGATCGTACTGATCTACTGCTTTAATAAGGCCTAAAGCTCCCGCGCTCACAAGGTCTTCTCGATCTAGACTGGGCGGCAGATTCGTTATTACGCGCCCCGCCGTGATTTTAACCAAGTAGGCGAAATGCTGTATTAAACGCGCGCGAGCGTTTTCATCTTGAAACTCTTTGAAACGGTACCAATCTCTTTGAACATCCTCTGGTCTCATCGGGTTCACTCCTTCATTCCGAAGCCGCTTACGTCGGAACTTCTGCGCACGGCACCCCGGCTTCGCTTTTGTATCGGTTATTTAGAATTTCCTTCCCCCTGATTTTCCGCCTTAACGCCCAGCAAGTCCGCCACCGTCGTGCCGGGCACGATGACATCGAGCTTAGGCTCCGCCTCCTCCCTCCCTTCCTCGAGCAGAGCGGTTCCTAATATCCCATCTCGCGTCCCTTCGGTGAGCGCATAGCGCAGCACAAGGCCGAAACCGGCGAACACGAGAAACGCTGCCGCCGAACGAGCAAGGCAGGTTCCCGGTGATGTGCCATTTAGCAGACTTAAAAAAGAGACTAACATGGCGGAAAATGCGCCTAATATGGTTGGTAGTTGGGATATCAACGACTTCACACGCCTTATCCCTGTAGATGAAATTTTGGAAATAGATACCCCTTCATTCGGTTGTATCTATGAATCTTTTCTTTGTAATCGTTCGGACTCCTGCTTACCCGGCGAGCTTAACGTCCGAGATGTTTACTGAAGAAACGCTGCATGCGATTCAGAAGTCCGCCCACCCCTTCTACTTCCGTCGGTGCCGGGGCAGAGTAGGTAAGCTGATGCGCTATCTTTCGCACGGCGCGTGCTGCCGGCGAGGAGGGATAGCTCAACAGAAACGGCTTGCCGTTTCGAACGGCTTGCCCCACGGCAGGATCGTGGGGAACGCTTCCAAGAGATACCACCTCTGTTCCCAGAAAACGGCGGGTGATGGTCACGAGGCGCTCCTGTGCGGAACGGGCTTCCGCTTCGTTCTGGGCCATATTGACTGCCAGCATGAGGCGCGACTGCGGGTTTTCGTGATAGACCGTTTTGATAATTGCGTAGGCGTCGGTCAGGGCCGTTGGCTCCGGCGTGGTAACCACCAACACCTCTCCGGCAGCGCACAGGAAAGCGAGAACGTTTCGAGCCAAGCCGGCACCTGTGTCTATAAGCACGATGTCTGCTAGCGCATCCAGCTCTCCGAGGCTTTCAATCAGCGCTTCGCGACGAATGGCGTCGAGATCGGCGAGTTCGGCCAATCCGGAGGCGCCGGCCACAATCCGAATGCCGTTAGGACCGGGGCAAAGCACCTCGCGCAACGACCGATCGCCATGCGTCACATGCTCTAAATTATATTGCGGATAGACGCCCAGAACTACATGAAGATTAGCCAAGCCGAGATCGGCATCCACAACGATCACGCGATTGCCGGTTTCGGCCAAAGCGAGCGAGAGATTGGAGGAGAAGTTCGTTTTGCCTACCCCTCCCTTGCCGCTCGTCACCGCGATAACGCGCGCTTTGCGCACACGCGCGGGAGGGGTGACAACGGCCTGCGCAAACGTCTCGGTGCTCTTCTCGGTAAGAGATGGCTCTCTAGCCCCCGCTCTCTCATCCCGATTTTGACTTGCCAAAGCCCGAAGTCCATGCGCTTGGTCTAGCATAGGTGAGCGTCTCCTGCGATGAATTTACCTGGTTCGAGTTTCTGAACGTGGTGCCGAACCCCATGACGGGCCCCTGTATAGGCGCCCGTTAAGAAGCTATAGTCTTCCCAAATTATCGGCATTATCGGCGCGGAAATGTAGGATCAAGAGAGCTTTTTTAGGGCACTGTCCAGAGGACTTCGCTTTGACTTGACAGAGCCAGCTAATACGAAACATAATGAGCACGGCTCAAGACCATACCTTTGGTTGCTGCTTCGGCCCCTAACATAGAACTCGGCTCTCCTGGAGGAATGTATGGCGGTTTCGCCAAGCAATCGTTCGCAATCCATAGAGACATCCACGCGCAGTGCCCTTAGCTTGAAAGCGCTTCTCATCGGGCTTGTGTGTGTGGGGATTACCTGTGTGCTTGTTTGCTATGCCGAGCTCGTCGTCGGGAAAATTCAGATCGGCTACCTGCAACTTCCCCCCGTCGTAGTGGGCATGTTAGCCCTGATTTTAGGCCTACAGGCCGTTCTCCGCAAATTTTCGGAGCGTCTCGGCTTAGCACAACATGAACTCTATACCATCTATGTCATGATGTTGCTGGCCTCCATGGTTTCCTCGCGCGGCCTTATGGAAAAGCTTATTCCTCTGCTTGTGGTGCCAAACTACTTTGCTTCTCCCACAAACGGGTGGGCGAACATGTTTTTTAAATGGATTCCGAAATGGGCGGTGCCGTGGGATCCGAAGGGCCCTCCAAAACAGTTTGTTGCCGCCCGTTTCTTCGATGGCCTGCGCCCCGGAGAGCACATTCCTTGGGCGCTTTGGGCCGTTCCGCTGGTGGCCTGGGGAGTATTCGTAGGCCTGCTTTTTACCGCCTTCCTTTGTCTCGCTGCCCTCCTAAGGCGCCAATGGACCGATAACGAGCGTCTCACCTTCCCACTGGCGCAACTTCCCTTAGAGATGATTCGGGGGGAAAATATCACTATAGGGGGTAGTACTCAACCGAGTTTCCTGAAAAACCGCCTTATGTGGCTGGGCTTCGCCATCCCTGCTTTCGTGTTCGGCCTAAAAGGACTGCATCAATACGCCCCCGCTGTACCCGATATCACCACCGATATCGATCTCAACAGCCTGCTCTTTTCTCAGCCGCCTTACAACAGCGCCATCGGCTTTTTTCACGTCTACATCTCGTTCATGGCCATCGGCTTTTTCTACCTCTTGCCCTCCGACCTGCTCTTTTCCCTCTGGTTCTTTTTTCTGCTAACCCGACTGGAGGACGTTCTCGGTGCCCGCTTCGGCTATCAGTTCCCCACCATGCCCATGTACGGCTGCAAAACCTACCAAGGCTACCAGTTTATAGGATGTTATCTCACCCTCGTAGGCTATATGATCTACACGGCACGCCCCTATCTTCGAGCCATCTGGGGCGCCTTGTGGGCCTGGAAGCGGCCCGCCCGTCTGCCGGGCGAAGAGAATGAACTGTTGCCTAACCGCTTTGCTACATTCGGCCTCGTGGGCAGCGTGTTGCTGCTTGCACTATGGCTGCACCTGCTGGGAATGAGCTATTGGCTCGCTCTTTTTGAGCTGGGAGTAGGCATATTCGTTATCGCCCTCGTCATGGCGCGTAGCACCTCTGAGGCCGGCATGTTGATGACCGAAACCTGCTTTCGTCCCACCGACATCTACCGAATGGTAGGCGACCTACGCAACTTAGGCCCGGCTAATCTCACCTCCCTCGCCTTCCTCGATGCCGTTATGCTGCGTGACCAACGCGGCCTGATTCTCACCGGTTTTCTCGACTCGATGAAGCTTGCCGATGGTTTATATGTGCGCCGCCGAACTCTTGTACCGGTTTTCGTGCTTGCGTTTGTCACAGCGCTGCTCGTCTCCGGCTACTACAGCATCCATCTGCCTTATACCTATGGTGCTGTGCAGATGTATAGCTATGTATATCAGGGTAATCCGGTTTGGGCTTTTACCGACGCCGCCTCTACCATGAACCATACCAATCCCAACATTCAGTTCTTCGACATACTTAACTTTGGGATAGGAATCTTGGTAACGGTGCTGATCGTAGCGTTGCGCAGCCGTCTACCTTGGTTTCCCTTTCATCCCCTTGGCTACGCGCTCTCCGGCAGTTGGACGATGATGGTGTTCTGGTTTCCGTGTCTTGTGGCGTGGGTTTTAAAATCGCTTATCATTCGCTATGGAGGCATGAAACTCTACGCACGCCTGCGCCCTCTTTTTCTGGGGGCCGTGTTGGGCGAGTTCATTATGGCCATCCTCTTCACCGCACCGGCCATCTTCAACCGCTTTACACCCACTCCCACCTTCCCCTGGCCGTAGTGAATCAGATGGCCTCTTCGCCCCGCTCTTCTGTGCGAATACGCACCGCATCGTCGGCCGGCAGAATAAAAATTTTGCCATCTCCCGGCTCACCCGTACGGGCGTGACGCAAGATGGTCTCCACAATCGTTTCGACCTCCTCATCACGGGCAACGATCTCCAGCTTCACCTTAATGGGCAAAGGGATGGCGTATTCCGCGCCCCTATAGCTCTCACGGTGCCCCTGTTGCCGTCCGCTCCCGCGCACATCCTGCACCGACATGCCCGTAACCCCAATCTCGCCTAGTGCGATCTTCACCGCATCCAACCGACTAGGGCGAATAATGGCCTCTATTCTCTTCAACTCTCCTCCTCCAACCACACCCGCACGCTCGTCTCCATCTGATGATCGGCCGGCCCATGATACACTCCGCGTATCGGTGAAACATCGTAATAGTCTCTACCATGATGCACCTTAATGTAATGCCCGTTCACCACCAGGTTGTTGGTTGGGTCGAACCCATGCCAAGCTCCATCGGGCAGAAGGCATTCCACCCAAGCGTGCATAGCATCGCCGCCGATGAGATGTTTCTCTTCTGACCACCCGCTCTCTTTCGTTCCACTTCCGGTATAGATATAGCCGCTCACATAGCGCGAGGGAATGCGCTGCCGACGACATATGGCCAACATGAGGTGAGCAAAGTCTTGGCAGACGCCGCGCTTCTGTTGCAGCACCTGTTGAATAGGGGTATCAACACGTGTAGAGCCGGGCGCATACTCTAACACCCGATGCAACAGGCGGATGAGGGCGATAAGAAAGGTGGCCGTTGCCGGCCCGCCGGCCTGTCGTCTGGCAAGCTGTGCAATGCGATCGGTCTCCGGCGTCAAAGGAACTAATGGAGTTGGTGACAGATAGTCATAAAAACGCTGCCGTACCCCCTCGCGGGCATAGAACTCGCTGTCATCCTCGTGCATCTGAAGCCCTACAAAAGGGTCTTGAATATGTGTAGTAACTTCTGAATAAGCCCGAATGGTCAGCGCGTTATGTGGGGCACGGATGTTGAAATGGTGCACCGTACCGCTTGGCAGCTCGTAGCTAAAAATGCGCGCTTTAGGCTCTATGTCAAGCTCGAAGGTCCGACAGGTCTGATTGTTATCGCTCACGGGCATCAACCGAAGCTCGTTATAACTATCTCTCACCGCCGCCGGATAGGCATAGCGCGTAGTATGACGTACACACAGTTGCATAATTTTCTAAAAGGCTTTGATTAGGCGGATATCTCGCCGTAAAGTCTGCTTTCCCTTAAGTGTCTCATCTCACTTCTCAGTAGGCTCTCCTTTCCCGTCCTAATACGCAAGATACTGCATAGAAATCGCCTCACCTATCTCGGCACATCGGCGCTGCACATCGTTCAAAAAGGAATGAAGTCCGGCCGCCACGATCTCTTTAGCGCGACTATAGGTGAGATCGGCAAGGAGGCGCCCTACACGCAGCTCGGCTTCATTGCGCGGCTCGGCTTGTGGGTTCCCACCAATGCGGCGCAAACATCCCTCCACACGCGCGATGCCATGACGTACCGAGGCGGGGAAACGGATGTCGAACACGAGAAAATCCACCACCCCTTCCGGGCGAATGCCCTCCTGGTGCACCTTTCGGTACATCTCAAAAGCGCTTACCGACTTCAGCACGGCGATCCATTGATGGATATCGAGCGTCACTTCTAGTGTCGGCGAGCGATCTCCAAGTAACTCCTTGTACTTTATATCGAGCAGCCGCGGTGTTTGGGAGGCACGTTCTAAAAAACGCCCCGCATCAAGCCAATCACGCGCTTCATCCATTAGCATCGTCCGGTTTAAAATGCCCTGAAAGAGGTGCGAGGCATCCTTCACCATCTGAAAGAAGACGTGAGGCGAGTCGGCCAGCAGTTTCTCCACATTCCATTCGCGCATTCTAAGATAGGCGGCGTTAAGGCTCTCCCACATCTCGGAGGAGAGCTGTTCGCGTACCACGCGCGCACTGTGGCGTGCCCGCTCCCAACAGGAAAGGATGGAGTTGGGATTCTCCACATCGAAAGCGAAAAAGTGCAGCACGTCGCGGTCGTGCTGCCCGGTATATCGGGCTGCGTAGGCCTCTGTGCTGCCGGCAATGGCCAGCAGGGTCTCCCAATGCAGCGTCTCAGCCTGTGTTGGCGAACTCATCTCTAGAGCGGTAGAATAGTGCACATCCACCATGCGTGCCGTGGCCTCTGCACGTTCTACATAGCGTCCTATCCAAAAGCAGGCATCCGCCTCTCGACACAACATCGTCACTGCGCCTCCCCGCCCCGTTTTGGTGAAGACCACGCTCGCTGCCGTTGGCCTAAAAATGCCGGCCTGCCTAAATCCTCCACCGGAGGCCTCTCTCCTCGATGTTCACCGGCTAAAACCCACGTATCCTTACTGCCTCCGCCTTGCGAGCTGTTGACCACGAACGAGCCTTTACGCAATGCCACCCGGGTGAGGCCTCCCGGAATCACGGTAACGCCTTTACGGCCATAGAGAATATAAGGCCGCAAGTCCACATGCCGCCCCTCGAAATGGTCATCAATAAAGGTAGGCACACTTGAAAAACGCACCAGAGGCTGGGCAATGTAGTTACGCGGGTTCGCCTCTATCTTGCGTGCAAACTCCTCTCGCTCCTGCGCAGTCGCCTGCGGGCCGATCAGCATGCCGTAGCCGCCCGACTCGTTGGCCGCTTTGACGACGAGCGTGTCTAAATGCGCCAGGATATGTTTCCGCTGTAGGTCTTCATAGGCCACATAGGTCTCGACGTTAGGAAGAATCGGGTCTTCCTGCAGATAGTAGCGAATGATGCGCGGCACGTAAGCATAGATCACCTTGTCGTCGGCAACACCGGTGCCTATCGAGTTTGCCAAAGCCACATTACCCGCGCGATGAGCATTTACCAGGCCGGGAACACCAAGCAACGAATCCGGTCGGAAAACCAACGGGTCAAGGAAGTCGTCATCCACACGCCGATAGATCACATCCACCCGCTGTGGCCCGCGCGTGGTTTTCATAAACACACAGTTATCTTCCACAAAAAGGTCTCGCCCTTCCACCAACGCGATCCCTAGCTGCTGCGCAAGGAAAGCATGTTCAAAGTAGGCGCTGTTGTAAGGGCCTGGGGTCAGAAGAACCACACACGGGTTCTCCTTGCATTCTGCGGGGGCGAGTTCCCTAAGGTTTTCAAGCAGTTGGGTAGTGTAGTGGTCTATGGAGCGCACGGCATAATCCTGAAAAAGCTGGGGGAACACCCTAGTCAGCGTGGTTCGGTTCTGCAAAACGTAGGAGACACCCGACGGACAACGAAGATTGTCTTCAAGTACAAGATAGCGCCCATCGGCATCGCGAAGGATATCCGTACCGCAGATATGTACGTAGATGCCCCCCGGCGGGTTAGCTCCTAAAAACTCCCTGCGAAAAAAGGTGGCACTCAGCACTAACTCCCAAGGCACCACATGATCATGCAGGATTTTTTGATCGTGATATACATCCTGCAAAAAGAGGTTGAGCGCCACGATGCGTTGAGTCAGCCCTTTTTCAAGTACCGCCCATTCCTGAGAGGGGATGATTCGCGGGATTAGGTCGAGCGGGAAAGGCCGTTCGCAACCGCTCTCATCGCCGTAGACAGTAAAGGTAATCCCCTGCTCCATAAAAATGCGCTCGGCCAGGCGACACCTACGCCGATACTCCTCTAAAGACATTTGGGAAAGACGCAAAAAGAGCTGCCGATAGTGAGAGCGCGGATGTCCATCCGGCTCAAACATCTCGTCATAACCTTCTTCAATTGTGTAGCCATCAAAGAGCGACATAGGACCGAAAATCTCCTCAACATACGTCGGCCCGTCGTTGCGCCGCAAAGTTCCGATATACAGATGAGTGACGCGCCCAAACCTTCTCTTCTACTACCAAGAGAGGGCAGAAACTAGACATCATTTTACCCTTTACCCTCGAACTTCCTGCTTCTGTTGCAGGAAGACACCGCTCTACAAAAGTCTTCATTGGATGATCTCCACGCCCACGAAAGGTGCTTTCCGCATACAATTCTCACATGGTGAGGAAGCAATCTGTCTATGCGCAAAAAATTGTCTATAAATCGTTGACACTCCGTTATAACTGTGTTACAATGGAATAGGCGGCGGTGCTCCCACGCGGTTCAAACTCGATAACGCCTTGTGCCCGTGGAAGTAACCCGTCTTCTAAGCGAATCTATTCCCAAATAAACTCACATCAGGAGAGACTCTATGCGTTTTTTTCGTCAAAAGATGTTTGTACTGCTCTGTACCGTAGTTGTCGCTAATTTTTTTGTAATAAACGCTTCTTCGCAAACGGTAGTGCCATCGAATGGACACGGATTCTCCTTTAGCCCTGAATGGCGCATCCGCAACGATGAAAGCAACAGCGCTATCGTCAGTACCGGCAACACTGCCTACAACCAAGAGTGGATCAGCCGCCTTCGCCTCGGTTTCGGATGGAGCGACCCATCCGGTCTTACCCTCTTTCTTCAACCGCAATATAGTTGGGGCAATACTACAAACAGCGGCCATATCGCCGTTGTCAACGACTTCGACGTCTTTCAAGGCTACGCTCAGGGCGGCAAAGGCCGCTATCAATGGAGATTAGGACGCCAAGTGCTGGCCTTTGGTGATGGCCGCCTCATCGCCTCCCCAGAATGGAATAACTACGGACGCACCTTCGACGCCGCTCGGTTCACCTTTAAAAGCACACGCCAGACCACCGACCTCTTCTTCGGCAAAACCGGTTTTGCTAATGGCGTTACCACAGTGCCTACGCTCTACGGGGTCTATGGCGTGGAGAAGTTTCTACCCAAACTTAGCTCCGACCTCTACGTCCTGCTTAAAAACGATCGCGTTGCAGGGGCGAACCTCAGCGTTTTTACTTTGGGCGCTCGACCGGTCATCGATCTGATTCCCCACACGCACATCACCATCGAGCCGGCATTTCAGTTCGGCCACTTCGGGGGCAAAGCCATTGGCGCGTGGGCTTACGCCGCTGTAGCCACCTACACTTTTCCCGGGCCTGCAGCCCTCCATTTCGTTGTAGAACACGACTTCGCCAGTGGTGGCAGTCCCACCGACCCAGCCCATTACGAAACGTTCGATCAACTCTTTCCCTCTACGCACGGCAAATCGGGCATTCTAGACTACATGGGCTGGCGCAACATGCGCCATTGGCATATGGGCATGGGGTTTGCAGCTACGAAACGCCTTACCCTTTCGGTGGATGGCCACTTTCTCTCCCTCGCCGATGGCCGGGACTACTGGTACGGCGTGAACGGCGCACCGGTAAAAGGCAGCAATGGCAAACCTCTTTGGAGCCCCACCGGCGCAGCCGGCAGAGACATCGGTTCGGAAGTAGATATCGTTGCCGACTATCGGGTAAGCGCCTACCTCGGTCTCTCTATCGGCTACAGCCACTTCTGGCCAGGGCACTACATCAAAACGCTTGATCCAACGCAGTCTCATGAAGTCAACTGGTTCTACGTGCAGCCCACCTACCGTTTCTAACAACCAGAGAAGCTCACCCTCCTTGGCTCCCCCAAAGAAGCCAAGGAGGGTCTTTTTTTATTCCAGCCCGCTTTCAGCTCTGTAGCGTGCTCGTAATGCATCAATACTTATCAGTTCCCCATTTTCGTTTTCATAATGCCAATATTCCCATCCGTTACAGGCCGGCTTTCCCTCTGCAGCAGCGGCGATCTGGTGAATGGAGCCTTCTTTGTCGCCCCATTTCAACAGCGAATCGGCTTTTACATAGGCCACGATCTTTCTATCTTGGGAATAAAGCGACGTTCCCACCGAAAGGTACCCCGCCTCCACAAGCTGCCCAAAGGCCACCCGCGGCGCAGCGCGTTTTGAAGGGGTTATCAGCAACTCCCGATCGTCGCAGGCGGGCGTGTTCGTTAAGCGCTCCCATGCCAGTCTCACATACTCTGGGTCACGCTCAATGCCTATAAAGTGACGTCCCAGACGCTTCGCAACAACCCCCGTTGTGCCGGTGCCGAAAAACGGGTCTAGCACAACATCCCCTGGCCTGCTCGATGCCAAGATCACTCGGTAGAGCAACGCCTGGGGCTTTTGTGTCGAGTGCGCCTTCTTTCCCTCCGTTCGCAACCGCTCGGCGCCGGTACATAGGGGCAGATGCCATACATTCTGCATCTGCTTGCCTTCATTCAGATTCTTCATGGCCTGGTACTGAAACGTATAGCCGCGTGCTTCCCGCGATCTCTTAGCCCAAAGCAGTATTTCGGTCGCATTCTGAAACCTTGCGCCCCGGAAATTCGGCATCGGGTTCGTTTTGTGCCAAATAACATCGTTCAAAATCCAAAAGCCTAAATCCATCATGATCTTGCCAACACGGTAGATGTTATGATAGGAACCGATCACCCAAAGGGTGCCCGTCTCTTTCAGTACCCTCCTACACGCACTTAACCATTGTGTTGTGAAGGCATCGTAATCATCAAAGTTGGCAAATCTGTCCCACTCGTCGTTAACCCCGGCAACCGGTGTCTGATTGGGGCGCCAAAGCTCCTGCCGCAGCTGAAGGTTATAAGGCGGATCGGCGAAGATAAGGTCTATGGAATGAGGGGGCAATTTCGGTAGAACTTCCAAGCAGTCGCCTAAGAGAACCTGATTAAGGGGCAAGTCGGCAGAGATAGTCTCTTCCCGCTTAACAGATGACATTCCCATCTCCTTGAATGCACAAAAAGTAGCCTAGAATGTTGCGATAGATTTCACGATGACCACACGCTTTCGAGCAATCCACCGCGCTTACACCTTTCTTTGACAGAATCCGAATCGCATAGTATACTAAAACCACCCTGTAGAATGGTTGGAGCACAGGAGGGATTTTGGCGATGTGGACTCGCGAGCAGATAGATGTCGTGTTGGAGGATATTTTACCGCGTGTCAGTAAACCCGGTCGCTACACCGGCGGGGAATTGAACAGCATTGTAAAAGACCACAGCACCGTTGACGTAAAATTTGCCATTGCCTTCCCCGACGCCTACGAAATCGGCATGAGCAACCTCGCCTGCAGTATTATTTACCACCTCCTTAATAAACGGCAGGACTGTGTTTGCGAGCGCGTCTACGCCCCTTGGCCCGACATGGAGCGCGAAATGCGTGCGGTAGGGCTGCCTCTTTACACTTTGGAGACCCGCACACCCCTCTCAGACTACGACTTCATCGGGTTTGCCCTCTCCTATGAACTCTCTTACACCAACGTGCTCAACATGCTGGACCTCGGCGGCATTCCCGTGCGTTCTCGCGACAGAGATAGGCTCCAACCCAATGGAAAACCCTACCCCATCATCATCGCCGGCGGGCACTGCGCCTTTAACCCAGAGCCGATGGCCCCCTTTATAGACCTCTTTGTTATCGGAGAGGCGGAAGAGGTTCTTCAGCAACTCGTAACCAGCTTTAAACGCTATCGCCATCTTTCGCGGGAGGAGCTTCTCCTGCAGCTTGCCCAGATTCCGGGCTGCTATGCGCCGCGCTTCTATGAACCCGAATACGAAAGCGAAGAGGCCAGGCTGGCACGCCTTGAAAGCAAAGGCCTCTCGGCCGAAGAGGCAGAGCGACTCGGTGACACCATGCCGCATCTCCTAGCCATCCGACGCCTGCACCCAGATGTGCCCGCAAAAGTTGAACGAGTGTGGGTAAAGGATGTGGACGCTCTTGAGTATCCTACCAAACCCATCATCCCCTATATCGAGGTGGTGCACGACCGCATCTCTTTGGAGGTCATGCGAGGCTGCACCCGAGGCTGCCGATTCTGTCAAGCCGGCATGATCACCCGGCCGGTGCGCGAAAAAAGCCCAGAAAAGCTGATGCAACTTGCCGAGGAGTTGGTAAAGAACACCGGTCATGAAGATATCTCCCTAGTCTCCCTCTCCACCGCCGACTACAGCCGTGTGGAAGAGGTCGTTCAGTCGCTGATAGATAAGTATGCCGGTAGCCGGGTTGGTGTCTCGCTGCCTTCTCTGCGTGCCGACCGCGACTGTGTAAAGCTGGTGCAAGAGATCAACAAGGTTCGTAAAACGGGGTTGACCTTCGCCCCGGAAGCCGGCTCCCAGCGAATGCGCGACGTTGTGAACAAAGGCGTTACCGAAAAAGACCTCTTCGCTGCCTGCGAGACGGCCTTCCAAAACGGCTGGCAGCGTATTAAGCTCTATTTCATGATCTCGCTACCTACCGAAACCGATGAGGATGTTTTAGCCATCGGGGAACTAGCCCATAAATGTGCCGAGATCGCCCGCAAAAACGGCGTGAAGAACCCGACCATCACTATCGGCGTGTCGGCTTTTGTGCCCAAACCTTTTACCCCCTTCCAATGGCATGGGCAAGATTCGCTTGAGGAGATAGATAGAAAACAGCGCATGCTGAAACGCTCACTGAAAGACCGCGCCATCTCCTATCGTCCCAATGAGGCGGCAAGCGCACAACTAGAGGCCGTGCTCTCCTTAGGAGATCGGCGTGTGGCCGATGCCATCGAGTTGGCCTGGCGGCGTGGTCAGGTGTTCGACGCTTGGGATGAGTATCTCGACTATGAACGATGGAAGCAGGCCTTTGCAGATGCCGGCATTGACCTGCGTTTCTACGCGAACCGGCACAAAGATTATGAGGAAACCCTGCCGTGGGACCATATTGATTGTGGCGTCTCCAAGGCCTATCTACGTGCAGAGGACAAACGCGCACGCTCGGCCCAACTAACCGCCGACTGTCACACGGCTCCCTGCACCTTCTGTGGCGCCTGCGACAGGTCTTACATCGAAAGTGGCAAGGCAAAGCGAGAGAACCGAGCGTTTGTGCCAAATGCCTTACCCATCATCCCGCTAACAACGCGATAGCAGCGCCCGCTCTCCACGTGAACCTCCTGCGGTGAGGAGAGCGGGTCTTCATTCTGTCAAGTCAGTGCGCTTTACATTTTTTCGACATAGCGCTATAATCATAAGTGTTTCATCAACACAACCGAAACGTTCACGCGCTGAAGCCGTACTTACCAAAGTCCGATAATTCACCGTGATTTCTTTTGCCTGTCCGAGCTGCCTAAAAGGAGAAGAGAGGCTCGTTATGGCGTTTTTGCAGAACGAACAAAAGCAGGTTCAAGCCCAAAAGATCGATCCCAAAGTTTTTCTTACACAAAAACTTCTGCAGCTTAATGTGCAGGAGCGGTTGCTAAGCGTCGAGAACGAGCTTTTGGAAAACCCTGCCCTCGAACTTACAGAATCTCTCGAACCTACAGGCAACGAAGAAGAGAGGCCCTATACCGAAGAGGAGGTTCACCGACCTGACCCGAAAGAGCGTATAGACCCCTTTCTCTCACTACAAGATTCCGAAAACTCCGTCGCCAGCCATCAAGCTCCCATCGAACTACGCGACCATCTCACCAACCAACTGCATCTGCTTCCGCTCTCTTCCGAAGAACAGGCCGTGGCCGACTACATCATCGGCAACATTGACGACAACGGTCTGCTGACCGAACCGATTGAAAGCATCGCCCATGACCTCAAAGTCTCCAAAAGCATGGTCGAAAAGGTCTTAGCCCAACTCCAAACCCTAGACCCGCCGGGCATCGCCGCACGAAGCCTACAAGAGTGTCTGCTCCTCCAGATACAGCATATTCTGCCCGACACCCCCCCCAACACACCCGCTTGGGAGACAACACAAACCGCCTATCGCATCCTTAGCGAATGCTTTGAGGAGTTTGTGGGTCATCACCATCACCGCATTTGCCGTCACCTGCTTCTTCCACGCAAAACGGTGCAAGCCGCCATAGATTTTATCACCAATCGCCTTACCCCCTACCCTGCCGCCCGCTTTGGCGCGCTTTGGTGCCGCCCCTTCGGTGAAGCGACCATCCGGCCAGATGTGCTTATCTACCGCACCGAAACCGGTTTCCAAATCGAGATCGCCGGCTACGCGCCAGAAAACCTTCGCATTAGCCCGGTCTGGCAAGAGGCATATGAGAAGTATCAAGGAGATCGTATCGTATCGGAACCCATCAACCAAGTGCGTGAATACGTTCGGAGGGCCAACCTCTTCATAGAGAGCCTGCGCAACTGCCATAAAATTTTGCGCGCCATTACCCGTGAGCTTGTCCTTTGCCAAACCGCCTTCATCGAGACCGGACAAATTCAGTTTCTACGCCCTCTCACCCGCAACACGGTTGCCGAAAAACTGGGTGTACATCCCTCTGTGGTCAGTCGCGCCACTTTCAATAAGTACGTGCGTCTGCCTAACCTCGAAATCCATCCTTTTAATATCTTCTTCGACTACTCCCTCGTGGTTAAAACCGCCCTTCGGCAGCTTGTTGCCGAGGAAGACCCAAAGGCACCCTTAACCGATCTCGATTTAACCGAAAAGCTCTGCGCCATGGGCTTCGATGTGGCACGTCGAACCGTGGTAAAGTACCGAGAGCAGTGCCGCATTCTTCCCTCTCATCTTCGTCGGCGTTACAACTGACCTTTTTCCCCTCTTAAGCCGATAATTTGTACAGGCCACGGTTCAATACGTCTCTACAAGACGTTTGGCATCTCATCTCTTAGAGAGGAAGTTTCATGGAAGAAACAAACCCTTATCCCCGTGTGCTTGCCATTGTGCAGGCACGCATGGGAAGTTGCCGGCTGCCCGGCAAACCGCTACTATCTCTAGGTGACTCCACCCTTATCGAGCAGACCATACGCCGTATTCGCGCCTCTGAGATCGTCTCCGAAATCGTCGTTGCCATGCCGTCTCATCCAGAAAATCGTCCCCTACGTCAGCTCTGCCGAAAGCAAAACCTCCCTTGTTTCGCCTACGATGGGCCAGAAGAGGACGTGCTGTCGCGCCTGCTACAGGCCGCCAAGGTCTTCCATGCCGATGTCGTGGTGCGCGCGTTCGCCTGCGACCCTCTTCTCGAACCCAAAATGCTTTGGGCGGCCGCCCGCTATCAACTCGACACCGATATGGATATCGTAACGGTGGGACGCCTGCCGGAAGGCACTGCCTGCGAGGTGATGCCCCTTCGTACTCTCATCCATCTCGACAGCTTTTGCAAAAGCCGGGAGGATCGAGAGGAGGTTACCGCGTTCTTGTGGCGCCATCGCGAGCTGTTCGACTGCGCTATTCTGCCGGCTCCCCTCAGCTTGCGACTGCCGGGTATTCGTTTACGCATCCAAACAGAGGAGGACTATGAACTGTTGCGTTGGATTTTCAACACGGTGGCACCGCGCCCGAACGGGCTGATTGCCGTGCGGGATGTGCTTGACCGGCTCCTGCATCATCCCGAACAGCTCCACAAAGCCATCGGGAGCTATGCGGTTGTCCACGACCCGAAAGCGGCTTAACGAGGGGCTTTCACGTTAGGAGGAACCGTACGCACCACCCCAACACCGTGCGCACGCTGAGGGCGCAGGCGCATCGGCTCCAAAACAGGCAATGCAACTTCCGGTACAGGTTCCTCCGCCACCGTCTCCTCCTCAAAAACGAGGAGGATCATCGCCCCGATAAGCGCCCCTACCAGTGTTGCCGCCAGCAGGCGCCCCATCGAATCGCTGCCAACCCTGAGAGCGCCATTCAGACACCATGCAGCCAGCAGACCCGCCAATCCACCGGCATTACGTGTAGCACGCGAAGGAAAGTGCGGAATCCATCGGGCGCATTTCGCCCCAACCACCAGCCCTACCACCAGCCAACCAAGAAAACGACTGAAGGCCTCCCAAAGCGGCGGCATTCCCATCCCCCCGCGCACGCCGCCCCACAACAGCAGATGGAAGACCAACTGCCCACAGCCTCCGGCCAGAAAGCCCCACCAGGCCATACGCCCGGCTCTTAACAGAAACACTTGTGCCGTAAAACGAAACGGCACGCCATGCCGCCTATACACCCACCACAAGCCGCCAAGAAACGCCAATGCCATTAAGCCCACCACCAAACCAACCCACAGACCAACGATAAGGAACTCCTTCAGCAGAAAATTGGAGAGCGTTGTCAGTGGGGTCGTGGTGGCAGGCGTCACCGTAAAGTCGGTTACCTCCACCGTTTGGTGAGGCCAAAGGCTCCCTTGATACTGCTTTATGCTGCCATGCACCATCACCCGACAGTGAAAGGTGGTTGGGTCGGGGTCACCATGGTTCGCATAGTAGTGCACAAAAACACGGTAAGTTCCTAAGGGCGCCTCTCCGTAAGGCCAAAAGATGTTTTCAACCGGCGTAGAGGTGAGATGTTCGATGCTCGCATTGGCGTCCACATCGAGCTGCCCACCCGTTGGGGAACGCCGATGCATAAACCATATTTTTACACCGGACGGGTCTATACACCAGAGGTCTAGATCGTTGCGGTTGTTCCATGCCAGTGATATCTGCACCTCACCGCTCTGCCCGCCGGCCTGCTCCACACGGCGTGAAATATCGCTGCGGTAAATAAGCAGCGGCCACATGTTGCCGGCAAGCAGGTCGGCAACCGGCCTGGTCTGCATCACCCCTTCAAGGAGCAGGGCGGTAAGCAAACAGGCCGCCCCACCTATCAGGGCAAAGAGCACTCGAAATCGCCACATCTACCATCGTCCCGTCAAAAAACCGTTCCGCGCGGCCGGCGCCGATTTCGTGCTCTCCGGCTTCTGCGGCAGCGGCTCTGTCGCTTCTATCAGGTTTTCGAGCGTCTGCTGCAATCTATTCGCCTCGCCCACGGCGGCGGCCCTTGCGGCCTGTCGCCGCTCACGCACCACATCCGGCAATGTCGGCGTGCTTAAACTCAAACGCCTCTGCTCCATGTCGGCTAATTCTGCCCTTAGCTCCTGCAGTGTTTTCTCCATGCCTTCCAGGCTATAGGCATGTTGCAGAAGCTCCTGAACGGCCGGGTCTTTAGCGCGTGCCTCCATCACCGCCCGTTGCCGATGCCGCAACCACGCGCGTCGCATCTGGTCTTCGCCCTCCGACCAGCCATTGGTGCTCTTATACAGAAGATAAGGGCCACTAATAAGAAGCCCTATCAACATGTAGACGGGCAGAGGCATCTCATGGTCTTGATTGGAACGCCCCTCTTGCACGCGCTCTTCACGCAGTATCTGCTGATGATGCAACATGCGCAGCCCCATCCCTTCCGCCGTCACTTCGGCCAGCCCCAACCCCAGCGCCCCCGCCAAGCAGAGAACGGCCACGGTGGTCTGCTCCCGCAAGCGCGGCACCCTCACGGCGGAATCGTTGGTCTCAAGGCTTCGACCCAACATGCCCACAACCGCGTGGTATATCTCGCCCATGAGATATACTATCACGAAACCCAGTGCGGCAGCCACTCCCAAACGCGGTAGCCCATCGGCCCTAAGCAGCGTGTCCAGATCGAGCAACCCCACCAACGTCCCCAAACAGAGGGCCAACAACAGGCCTGCTACCAAAGGCGCCAATATCTGCATGAACATGTTAAGCAGGAGTGCGAAAAAGCCCCTCTGTGCTTCCGGCCTCACACCGTGCTCTCCGGCAATCTCGTCGAGATCGGGTATCTCTTCAAGCGCCTCGATCACCTTGCGCGGTTCAACGGCCGCGCTGGGGCGCTGCTCCCCATCCTGCGTGGCCACCTCTCGCTTCAGCAGCCCGTCCGGCAGACGCAGGCCGGCTCGCCCCACGCTCTCGGCAAAACGGCGCCGTTCCTGTAGAAGCTCCGTTTTAAGCTCTGTTTCGTGTTCGCGCAGCAGTTCGATCTGCCTCTCAAGCCGTTCCTGCTCCTTGGCGTTTTCGGCTTTCAGCCGCTCCAGCACCTCCTGCACCTCGGCCTCTACCGCAAGCTGCTCCTCGGTGGCCGCCACAGCCCGCGTCCAATAGTTCCAACGCAGCAGCCAAAACCTGCGGGGAAAATCGCGGAATTGCCCCTCAAGTTGGTTCAGCAAGGCCTCTTGGCGCGCTCGCTCCTCCGCCGAGAGACCGATAGGCGGCACGTGCCAAACCATGTCGTTGGTGAAGCCGCTAGGCCAAAAGAGAGCACGCTTTGTAGGCTCCGATGCTCCCTTTGCCGGCACGGAAGAAGGCTCATCCATGCGCCCGTTCACAACCGCACGCCCATCTCTTTCTAGCCCTGAAACCACATCCGGATCGTCCATCATTTTCCCTCGCTATTTCTCCCCATTGGGGGACGCTATCAGTTGACGCAAACGCTGCAGGCCTTCTGCAGCATCCTGGCGCCCGGTCACAATCAATCTATTGCCAAAGATCGGCACCAACCTTCTTTCAAGTTCCGAGCGAAAGCCGTTGCGCGAGGTTACCCCACAAAACCACACCGCCTTCAAAGTGCCTATCTGAGCAAGCTTTTTGGCCTCCTCAACGGTCGTGCTGGGGTTTTCATCCTCCCCATCGGTCAGCATTAAAATGGCGGTTGGCTCCCCTTGGGCCTGATCGGCGCCGGCCTCGCGCTCCATCTCCTTAAACACTACCGCCGGAAAGGTACCCCAACTGTTTGGGTGCAATGCCATCACCTCGTCCTCCGTTGGCCATAGGTCTTCCGGCCGCACCGGAACGAGGTCGGCGAACTTGTGCGCATTCACATCAAACGACCATATCTCCACATGCGATCCCTGAGGCAGCACCTCGGCCACCGTTTCATCTAGCACACCAAACATCTGTTTGCGCGAATGCATGTGCACGCTGCCCGTTACATCGGCCCCTACCAGCAAGTCCACCCTCTTACCGGAACGGGCATGAGAAAACACATAGGCGCCGGCCCCTACAAGCCCTATAATAAGCGCAAGCGCCGCCACGGCGGCGATCATTTCAGAAGGTTGGAACTGCCCCAGCTTTCTCCCGTTCTGAACTCCGCGTTCGCTCCATCGAGCCATAATGCCTTATCCCCTCCCATTAGATGAAAACCGTGCCTCGATAGGAAAGTATACGGCTAAATAGCCTACTCTATTCTCAAGACACAGAAGAGTTCTTGACCCAAACCGGCAAATCCTGCATGTAATTTAAGACGTTTGCCGCCGAAAACGGTTTCCACAAACTCCCTCCTTGACAGAAGCCCCAGTCAACAGGTAGATTCACAGGTAAAGTTGATTCTTCGTCTATTTGAGCGGTTTATCGTACCACTCTCCACCCTGCCTTGCCCGATCAAATTGATGTTTAACTTTTCGCATAGAATGAGCCATGAACCAGATCAAGCCCAACCGCCCTCTTGTTGCTATCGTAGGTCGCCCCAATGTGGGCAAATCGGCCCTCTTTAATCGTCTTGTGGGGCGGCGTGTCGCCATCGTGGAGGACACGCCGGGCATTACCCGCGATCGGCTGTACCAGCCTGCACAGTGGCGCGGGCACCACTTCACCGTCATTGATACCGGCGGAATCCTTTTTAGCGACCAAGACCCACTCACCGTGCAGGTTCGTGCCCAAGCGCAGATCGCCATGGAGGAGGCTGCCCTTATTCTTTTTGTGGTAGACGCCGCCAGCGGCCTTACTCCTACCGACCAGGAGATCGCCGATGTGCTCCGGGCCTCTCTCCACCCCGTTCTGCTCGTGGTGAATAAAACCGACAACCTTCGGCTCGAACAACATGCCGCCGAATTCTACACCTTAGGCTTTCCCGACGTGCATACCGTCTCCGCCATTCACGGGCACGGGGTCGCCGATCTGCTTGATCGCGTTGTCGAGCTTTTACAACAAGAGGATGCGCTCGCCCCCGGCAACCACGCGGAGGAGGAGCGAATTCGCCTGGCCATCGTCGGGCGCCCCAACGTGGGCAAGTCCTCCTTGCTGAACGCCATCCTCGGCGAAGAGAGGGCCATCGTAAGCCCCCTGCCCGGCACCACGCGCGACGCGCTGGACACGTATTTCACCTGGAGCGAGCAACCGCTCACCCTTATAGATACCGCCGGCATTCGGCGCAGCGGAAAGGTACAGGGCACCGTTGAGTACTACATGGTGCTTCGCGCCAGAACCGCCATGGAGCGCAGCGATGTGGCCTTGGTGGTGCTCGATGCCGAGGCCGGCATTACCGATGGCGACAAACGGGTAGCGCACCTTGCCCAAGAGGCCGGGCGAGCCTGCGTGGTCGTCGTCAACAAATGGGACCTCATAGACCCCCAAATTCTACGCTCAAAAGGGAAGCTCTCGGCAGCCTCACGCAACCGCATCCTCAAATTTACCGAACAGTTCCGTCGTGAGTGCTCTTTTTTGGACTACGCCCCTCTCGTGTTCGTTTCGGCAAAAGAGCGATTCGGAGTGACCGATGCCATCGAAACCGCCATCGAGGCGGCCCAAAACCATGCCCATCGCATCGCCACCGGAGAGCTAAATCGCCTCATTCACGAGGCCACATCGAAACATCCTCTGCTCGATAAAGGGCGTGCATTCAAAGTCTACTATGCCACCATGGTAGGCGTGCGGCCTCCTACCATCGTGCTTTTCTGCAACGAACCGGAGATGTTTCACTTCTCCTATCGTAACTATCTGGAGAACCAGCTGCGCGCCGTCTATCCCCTAGAGGGCACCCCCATCCGCTTCCTCACCCGCAAGGCCGAAAACCGTCCCAAGGTGTAGCCTGCCGGCGTGTTGGCCGTGCGGTTTGTCTCATCCCCGCCTATCCTCGCACAAAAAACGGACGGCGGTGGAACAGATACCACTCAAACCCCAGCGCGATAAGGGCCAGCAGAACCAGCCAGGGTAAGAAGGGGTGGAAAACCACAACCGGTCTACCACGCTCGGCCTGCGGGTTTGGCGTCTCAAACGGCAGCTTTTTTACCGGCGCAATGTTGGAGGCTTCTGCGTTGTTCAAGCTAATAGCAAACAGCCCCCTATCGTTTCCGCTACGCCCTCCGGTGCCTACCGGATACCCCCCTATCACCGAATAAAAACCGCACTGGTCGGTGTCGTTAAAGAGCGCTCGGCCATCCGGCGCAAGGGGCACTTTTTTCACGGAGCCGTTCGGTAAACGCACCGAAACCGCCGAAACCCCTGGGGCCGCCGCCAACGTCACCGGCTGCCCGGCACGCGAAGGCAAACCCTCCGTCGCCTCGCCCGTCGCCAGCCAACGCACGCTCTCTGAAACCAAAATGGGAAAAGCAACCGATAAAGGAAGCCGAGACTGATCGGGGTCAAACGCAAAGAAGAGCGAGCGGGAGGGGCCATCCTCTCCTGCCACGATCAACGGCCCCGAATCGCCGGTTACCACTTCGCGTGCCCACGGTTTTGGCGTAGACAACAGCACATCGTCGAAGCGCTGGTTGGTTAAATCCACATAGCGCATCACGGGGTCGGTATGTTGCCAATCCACCGTCTCCATGCTTGCCGTGGCGCCTGTAAGTTGTGCCGGGCTGCGATTGCCGGAGCAGTGAATAAAGAGGTAGTGCCCCGGCGGAAGCGTTTTTGGCGCCGTGTTATAGAAAATAACCACATCGTATTTGCTGGCGGCGACATCGCCCGGATAGTTGGGCGCAACATCCACCTGAAGATCGGGGTCTACCTCCAAAGCGTTCTCCAAAAAGAGGTTCTCCTGCCCGGTCAACAAAACTCTAAATAGGCGTTTCGGCGCCAGCACCAGGTAGGCCGTATCGTCGCTGCTAAGGTCGTCCTTAACATCCAAATGAAACTTCAGCGGAAGCGGCCCTTCCGGCTCCGGCATGGCATAGGTGTCGGTGTGAGAAGCCCCCGGTGCAAGCGAGACCTCGCGTGCATCTACCAACTGCTTGCCCGCGTAAAGCTCTTCGATGAACTTGCGGGGTCGAGACGAAAAGTTCTGGGTGGACGCCAGTACCTCCAGCCCATGCTGATAGCCCACCAACCGGCGATAGTCAAAAGCCACGATGCCCACATTGTCATCGCTTTTGCCCACGGTGTAGGCACGCAAACCAACGTTGTTGTTTAGGTTGAGCGAGGTCGTATCCGTGCGTGAAAAACAGCCATCGGTAACCAGCTCTATAAGCCCGCCGTTCCCTGTTGTCTGCGCCAGCTCCGAAGCTAGTTGCAGCGCCGTATGCATATCGGCGGGTGCCTCCGTTGCCCGCAGGTTGCCGATGGCCCGCCGCAACTCGGTGCGATTATCCGTAAAACCGGTAAGGGCTTGTGGAGAGCTACCGGCAGCGAGAAGGATCATCCTATCTCCCGGATGCATCTGTCCCACAAGGCGATAGGCCACCTGTTTGGCCTCGTCAATACGTGTGGGGGAGCCATCGGTCGCCTGCATCGTTACCCCGGTATCTACCACCAAAACCAGCGTGCGTCCCCCGCGCGCAAGCAGTCGAAGCACCGGCTGGGAGAGCGCCAAAACCAGCAGCAGAGCAATAAGCAATTGCACTAATAATAGTGGATTGTAGCGAAGTTTTTGAAACGGCGCGTTGGCCTGTACATCCCGAATCACCTGCTGCCAAAGGTAGAGCGACGAGACCTCTACATCCTTTCGACGCAGTTTCAAAATGTAGAGCAAAATAATGGCACCCCAAATAGGAGGTAGCCAAAGCAGGCTCCAAGGGCTAAGCAGATGCATGGCTAAACGATCCGTTGATACTGAGGTCTTCCCTCTTCTTGAGGAGGAGCCACCACATGCTGTTCAAGCACCTGAACACGACGCTCCAGATTCTGCAGCGCGGTATCGAAACTAAGGTCGTACTGTGTCGTCGTGTCTCGAAGAGATTGCAACTCCTGACGCAGAGCGGTTATCTCGGCGAGCACCTCATCGTTCATCCGACTACGCGATTCCAACTCCATTTTTTTCACTTTCCTCAGGTGCTCCGTCCAAATAGCCGATAACGGCACACTAAACACAATAAGCACAATGAGAATGCCGATCATGCTCTTCTTCCTCTCTGCAGAGCGTGCTGCCTTCCTAACATTGTAGACTAAAAGCGCCCTTTTTCGGTTTCGGGAAATCCGTCTTCATGGGAGATGATACTTGGCCATTTTCTCACGCAGGAACTGGGCAGACTGTTTTAGGTGCGCGATGCCCTGCTCGGCATCCTCCCCATCTTCGATGCTAACCCACCCTCGAAAGCCCACCGAAGAGAGCAACGAGAAAATCTTATCGTAGTCGTTCATGCCCTGCCCTATCACGCCATGACGAAGGAAGGGCGCATAGCCCTGTTGGGGCGAGTAGGCCAGACGGCGTAGCTCCGCCAGAGAGCCTCCTTCCAGATAGCGATCGCTGGCGTGCATGCTGATGACCCGGTGTTTTACCTGATCCAATAGGGCGATGGGGTCGTCGCCGGCCAAAAGAGCGTTGGAGGGATCGTAATTTACTCCAAACCATGGTGAAGGGGGGATGAGCGAGAGCAGCTCCAAAAAGCGCTCTTGTTGCCAGGCCAGTTCGGGGTACTGCCAGAACCCGTCTTTATAGTGGTTCTCCAAGGCCAGCTTCACCTGAAAACGCTCCGCCGTGGGAAACAGCTCTTGTATGGCCTGCGCCGCAAGGCGCAAACCCATCGGTACGTCGAGGCCTGGGCGCGCCTGCCCGCTAAGCACGCGACAGGTCTCCGCCCCCAGAAGCGCCGCCACCTCTACGGCCCATCTCGCCCTCTCGATCTCGGCCCTCCACGCCTCGCGCTCCGGCTGGGTAAAGTCGGGCGAGTAGCACAACATGGCGATCCGAAGCCCATGCCCTTCGGCTTGCCGGCGCAGTGCTTCCAGGTGCCTTGGAGCATCGTGGGGCAGAAACGCCCAGTATAGCTCTAAGCCATCTATCTCCAAATGGGTGGCCGCCAGGTCAATCCACTCTTCGGGGGTCATTGTGCGGTCAACGCAAAGGGCCTTGAGAAAACATTTCGGAAAAGCTGCTAACGGCATGTGGGCCTCCTCTAGGGTAGAGGATTCGCCATCTACCGCATTACCTCCTGCCGCACTCTCTCTAGTCGCTCGGCTTTGCAACACGGCCGCAAATTAGGCTTTTGGCCAGTTGCCCCATTGTACCCAGCATGGGGATGGAGGGGGTATTCTAAATAGAGCAACTTGTTGAGGAAGGATGGACTTCGTAGTGAACGTGACGACAGACACAACGCCCACACGCATCGGCATCATCGGCTGCGGCAACATCAGCGACATCTATTTCGAGGCGGGGAAACGCTTCCGCAACCTCGAAATCGTTGCCTGCGCCGACCTTCTCATGGAGCGTGCTAAAGAAAAGGCCGAAAAGCACGGTGTGCCTAAGGCGCTTTCGGTAGACCAACTGCTGAGCGACCCGGATGTTGAGATCGTTGTTAACCTCACCATTCCCAAAGCGCATGCCGAGGTGGCCTTGGCGGCGTTGGAGGCAGGCAAACATGTGTACGGTGAAAAGCCCCTAGCCGTCTCGCGCGAGCAAGGCCGTCGCATGGTGTCCCTTGCCCGACAAAAGGGGTTGCGCATCGGTTGTGCGCCCGACACCTTTCTCGGAGGAGGGCACCAGACCTGCCGCAAGCTCATTGACGATGGCGTTATCGGCGAGCCGGTTGCGGCCTCCGCTTTTATGCTGTGTCACGGCCACGAGTCGTGGCATCCCGATCCGGAGTTCTATTACGATAAAGAGGGCGGAGGCCCCCTGCTGGATATGGGGCCTTACTATCTTACCGCCCTTGTGAATATGATCGGCGGCATTCGCCGAGTGGCGGGGGCGGCACGCATCACGTTCCCCGAACGCACCATTACAAGCCAGAAGAAGTACGGCACCAAGATCGTAGTCGGCACGCCTACCCACATCGCTTCCACACTCGATTTCCACACGGGGGCCATCGCCACACTGGTTACCAGCTTCGATGTGTGGGCACACCACATGCCCAACATCGAGGTCTACGGCACCGAAGGCTCTCTGCTTGTGCCCGACCCCAACGGCTTTGGCGGGCGCGTGTTGGTAAAGCGCCACGATGAGCCTGAATGGCGTGAAGTGCCCCTCGTTTACGGATATACCGGCAACGCGCGAGGCCTGGGGGTAGCCGATATGGCCGCCGCCATCCGCTCGGGCCGCGCCCACCGCGCTTCGGGCGACCTTGCCTTCCATGTGCTCGATGTTATGTTGGGCATCCTGGAATCGTCCGAGCAAAATAGGCACTACTTCCCAGAAACCACGGTAGACCGGCCAAAGGCGCTGCCGCTAGGCCTTCAGGACGGTGAGATAGACGCCTAGCCTAAACAGGCGTTCCGGTAAGCACGGCATGAGCTGCCCTAGGCGGTTACGGAAGGAGGCGATACGAATTGGAGCTGTTTAAGGAGTTTCATATCGAGGCGGCGCATCGTCTTCCGCATGTGCCGGAGGGCCATAAATGCGCGCGCCTGCATGGGCACTCTTTTCGTATCACCATCTACGTCGGCGGCTCTGTTGACTCGCATGTGGGTTGGGTTATGGATTTCGCCGACATCGCCGCGGCCTTTCGCCCGCTTCATGAGATGCTTGACCATCGTTATCTCAACGAGATAGAGGGGCTAGAGAACCCGACGAGCGAGAACCTCGCCCGATGGATTTGGCAGAGGCTTAAACCGCGCTTGCCGGGGCTTAGCCGCATCGTGGTGCAGGAGACCTGCACCAGCGGGTGCGTGTATGCAGGAGAACAAGACAATGACGACCACAATTTCTGAACCGTTCATCCCCGTAGCCGATCTGGAGCAACTGAAAGCCAGGGGCTGCCTCACCGCCGAAATCGAGGGGCGAACGGTGGCCCTCTTTTGGCATGACAACCAGGTTTATGCGGTGGATAACCGTTGCCCGCATATGGGCTTTCCGCTTCATCAAGGCAGCCTTCGTTGTGGCATCCTTACCTGTCATTGGCATCATGCCCGCTTCGACCTCGCCACCGGAGGCACTTTCGACCTTTGGGCCGACGACGTAACCGTTTTCCCCACGCGAATAGACGATGGCAAGGTTTGGGTGGACATCCGCCCCGCCCACGAAAACGACTTAGGCCAGCACCGCAAGCGCCTGGAACACGGCTTAAAGCACAACCTAAGGTTGGTCATCGCCAAAGCGGTGCTTGGGCTAGAGGGTTTTGGAGAGCTTGGGCACAAGCAGGCGCTGGAGGCAGGTGCCGAGTTGGGCACGCGCCATGCCCGCGATGGTTGGAACGCTGGCCTTACCATTTTCACGGCCATGGCCAATATTCTGCCGACCTTAGAGGCAAGCGATCGGCCTTTGGCGCTCTACCATGGACTCGGCCACATAGCCCCCATGGTGGCGAACCAGCCCCCTCTTTTTCTTCCCGATCCTTTGCCGCAAGCCCATGTCGAGCCGGAGCGGCTGAAGGCCTGGTTTCGGGAGTTCATCGAGGTGCGCGACAGCGTTGGCGCCATGCGTGTTCTTCACACGGCCATTGTGGCAGGCCACCCACTTTCGCACCTTGCCGACATGATCTTTGCCGCAGCTACCGACCACCTCTACCTCAGCGGTGGTCACGCGCTCGATTTCGCCAACAAGGCTTTCGAGCTTTTGCAGCAGGTAGATGCCCGTTTTACGCCGCAAATTCTTCTCAGCGTGGTACCCGTTCTGGCCAACGGGCAGCGCAGTGAGGAGTCGGCCAGTTGGCGCCACCCCATAGACCTGGCCCATCTGTTGACCTCCGCGTTTGCGCAACTACCGGAGATTCTGCAGAAGGCTTCCTCTGCCAAATGGCAGTGCACTCCGGCCTTTCTGGAGACGCTGTTGGGCGATGACCCTGTTGCCATTGTGGAAAACCTGCAAGCCGCCCTGCTTCACGGAGCCACCTTCGAGCAACTTGCCGGTGCCGTTGCTTTGGCGGCTGCCCATCGCATAGCCTATTTCCGCACCTCCAACGAATTCAGCGACTGGATAACGGTTCTGCACTCCTTTACCTATGCCAATGCGGTGCACCAGGCCATGCGTCGCGCCCCCTCTTTAGAGCTTCTACGCGGCGTTTTCGATGGTGCCCTAAGCGTCTACCTCGCCAGGTTCCTCAACACCCCGCCTGCCCCTCTACCGCGCCCACTTAACACCATTCAAGAGCCTTTAACCGCCTTGCTCGATAAACTTAACAGCCAAAACCAGGTGGAGGCGGTGGCCCAGCAGGTAATGACCTGGCTAGTGCATGGCGGTTCGGAGTCGGAGTTGCTGGCCACCTTGGGGCGTGCGCTGTTGCGAGAGGATGCCGAGTTCCACACCTACCAGATGGTTGAGGCCGGCTTTCGCCAATATCGTGACTACGGCAACACCCCGGAAGGTCGTGTTTTGCTTGTGGCGATGGCCCGCTATTTGGCCGCCCACTGTCCTACGGCCCGAGCCAATCTGCAGACCTATCAGGTGGCCTTGCGGCTTCATCGAGGGGAAAATCTATATACGGCGGAGGACAACGATTCTCCTTAGCATGGAGGTTGGTTCGCTTCCATGCTATGCGGAAGGGTTGTGTGCTACGCCTAGCTTTTTCGCATAGAGGAGGTTTTATGCTGAAGGAAGGCGATCTCGCCCCCGATTTTACTTTGCCCGATCAGGAGGGCAACCCCATAACGCTTTCGCATCTGCGCGGAAGAACGGTGGTGCTGTTTTTCTATCCGCGGGCCGACACGCCGGGCTGTACGGTGGAGGCCTGTGGGTTTCGCGACATGGCCGAGCGATTTCGAGAGCGCGGTGTGGAACTTTTAGGCATCAGCACCGATCCCCCTAAAGCACAGGCCAAATTCGCCGAAAAGTATGGGTTGCCTATGCGCCTTCTTGCCGACACCGAACATAAGGTGGCCGAGCTGTATGGGGTATGGGTTGAGAAAAAGCGCTACGGTCGCAGCTACATGGGGGTTGAGCGACAAACGTTTGTTATTGGCCCAGATGGTCGGCTTGTAAAGGTCTTTGAAAGGGTCAAGCCCGAAGGCCACGCAGCGGAGGTTCTCTCCGCGCTCGGTTAGGGTTAGCGCCTTGGCAATCCGCAGGTGACGATTAGCCGGCAGCGCTTTCTACAGATTAGGACGCCCCACAAGGCTGTCCTTCTCTCTATCGAGCGGGCGATTGGAGGGCAGGTTCATGCACAGGTCAGGCCGGCTATCTTTCGGTCTCCTTCGCTTTGTCTCTCAAGCCGGCAGGCGGGGCGTTTCACGCAGAGGGCGCCAAGGTTTTACCGGCGAGTCGTTCCAGCACGGCCACCGGCGCCAATTCGGGGTGCTGCATGGCGCTGCGGGGTACGATGCAGGTCTGTTCCAGGGCATACTGACCGGAGGTTACGGCATGGGCGATCTGGTCGGTGAAGCATATCCAGCTAGAGCCTGGTGGGAAGTGAAAGGTAAAGAGGCGTTCATTTTTTTGGAAGTTCTCGTTGGCCTTAAGAAAGTGATGAAATCCCATCATAAACTGATCGTAGGGGGAAGGGACATCGGAGCGCACGCCCAGCAGTCGCGTGACGTAGGCTCCGGTTCGTTGCAGGGTTGCCGTTAGGCCGGTTACCTTATCGAGTCCGGCCTCTTTGGCGTAGCGTTGTGCGAGCTGATCGAAGGGGCCTGCGGTTACCCAAACGCGGTCGCGGTCGGGGCTAATGTTGGTAAAGAGTCGCAGAATACGCCCACCATGGGTGGGGCGTGTAGGGAAGGCATCCACGTGCATAAGGTCATTTCTACGGCTCAGGGGCAGGTCTCGGCCTTGTTCCTCGAAGGGTCGAAAGCTCGCATAGTCCACCTTCCAAGCTTTGGCGTAGGCGGGCAAGAGGTTGGCGAGAAACTGGAGGGCTCCTTGCGCATAGGCTTTCATAATACGTTTAAGGCGTTGGGCATCTTCTGGGGTTTCGTTTTGGGCACCGGTTAATTTATCGAGGGGTGTTTTGTAGGCGATATTTTTATGGATTTTTGTTTCGGCTTGATGTTGACCACGGAGAAAGGCAGCATCCTCTTCGGGCGGGGCAAAGGGGGTTTTGGGCAGGAGGAGGATGTTTCCCATTTCGAGGTGTTCATAAAGCTCGGCAGCGTAGTCGGGTTGGCCTATTCGTTCGGGCTGGATAGTTACAAGCTCCATAGCCTCTATCCCTTCCTTTCAGTCTCGTGGCATTTAGGGGCGGTTCTTGGGCGGTGACGTCCTTTTGTTTTCTGGGGATATTATAGCCTATTTTCTCTTTCAGGGCGATTCTTGTTTCGGTCTTCATCCGCTCGGTTTCACTTCGGTTTGAGGGTAAGGGCATCGGCCTTGAGAGGAAGGACGCGCCACCCCCAGAAAATCGCAAGATTTTCCGGAGTCCCGGCATCGGCCTTGAAGAGCCGATGATACGAGTGTCATTTCGGTCCGAAGGCGACGGTTGCTTTGAGCCGAAGCGAGATAGACAACTGTCATTTCGAGCCGACGGCGAGAAATCTTGCGTTTCCATTCCCACAAGTTCTGAGGTAGAAGCGCATTTGTTTGCAGAAACTGCCAATGGCTTCGGTTCTAGAGGCAGTTTTACAAAGCAAGTTTGCCCTGTTCGCCCCCTATCCCATCCTTTCCCCCGCTTTGGGAGAAAGGGGGCTGGCGTGGCTAGTTTCTAGATGACAGCTTATCAAAGAGGACCGCGAGTGAAACTTGCCGGTCTCTCTTCCCCTATAGGGCGAGGGCATCGGCACCCCCATGTCATCTCGGAGCGAAGCTGAGAGGTCTTCTTGTTTCAATCCTCACTGAGGGGGAGAGCGTCGGCCTTGAGGGGAAGGGCGTCGGCCTTGACGCCGAAACGCCGGTGCCACGCAGCTTGGTGAGCGGCAGTTATAACCCGCAGGCTTAGTTTCAATCCCCACCAGCTCCGAAGAGCCGGTGATACGGGCCATACGGCTCCATGGTGTTGAGGGCCTCGAGGTTTCAATCCCCACCAGCTCCGAAGAGCCGGTGATACGGGGACGTCGCCCGAGTGGCGACGGTACCGGGGCAGGTTTCAATCCCCACCAGCTCCGAAGAGCCGGTGATACATGGCGGCGTCTATGGCGCGCCGCCTTGGACGCCTTAGTTTCAATCCCCACCAGCTCCGAAGAGCCGGTGATACAGTCTCAGATACTTGGTGCTCCTGGTTATCGAGTAGTTTCAATCCCCACCAGCTCCGAAGAGCCGGTGATACTTGATATAGCGTGTATGGATTGCCGACACCTTGCAAGTTTCAATCCCCACCAGCTCCGAAGAGCCGGTGATACGGTAGCACCTGGACGGATTTGAGCATCGAGATTCAGTTTCAATCCCCACCAGCTCCGAAGAGCCGGTGATACGGCGTATCGGGTCAAGTTGGTGTCTCAAGATGTCGAGTTTCAATCCCCACCAGCTCCGAAGAGCCGGTGATACGCTCCACAGAGTAGTTTTGCGCTAGGAGTTTTAGAAGTTTCAATCCCCACCAGCTCCGAAGAGCCGGTGATACACCACCAAACCATACCTGTGAAAACTCCCTGCTCTGTTTCAATCCCCACCAGCTCCGAAGAGCCGGTGATACTAGGTGCTATTGCAGTATTTTTTCTGATATGGCTGGTTTCAATCCCCACCAGCTCCGAAGAGCCGGTGATACGAGCAAGGCTTTCGCTCTGAGTGTTTCCGTGTCGAGTTTCAATCCCCACCAGCTCCGAAGAGCCGGTGATACAGCTATTATAATGACCCAGCCGAGCACGCATTTAGGTTTCAATCCCCACCAGCTCCGAAGAGCCGGTGATACTTGCTGTTGTGGTTGATCTATCGCGCATATGGAGAGTTTCAATCCCCACCAGCTCCGAAGAGCCGGTGATACAGGACTGCCTTATGCAGGTACTGGGTCTACCGGTGGTTTCAATCCCCACCAGCTCCGAAGAGCCGGTGATACGCTCCACAGAGTAGTTTTGCGCTAGGAGTTTTAGAAGTTTCAATCCCCACCAGCTCCGAAGAGCCGGTGATACGGAGTTCTATCTGCAGTCTCTGCACCTCCGTGCTCGTTTCAATCCCCACCAGCTCCGAAGAGCCGGTGATAC
>NZ_DATGLN010000225.1:0-2645 GCF_035294165.1 Chthonomonas sp.
GCCGCGTTTAACACGGTGGAGTTTGCACTCCGCGAAAACAATACCGGCTCGTTTCCACGCGGTCTGGCTATGATGTTGCGCGCGCTCACCGTGTGGCTCTACGGAGGCGACCCCATCGCGGCTCTTGCCTTCGAGCAACCGCTCGCCGAACTGCGTGAAAAGGTGGCAGAGGGCGGCTTCTTCGAGGGGCTTATCCGGCAGTATCTCCTCTCCAACCCGCACCGCACTACCGTGTTGCTTGAACCCGACCCGGAGCTTGACAGAAAACGTGAAGAGAAGGAGCGCGCTCGTCTGCGCCATACATTAGCCCAAATGAGCGACGCCGAAAAAGAGCAGGTCATTGCTAATACGCAGCGGTTAAAAGAGTTTCAAACGACCCCCGATCCGCCTGAGGTGCTGGCCACCATTCCCACTCTTCACCTTGAAGACCTTGAACGCCACACCAAAGCGGTTCCTATCGAGGTGCTTGAGAGCCGTGGTGTTCCCGTGTTCTACCACGATCTCTTCACCAACGGAGTGCTCTATTTCGACATAGGCTTCGACCTGCACACGTTGCCACAGGAGCTGCTTCCTTACCTCGGTCTCTTTGGGCGAGCCTTGTTAGAAACAGGCACCGAGAAGGAGGATTTTGTGCGCCTCACGCAGCGCATCGGGCAAAAGACAGGCGGCATCTACCAAACGCTGCTGCTCTCTTCCCGCCGAAACGACACACGCAGCGCGGCCTGGTTCATTTTGCGAGGTAAGGCCACACCGGCCAACGCATCAGAGCTGCTAGCCATTCTACAAGATGTGCTGCTTACCGCCCGTCTGGACGATAAAGAGCGCATTCTTCAGATGGCGCTTGAAGAGAAAGCGCAACTGGAATCACGGCTGGCTCCGGCCGGATCGGGGTTCATTGTACGTCGCCTTCGTGCCCAGTTTTCCGAGGCGGATATGGTTTCGGAGCTTGTTGGCGGTATTAGCTATCTCTTTTTCCTCCGCTGGCTGCTCTCCGCCATAGAGATGGAGTGGCAGACGATCCGCGAAAACTTCGAGCGTATTCGCTCGCTGCTTCTTCAACGTGATGCCATGATAGCTAACGTTACCGTTGATGAGACCCACTGGCTACAGTTCCAGCCCCAACTTGAGGCGTTTTTGGCCAGCCTTCCCGAAGGAAGCAAAGAGAGGGCGCAGTGGAAGCCCGTCTTTACCCCGCACAACGAGGGCTTTACGATTCCTGGACAGGTTAACCATGTTGGAATGGCCTTCAACCTGTATGCCGCAGGCTATGAGGAGCATGGCTCTGTGCTGCCCATTCAAAACTATCTCAATACAACCTATCTATGGGAGCGCATCCGCATGGAGGGTGGCGCCTATGGAGCGGGCTGTGGGCTTGACAGACTGTCGGGCATCTTCGCTTTTTCGTCTTATCGGGACCCGAACCTGTTACAAACGCTCAATCATTTTGAGGGCGCCATCCATTTCCTAAGAGAGGCCGAGATAAGCGATATGGAGCGCGAGCGCGCCATCATCGGGGCCATCGGCGATCTCGACGCCTATCAGTTACCCGATGCAAAAGGCTACTCTTCCATGGTGCGGCAACTGGTGGGGATCACCGAAGAAGACCGTCAGCGTTTTCGTGAAGAGGTTCTCTCGACGACGGCGGCAGATTTCCGTCGCTTTGGCGAGGCACTCGCAGAGGCCAGCCGTAACTCCGTGGTCGGTGTGGTAGGCCCTAAGGAGCGCATCGAGGCGGCCAATGCAGAAAAGCCGGGCCTTTTCGAGATTGTTCCCGTGCTTTGACGCCAAAAGGAAAGCTCCCCCAGAGTTTTTGACAAAAACTCTGGGGGAGTTGTGCTAAATGCAGGAAAACGGTCTCCACAAGACGAACTTAGATTATATGGCAAGGGGAAGCAAAGCGTTGCTACGCTCCTGTTTGTCGTTTCTTAGCGGCTTTCAAGCCCCCAAGACGGCCTATCGCCGCCATGTGGGTGCGATCTTGAGCAACGCGCTGTCCCCCTTTGCGCCCTATCTCGGCCATATGGGAGCGGTCTTCGGCTATCTTCAGGCCTCCCTTTTGGCCAGCCTTAGCATGGCCTTCGGGATCGCCAAACCATCCGCGCCCGCGCGATTTCGAGGTAGAGGATGGCACGTCGCCGATGGTGTTCGGTGTGGCGATTTCGTTCATAGTGTCGGTAATCATGGTACTGCTCCTGCTTTTAGTAAATGAGTGAGTGAAAGGCTGTATAAGCCTATGGCTTTCTGCCGGTGCCATAGACTTCCTCACTCAATAGAAATGACGTTTCTACAGGAGCATTCTGTTCGGCTCCTTGATTAAGGTACGATTAAGAAGAGAGGCCGAAAGGGGACAAAACGATGAAACGCTTGTGGGTTATCGCACCGGTGGGGGTACTGCTCGTAGCTTGGCTAGGAATTCGCTGCCTTAATGCCCATTGGGCTCCTGCGACGGATGAACTGCCCGACCTCAATCAGTGGCCACCAGACGCGCAGACGGTAGCGCATCAATTGGCATCGGAGAAGGACATGGCAAAGAAGCGTGCTCTTTTTGCCAGCTTGCTTACCTCGCGATTTCGTGATAGGCCCGATGCCATTGCCATTCGCGTCTCTTGGACAAATCCCAACACCATTAAACTCTGCTGCCCGGC
>NZ_DATGLN010000226.1:0-3352 GCF_035294165.1 Chthonomonas sp.
AATTAAAGACGTTACCCCACTGCCTCATAACGGGTGCCGTCCTCCAAAGCGACGACGTATCTGAGGCGAATCGAAGGAGTGTTTTAGAGGGACTATGGCAAATAATCACGATCCACGGTGTCGTCAATGTCGCCGCGAAGGAGTAAAGCTGTTTCTCAAAGGCGACAAATGCTACACCAAGTGCACCTTAGAAAAAACCAGTAAAGATGGGAAAACAAAGTGGCGCGATAAACCTCCCGGATGGGGAAGTGCCATCAGCCAGATCTCCGCACCGCAACGCAAGATCACAGAATATGGCATGCAGCTTCGCGAAAAGCAGAAGCTAAAGCGCATCTACCGTGTTCTTGAAAAACCGTTTCGGCACTATCTGGATGAGGCCATGCGCCGCCCCGGTGTGTCGGGTGACAACTTGGTGACACTGCTAGAGACTCGGTTAGATAACGTGGTCTATCGGTTAGGATTGGCGGCCTCGCGTGCACAGGCCCGCCAGATGGTAAGTCACCGCTTCTTTACGGTGAACGGTGAGCGGGTAAACATTCCCTCGTATCAGGTAAAGCCCGGTGACGTGATCGCCGTGCATGAAAGCAAGTCGCAAAAGGCCTGCATTAAAGAGGTGCGGGAGCGCTTGCATACGCGACCTAACCTGCCGGAATGGCTGGAGCTGAACCCTCAGACGCTAGAAGGGCGCGTGCTCGCCATACCGACTCATGACCAGATTGACACCCATAATGTGGTGCAAGTTCAACAGATCATCGAATTCTATTCGCGCTAAGCCGCCCATTCGAGGAGAGAGAAACTTATGGAAATCACCCTGCCGAACATCCAGACGCTCGAAAAGAGTCGAACTTATGGAAAGTTTGTCGTCGAGCCGCTGGAGCGTGGGTATGGGGTAACGCTCGGAAACTCCCTGCGGCGTGTGCTCCTATCCTCAATTCCAGGAGCTGCCATCACCTACGTCAAAATAGATAAGGTGCTGCACGAGTTCGACACCATTCCCGGTGTGAAAGAGGATACCACAGAGTTGTTGCTTAACCTCAAGGAGCTGCATGTAAAGGTCTATCATGATGGCAGCGAGGGACGAAAGAGCGAGCCGAGAAAACTGCGCATTGATGTGCACGGAGAGGGAGTTGTGACAGGGGCTGACGTGATCTGCCCAGAGGACGTAGAGGTGGTGAACCCAGAGGTTTATCTCGCCACCCTCTCCGATGAGAACGCTCACCTCTCGATGGAGATGGAAGTGGAGATCGGAAAAGGCTATGTGCTTCCCGATCGGCAGGAACGGCGTAGCCAAATGGGGATCGGCGTCATCGCCGTGGGTGCGGCCTTTACACCGGTTCGTAAGGTGAACTATACCGTGGAAGCGACGCGAGTGGCCTCCGATACGAGTTACGAGCGCCTTATTCTAGAGATATGGACAAACGGCACGATCTTCCCCGATGCCGCCCTTCGTGAGGCTGCCCGCATTCTCAACCGCTACTTCAATCTCTTTGCAGAGTATGAGGACGGTGGCTTGCCCCTCTCCTATGAAGAAGGCCCTCTGTCCAATCCCGAAGCGATACCCCATGTACGTATAGAAGAGCTTGATTTTTCTGTGCGTACCTATAACTGCCTGAAAAAAGCCGGCATCCTCACCATCGCCGATCTCGTGCGCTACAACGAGGAAGAGCTGATGCAGATTCGCAACTTCGGGCGAAAATCGCTCGATGAGGTGCGTGAGCGTCTTGCCATCTACGGCCTTCATCTGAAAGGGGAGACCGCCCTTCCGCCCGGCACTAAACGCCCCTCCACGGTCGCCGATGCGGAGGACGAGGAGGACGATGAGGACGAGGAAGAAGAGGCAACCGCCGGCGCTGAGGCAGAATAGAGCGACCCTATTGAGAAAGGAATCCGAAAAAGATGCGACATCGCAAGGCCTATCGGAAGTTCGGTCTACCTAGCGACCAACGCCGTGCCTTACTGAAGAGCCTAACGCGCAGTCTGTTGCTGCACGACCGGATCGTAACCACCGAAACTCGGGCTAAAGAGGTTCGCGCTATTGTAGAAAAGCTTGTAACTATCGCGCGTGAAGGAGGCCCCGACGCGCCGATCGAAAAGCGGCTTCATGCGCGCCGACTTGTGCGCCGCTTTATAGATAGCAATATAGATGAGTTCGTGCGAGATACCGAGCATCGCGGCCCGAAAGGAGGCGCTACCATTGCGCGGAATCCATACTATGTTATCCCGCGTCTGTTCGATGAGATAGCTCCGCGCTATGTGGGGCGCAACGGTGGCTATACCCGCATCTCTAAGATAGGCTTTCGCCGTGGAGATGGGGCCCCGCTCGTCGTGCTCGAATTCGTGGAAGGCCTGCCTACCGCCACATCTACGGAAGCGGCCGCTCCGGCCCAAGAGGGGCGCCGAGGGCTTCTAGGGTTAGGGCGTCGCCGAAAGTAGCGCAACCCTAAGGCATGGGGCGTTTGGTGCATGTCAAGGCCATTGTGGAGTACGACGGCACCGATTTCGCCGGTTTTCAGCGCCAGCGCCATGCTCGAACCGTGCAGGAAGTGCTGGAAGAGGCGATTGCGAAACGGCTAGGCCCACCGCAGCATTTTGCCTGTGCTGGCAGGACGGATGCGGGAGTGCACGCCCTCGGCCAAGTAATAAGCTTCGATTGCGAAACACGGGTGCCGAGCGAGAGAATGGCCCTTGCTCTTAACAGTGTGCTTCCGCCAGATGTGCGTGTGAAACAGGCTGAGGAGGTAGACCCGAGCTTTCATGCACGCTACTCGGCTTCATCGCGAGTCTATCTGTATATCATCTTAAATCGCAACACGCCTTCCGCGCTGTTGCATCGCTATAGCGCTTTCTGTTCGACACCGCTGGATGTCGAAGCTATGCGTAAAGCGGGCGAGTGCTTGCTTGGCGAGCACGATTTCGCTTCGTTTGCCAATGCGCTCCTGCCGGACGAGCCGACAGCTAGGGAGCTGATGGCTTGCCATATTCGACGTAGAGGCGAACTGCTAACTATTCGGTTAGAAGCAAATGCCTTTCTGCGTGGCATGGTGCGCACGATTGTGGGCACGCTCATAGAGGTGGGTAGAGGAAAACGCTCTTGGCAGGAGATGGCCCGACTTCTCGCTGCGCGTGATAGGCGCTTGGCGGGGCCTACAGCCCCGGCACAGGGGCTTTTCCTGCTTCACGTACGCTACGGACAACGAAAGAGCTATGGACAACAGAAGGGTAAAGATTCTTGTGAAGAGTACGGAGAATAGAATATGAGGAAGCATGGAACCTATTTTGCACGCAAAGAAGATGTGGAGGCACAGCGCGTCTGGTATGTGGTAGATGCCACAGGTCGCCCTCTTGGACGCCT
>NZ_DATGLN010000227.1:0-3732 GCF_035294165.1 Chthonomonas sp.
GCCCGCTTCAGCTTGTTCTACTTTGACGCCGTGAATTTGCAGCCCACGCACTCGACTTGTGAGCTTTTGAGGCAGAATCTCTACCGGATCGCCCACATGGATGGTGCCGGACACCAGTGTTCCTGTAACCACGGTACCGAAACCTTGTACGGTGAAAACGCGATCTATAGGGAGACGATAGGGTAGCGCGGTACCTTTAGTCCGTGCACGACCGACCGCTGAAAGTAGGGCGTGACGGAGTTTTTCAAGGCCTTTACCCGTAATAGCCGAGACGGCGATGATAGGTGCTTGTGCCAGGAACGTGTCTTTGAGATGTTCACGAATATCTTCTTGAACAGTCTGTAGCCACTGCTCATCAACCAGATCGCTCTTGGTAATTGCCACAACGCCCTCACGGACATCGAGAAAGCGTAGGATGTTCAGGTGTTCCACAGTTTGGGGCATAACCGATTCATCGGCTGCGACGACCAGTAAGACCACATCCACCCCTGTGGCGCCGGCCAGCATGTTTTTTAGAAACCGTTCATGGCCCGGCACATCCACAATGCTTACCGTGGTGCCATCAGGTAGGGTAAGAGGAGCAAACCCGATGTCAATGGTCATGCCCCGGACCTGCTCTTCTTTGAGCCTATCGGGATTTATGCCGGTCAAGGCCTGGATAAGCGTTGTTTTGCCGTGGTCTACATGTCCTGCAGTGCCGATGATGACATGTTTCATAGGTAGCTGCTCAAAGATGCTGTAGGCTATGGGTCAAGGTGACGTAACTGCCCTCTCTTAGCAGCCCTTCTGGGTATTCTGAGGAGGCAACTGCCCATGTCCAAAGGCGGTCGGGGGATTGAAAGCCAGTTCGCGTGGCCGCAGCCCCATAATCGCCATCTTTGCGAAGGGCGATAAGAGCGGCACCATAGGAGCCGAATGTTTCAGGGGGGCGCTTGCGGAGCAGGTAACGCAACGCCTCTTCGCAAGCTTGCTGGGCCGTATAACCTCTCTCTAGCAACATGACGGTGCGATACGAGAGACACACTTTCATTATCTCGTCTCCATCGCCTGTAGCCGCTGCCGCTCCTAGTTCATTATCTACATAAAGACCCGACCCAATGATGGGCGAGTCCCCAACGCGACCTGGCAGTTTCCATGCCAGCCCGCTGGTCGTACAGCCGGCGGCTAGGTTGCCGTTTGTGTCGAGAGCACAAAGCCCGATGGTGTCATGCCCTTCTGTTGAGAGGTGGTCGAAATGAGCCACTTCTGCTTGTGTTTGGTGAGATTTCCATGCTAGCCAGCGCTGTCGAGCTGTCTCGGTAAGCAGATCTTCCTCTACGAACCCCGCTTGCAAGGCGAAGCGTTTGGCATTTTCCCCGACGAGCATTACGTGAGGCGTTCTCTCCATCACACAACGGGCAACGGATATAGGGCGGCGAAAACCCGTCAGTGCGGCCACCGCTCCTGCTGCATGTTTAGCTCCATCCATAATCGCTGCATCTAGCTCTACGACGCCTTCAGCATTTGGAAGCCCTCCGTAGCCAACGGAGTTCACGGTGGGGTCTTCTTCCACGACATTGGCGGCGGCCTCTACGGCATCGAGGGCCGAGAGGCCGTTTGCAAGAAGCGAATAGCCTTTCTTACAGGCAGGTTGTCCAAAACGCCATGTGGCAAGAATAAGTGGATTCATGCTAGTGTGCTTCAAAAGGCTTCATCATATTGCGATGTGTAAGTTGTTGTTGGTAGAGATTTTCAACGATGCGGTGTCGTGCCTCATAGTAGGGTTTGAGAGAGAGGGTCGGCTGCACCACTCTGCCACGGTGACACATAGCGCGCATGGCCGTAAGAACGTCAGGATAGGCTTGCGATCCTACTGCCGCTAAAATTGCGGTTCCAAGCAGCACGGCCTCCTCCTCAGCGGGTAGGACGCAGGGGAGGCCGGTGGCGTCTGCCAGTGTCTGGAGCCAAAATGGATTTTTTGTAATGCCGCCGGTTACGAAAAGCGTATGGATGTGGAAGCCAGCGTTGTTGAGCGCCTGAATAACCAGATAGTCCACAGAGCAGACACCCTGTATTGTGGCGAGGTAGCGCAAGGCTTGGGAGTGGATAGAATTGTCGAGAGTAAGCCCATCGAGTACGGCACGCGCGTGCGGATCGGCATATGGAGAGCGATTGCCAAGATAGAAGGGAAGGATATGGATATCCCTGGTTAAGAGCGCCCAATGGTTTTCCTGGGACAGTGTGGTTTGATGTTCCAGATAGGAGTTAAGTATTTCATGGGGGGTGCAGCTGCGCTCTGTGGCTTCTGCCTGCAGAGATGGGGCGTTAGCGTGGTCGAGGATTGCTTGATCTATGGCGCTTCCTGCCGAGCTTTGACCTGCTTCGATAAGCCACATACCTGGGATCATGGCGCTGTAGTAGGGCCCCCATACACCTTGGAGAAAGCGCGGCTCTTGCGAGACCGCCATATGGCATCCGCTTGTGCCTCCAATATAGGCGAGGGCCGTATCAAGGCGGGCTGGATCGAGTGGTTCATCTTTATCCCAAACGGCGCCGAGCAGCCCGATGCCACCTGCATGGGCATCAATGATCCCTACCCCTACGCTGCATTCGGTGGTTAGACCGAGATCGGTTGCCGCTTGAGGCGACAGCTTGCCAAGAGGACTGCCCATGGGGCGGATGATGTGTCCGGCTAGGTCTCTTTCTAAAACATCTTCAAGGCCAATCGCTTTGAAGTAGTTGTGATCCCATGTACCGTTCTCACCCACGTGCCCAAGGTAAGTCCATTTACAGACGACGGTGCAAAAACTACGCGTATCGTTCCCTGTAGCGCGATAGGTAAGGTAGTCGGCGAGATCGAAGAAGCGGCGTGCCTTTCGCCAGGTTTCCGGCAGGTTCCTCTTTAACCAGAGCAGTTTGGGGGTCTCCATCTCAGGGGAGATCTTCCAGCCGACATAGCGAAGTACCTCGTAGTGTCCGGCATTGATCTCTTCTGCTTCGGCCAGTGCACGATGGTCCATCCACACAATGATGTTGCGGTTGACATCTCCCTCAAAGTTCACCGGAAGGGGTTGATCCTGATCGCCAAGAACAACAAGAGAGCAGGTCGCATCGAAGCTAATGCCTCGAACAGCTTCGGGGCGACATTCGGCACGTTGGCAACAGTTGCGCACTGCAGTGGAAACAGCTCTCCAAATATCCTCTGAAGACTGCTCTACGTGGAGTGGTTGGGGCCGCCATATCTGTATCGGCTCAACGGCCATCGCGAGAAGTTTGCCATGAAGGTCAAAAAGCCCCGCTCGTGCGCTACCGGTGCCGACATCTACACCGATGACATAGTCGCTCATAGTGGTTCACCGCATTTGTTAGACTGGAAAGTCGCCTTCGAATACCTCTTCGGCCGGACCGGTCATCATGACACGTTGGTCGCCCATCCATTCAACACGCAGATCCCCTCCGGGGAGGTGGACAAGTACATTGCGTGTGGTTTTATTATTCAGAACGGAAGCAACCACAGCGGCACAAGCCCCGGTGCCACAGGCGAGGGTTTCGCCTGCTCCGCGTTCCCATGTACGCAGGATGATTTCGGTTGGGCTACATACCTGCACGAATTGAACGTTGGTACGCTCCGGGAATGCCCGGTGATTTTCGATGAGCGGGCCGAAGCGGGATACGGGAAAATGGTCTATGTTATCTACGAAGATAACCACATGGGGATTGCCCATAGAGACGGCGGTAATATCAAAGCGTTGT
>NZ_DATGLN010000228.1:0-1172 GCF_035294165.1 Chthonomonas sp.
TCGCCTTGCGGCTTGGCAGAGTCCTGTGTTTTTGCTAAACAGTCGCTACCCCCTGCTCTCTGCGACCCGCCGACGCTTCGGGGCGCGAAGCCCCTGACATCAGCAGGTACACCTTCTTCCGAAGTTACGGTGTCATTTTGCTGAGTTCCTTAACCACGGTTCTCTCAAGCGCCTTGGTATGCTCTACCCGTCCACCTGAGTCGGTTTGTGGTACGGTCACCGCTGAGACTCGCTTAGAGGATTTTCTCGGGAGCATGGGCTCAGTCACTTCGCGAGAGCTGACGCAATCGCTCGTTATCGCCTCTCGGCCATGCGAAGCGGTGGATTTGCCTGCCGCTTCAGCCTACGGGTTTAAACCAGGACATCCAACACCCGGCTGACCTACCCTCCTCCGTCTCCCCATCGCTCAAACGCCTCAATGGTGGTGCAGGAATATTAACCTGCTTTCCATCGCCTACGCTTTTCAGCCTCGGCTTAGGCACCGACTAACCCTGGGAAGATTACCTTTACCCAGGAAACCTTGGACTCACGGCGAGAGGGTTTCTCACCCTCTTTATCGCTACTCGTGTCTGCATAATCGCTTCCAGGGCCTCGATACGTCCTTGCCGGTCGTACTTCACAGGCAACTGGAACGCTCCTCTACCGCTTTCCTTCGCAGGAAAGCCCGCGGCTTCGGTGTGATGCTTAAGCCCCGTTACATTTTCGGCGCGGGTTCACTTGACCAGTGAGCTGTTACGCTTTCTTTAAAGGATGGCTGCTTCTAAGCCAACCTCCTGGTTGTCTGGGTGCTCCCACATCCTTTCCCACTTAGCATCAACTTGGGGACCTTAGCCGGCGGTCTGGGCTGTTTCCCTTTCGACCATGGACCTTATCGCCCATAGTCTGACTCCCGGATTAAGCTTGGCGGCATTCGGAGTTTGGTTAGGTTTGGTATCCCGGTAAGGACCCTAGCCCATCCAGTGCTCTACCTCCGCCAGCCATCATCCGAGGCTATACCTCAATATATTTCGAGGAGAACCAGCTATCACGGAATTTGATTAGCCTTTCACCCCTACCCACAGTTCATCCGAGAGATTTTCAACTCTCACCGGTTCGGGCCGCCACGGCATTTTACTGCCGCTTTACCCTGACCATGGGTAGATCATCCCGCTTCGGGTCTACTCGACGCGACT
>NZ_DATGLN010000229.1:0-3010 GCF_035294165.1 Chthonomonas sp.
AGGCCCTATGGCAAGGAGAGAGCGGATGCAAACCAACACCCTGCGCGTTTTCACAGGGAACGCCAACCCGGAGTTGGCGGCAAAAATTGCTCGAGAGCTTGGCATCGAGCTTGGTGCAATACAGGTCAGTAAGTTCTCCGATGGTGAGATTGGGGTGAAGATCGAGGAGAGCGCACGCGGCCAAGATATCTTTATTATTCAGCCTACATGTGCTCCCGTGAACGATAACCTCATGGAACTGCTCATCATGATAGATGCGTTTCGCCGTGCCTCCGCCCGCAGGATCACCGTGGCGTTGCCTTATTACGGCTATGCGCGCCAAGACAAGAAAGTTCGCCCGCGCGAGCCGGTAACCGCGCGCTTGGTGGCAAACCTCATCACGACGGCGGGGGCCAGCAGGGTGCTGTGTGTAGACCTACATGCCGGCCAAATTCAAGGTTTTTTCGACCTGCCCGTCGATCATCTCTACGCCGGCCCCATTATCGCCGAATATCTGCGCTCTGAAGGGCTTTACAATGGAAACACGGTGGTGGTATCGCCCGATGTAGGTGGTGTGGCGCGTGCGCGTGCCCTGGCCGAACATCTTAATACCCCCATCGCCATTATTGCCAAACGACGCCCTGCACCCAATAAAGTGGAGATCATGGAGATCATCGGGGATGTGGCGGGCAAAACCTGTGTGATGATTGACGACATGATTGACACGGCCGGAACCATTGTACAAGGAGCTGAAGCGCTGATGGAGCGGGGAGCGGCCGCCGTTCACGCCTGTTGCACGCACGCCGTGTTGTCGGGCAAGGCGGTAGAGCGCATTCAATGCTCTCCCCTTGAAACCTTGGTGGTCACGGATACGGTGCCTCTTCCAGAGCATAAACGCATTCCAAAGATCAAGGTGCTTTCGGTGGCGCCTCTCATCGCCGATGCCATTCGTCGCATTCATGAAGATAGCTCGGTAAGCGAGCTGTTTATCAACTATGGGCATCACTAGAGGGCGGCCATGAGACCCGAATCGAGAGTGCGAGTCGCTACAGCCCAAACACATACCAGACTTCTTGAGGACATCGCACGGCCTTGTGACCCAACAGAGCGGGGTGCGTTTTGGTGGTTAGGCCAACACACCTTTGTAGTACGGGTGGATGCCCTCGTTTTCTACATTGACCCCTGGTTTGCCGCCTGGGAATCGCGGTGTAATCCACCGCCGCTTACCCCTGCAGAGGGGCGTTATGCCGATTTTGTGTTGGTAACCCATGGCCACGGTGACCACCTTTGCCCTGAGACCCTACGTGCCATGGTACAGGCCTCGCCTAACGCGATTTTTGTATGCCCCCCCACCGAGACCGAGAGAATGCTTCAGGAGGCGCTTATTCCCGAGGAACGTTTAAGACCTCTCAATGCCGGTGGAGTTTTAGAGGAGCGAGGGGCGCGCATCACGGCCATTAAAAGCAAGCACGAGTTCTTCGACGAAAAGCCCGGTGTAGGCTTCCCCTACCTGGGCTATGTGGTGGAAGCGAACGGCTTAAGGTTCTACCATTCCGGCGATACCATTATGTACGAGGGCTTGCTCTCGACCCTACAACAGTGGCCGCAGTTCGACGTGCTGTTTTTACCTATTAACGGACGCGATGCCGAACGCTATCGCCGCGGCATTATAGGCAATTTCACTTACCAAGAAGCTGTGGAACTTGCCGGCGAGTTGCGCCCTCGACTCGTGGTCCCTTCGCATTACGATATGTTCGTGGGCAACCAGGAGGACCCGACGAAATTCACCCAATTTTTGGAGGCCAAATATCCTGGCGTGCCGTATTGGATAGGGCCTATTGGGGAGCGAGTGTCGCTGCCGTGAAGGGTTAGTCTATCTTTTCGGTGTAGATGCGCCGTATAGGAACGTTGGCAATGAGGGCGACCGTGTTGTTTTCGCGCTCCACATTCATCTCCAATGCGCTCTCATCAATATCCATGTAGCGCGACAGAACTTTAAGTATCTCACGACGCATCTCGTCCATGATGGCCGGGGAGATGGCAGCCCGATCGTGCATCAGCACTAGGTGCAGGCGGTCTTTAGCCACGCTGCGTGGCGATTTGCTTCCCCGCCCAAACAGTTTCTCTAGAATATTCATTGTCATGGCTCCGCTCCTCGCTCCCGAACGTCTATCTCTTTCCGGCAAACATCTTGCGCAGCCGCTCTAAAAGGCCGGTTTTCTCTTCTAGTTCTGAAAAAGGCACCTCTTCGCCGCGAAGGCGACGTGCGATGTTGTGAAAAGCTCGCCCTGCCTGGCTATTTTCACTGAGAACGGCAGGCTCTCCGCGGTTTGTAGAGGTGATAATGCTCTCGTCGTCGGGCACGATGCCCAAAAGGCGTACCGATTTACCGAGCACCTCCTGCACGTCCTCCACGCCGAGCATCTCCTGGTTTTTCACCATCTGCACACGAATGCGGTTTACAACGAGCATGGGGTCGCGCAGCTCTTGCGCTTCGAGCAGGCCGATGATGCGGTCGGCGTCGCGTACAGAAGCCATTTCAGGGTTGGTTACCACGATCGCCTCGGTAGCGCCGGCCGTGGCGTTACGAAACCCCTGTTCGATGCCGGCGGGACAGTCAATGAGAATGAACCCAAAACCCTCGTCTTTCAGTTCGGTGATGACCTGCTGCATTTGGCGAGGGCTTACGGCGCTTTTATCGCGCGTTTGGGCTGCAGGAAGCAGTGCGAGATTTTGATGGCGTTTATCGCGAACGAGCGCTTGACGCAGTTTTGCACGGCCTTCCACCACATCTACAATATCGTAAACGATGCGGTTTTCAAGGCCTAGGGCGAGATCGAGGTTGCGCAGCCCGATATCCGCATCCACCAAGGCCACTTTTTCGCCGAGGGCGGCGAGGGCTACGCCTATGTTGGCCGTGGTGGTGGTTTTGCCAACACCGCCTTTGCCGGAGGTGATGACAATGACCCGTGCTTCGCATGTCATGGAGGGCGTTCTCCTAAAAGGGTGATCTTGCAGCAATTAGATGCAT
>NZ_DATGLN010000230.1:0-1532 GCF_035294165.1 Chthonomonas sp.
TGAACAACGACTGATTGAGCGCAGCAAAGAGGGCGATCGCCGCGCCTTCGATGCTTTGGTACGGATGCATGAAAAGCGCGTCTATAACTTGGCCTATCGTTTAAGCGGCAACTACGACGAGGCCGGCGACATTACGGTGGAGGCTTTTCTGCGCGTCTATCAGGCGATAAATAACTTTCGAGGCGACGCTAATTTCTCCACGTGGCTCTATCGCATCGTCACCAACGTCTATCTTGATCGCCGAAAGCGCCAAAAGAATCGGCAAACCCTGTCGCTTGAAGAGTATGTTGAGCTGGAAGAGAGCCAAGTAACCCGCCAGATCGAAGACCCCTCTCCTGGGCCGGAGGCGTTGGTGGAAGCACAGCAACGCCAAGAGCTTTTACAGAAAGCCATTGAGAGTTTGCCCGAATACCAGCGGGCGATGATTGTGCTTTATCATGTAGATGGGCTTTCTTACGAGGAGATCGCGGAGGTACTATCGCTGCCTATTGGTACGGTAAAATCGCGCCTTAACCGCGCACGTCTGGCCCTTCGGGAGAAGCTGGAGCCGATCCGCGAGGCGTTTTAACATGTGCGGAACATAACTTGCTGAGGCGTCGTCCAAAAAAAGTGGACTTAAAAGATGCGATGCCTCTGGCTCGTAATGGTGGATGAAACCGATGCAGTGTCAAGATGCTTTAGAACTCTTTTCGGACTATGTTTCGGGGGATATGGATAGTGCCCTGCGAGCGGCGTTTGAGGCCCACCTTCAACAGTGCCCTTCCTGTCGGGAGGGAGTGCAGGGATTTCGGCAGGTTTGGGCCGATCTCGATCTTCTGCCCAGCATAGAACCGCCTCCCTCCCTTCATGAGCGCATTCTGGCAAAACTCGATGAGGAGCCTCTTCAACGCGAGCGACCCAAGCTTTTGGGCAGTTTGCGGCAACTTTGGCGCCCCCAGGTGCTCGCGGCCGCCGCTCTCGTGCTCATTGTTCTTCTGGCGGGTCTCCAGTTCACTCCGGTTCGCCAAGCCGCTTTAGGGCTGCCGGATAGGCTGTTCGGTTGGCTGCATCCCGCTCAAAAACCGATGCCCATTCCGCAACCTACTGTGGACTGGCAGGCCAACCAGAACGGGCAAGGTGGCTACCTAGAGGTGCATTTTCAGGTGCCTGCCACCGAATCGAAGGATGCATCCCTGCACTTTACCATTGCGTTGGTGCGCCTTCAGCCTGGTTTGCCCGTATCGCAGGGCGATAAGGTGGTCGTACAGCAGGGCGTCGCTCTGGCCGGTACCCTCTACACGGCCCGCATTCAACTGGAACAACAGCCCGATCCCGCTCAGTTTTCTCTGCTCTTCTCGGCGGGGTGGGCAAACGATAAAACCGAAAAAACCCAACAGCTCGCTCTACCACCGCTCTCTAATTCCCAATAACCTGGTAGAGTTACCGTGTTGAGAAATCCTCGTGGGTTTGGAATAACCAAAACGAAGAGGTTGCAAACACGTGCAGGACGTGCATGGCGCAGATAACGAAGAGCCGCAGCCTCTTCCCTGCTA
>NZ_DATGLN010000231.1:0-1529 GCF_035294165.1 Chthonomonas sp.
TGAACAACGACTGATTGAGCGCAGCAAAGAGGGCGATCGCCGCGCCTTCGATGCTTTGGTACGGATGCATGAAAAGCGCGTCTATAACTTGGCCTATCGTTTAAGCGGCAACTACGACGAGGCCGGCGACATTACGGTGGAAGCGTTTCTGCGCGTTTATCAGGCAATCAATAACTTTCGAGGCGACGCTAATTTTTCCACATGGCTCTATCGCATCGTCACCAACGTCTATCTGGATCGCCGAAAGCGCCAAAAGAATCGGCAAACCCTGTCGCTCGAAGAGTATGTTGAGCTAGAAGAGAGCCAAGTGACCCGTCAGATCGAAGACCCCTCTCCCGGGCCGGAAGAGTTGGTGGAGGCCCAACAGCGCCAAGAGCTTTTACAAAAAGCCATTGAGAGTTTGCCCGAATACCAGCGGGCGATGATTGTGCTTTACCATGTAGATGGGCTTTCGTATGAGGAGATCGCGGAGGTGCTATCGCTGCCTATTGGCACGGTAAAATCGCGCCTTAACCGCGCGCGTCTGGCCCTTCGGGAGAAGCTGGAGCCGATCCGCGAGGCGTTTTAATGGACGGAACATAACTTGCTGAGGCGTCGTCCAAAAAAGTGGACTTAAAAGATACGATGCCTCCGGCTCGTAATGGTGGATGAAACCGATGCAATGTCAAGATGCTATAGAACTCTTTTCGGACTATGTTTCGGGGGATATGGATAAGGCCCTGCTGGCGGCGTTCGAGGCGCACCTTCAACAGTGCCCTTCCTGTCGGGAGGGAATGCTGGGATTTCGACAGGTTTGGGCCGATCTCGACCGTCTGCCAAGCGTAGAACCGCCTCCATCCCTTCATGAGCGCATTCTTGCAAAACTCGATGAGGAGCCTTTGCAACGTGAACGGCCCAAGCTTTTGAGCAACTGGCGACAACTTTGGCGTCCCCAGGTGCTTGCGGCGGCCGCTCTCGTGCTCATTGTTCTGCTGGCAGGTCTCCAGTTCACACCGGCTCGCCATGCCGCTTTAGGGCTGCCGGATAGGCTGTTCGGTTGGCTGCATCCCGCGCAAAAACCGATGCCTATTCCGCAACCTACTGTGGACTGGCAGGCCAACCAGAACGGGCAGGGTGGCTATTTAGAGGTGCATTTCCAGGTACCTGCAACCTCGTCGAAGGGTGCCTCTCTGCACTTCACCATTGCGTTGGTGCGCCTTCAGCCTGGTTTACCCGCATCGCAGGGCGATAAAGTGGTCATCCAGCAGGGCGTCGCTCTGCCCGGCACGCTCTATACAGCCCGCATTCAACTGGAACAACAGCCCGATCCCGCTCAGTTTTCTCTGCTCTTCTCGGCGGGGTGGACAAACGATAAAACCGAAAAAACCCAACAGCTCGCTCTACCACCTCTCTCTAATTCCCAATAACCTGGTAGAGTTACCGTGTTGAGAAATCCTCGTGGGTTTGGAATAACCAAAACGAAGAGGTTGCAAACACGTGCAGGACGTGCATGGCGCAGATAACGAAGAGCCGCAGCCTCTTCCCTGCTA
>NZ_DATGLN010000232.1:0-22364 GCF_035294165.1 Chthonomonas sp.
TTTGCAATTTTCTGTGGATTGTGATACAATATAAAAGCACGTACGGAGAGATGGCTGAGTGGTCGAAAGCGGCTGACTGCTAATCAGTTGTAGGGGCGTATTGCCCCTACCCCGGGTTCGAATCCCGGTCTCTCCGCTCTAAAGCAGTATTCACGGCACAGTTTATCCGCTGTGCCGTTTCCCTTTTAAAGCAGCTTGCTCGGAACAGCGTTCTATGCCACCAAGAAAAACAGTTCTCCTTGTTCTCCTGTGGGTTGGGTGGAGCGGCCTTTTGAGCCTTCAAAGCGCCAAAGCCAGCGATGGTGCCCACTATCTGCTCTTACGTGCCCGTGCCCACTACAATCCCGCACTTAGCCCGAAACAGGTCGAAGCCGATCCGGCCCACTATGAAGGATACGCACTAGAAGTGCAAGGCAAAGTAATGGGGTGGGCCGGCGGCGGCAACAACGTTACCGTGCTGCTTTTGCCGACAAACGATGTGAATGACCCTCTCTCTCTCAACGTCCCTGCCAATGAGAAGACTTTTTTTAGTGAACTGCAAGATATGGGCGGTGCAGCAACCATTCGCGTGCTGTTGCGGGTGGAGGCTCTCGAGGCCGGCTCCAACATCCCCAAATATAGGGTGCTGGCCGCCGCTTTAGAGGACGATGTAGAGGCCGCATTAACCGACGCCAAAACGCAAGCCGAGGCGCAAAAGCTGCAGAAGATGTGGGATAAAGCCCAATGGCTACAGGCCTTCCGCCGCTCACTGCCGCCCGATCTGCGAGGAAGTATGCCCGCTCGTGGTGGCGAAGTGCGAGCGCCTCTTGCTGTGGAGGGAGATGCTAGCGTTCAAACGGCCGTCTACACGGCTGCGATGCCACCGGAACTCCGACCCATGTTTCTTCCCTACTTCCAATATATCGCTTCTCGAAACCCCTCTCTATCCGATCGAGATGTCGGCCTTATTACCTACTGTTTGCTTACCGACTCGTACCAGTTGCAGGTAGACCCGCGACTGACCGTCTCCATGATTATCGCCGAGTCGGATTTCGATCCCAAGTGCACCTCCAACAAGGGCGCCATGGGGCTTTGTCAGCTGATGCCGGACGAGGTGCAGCGCTACGGCCTAACCAATGGCTACGACATCGCACAGAACATTTGGGGAGGCGTGATGGAGTTGCGAGAGTGTCTCAACCGCTATCAAGCCTACGCTGCTCCCGATGGCTCGCTTAGCGACGAGCAGATTCGGCTTGCTATGGCGGCCTATAACGCCGGCCCCGGCGCTGTGAAGAAATATGCGGGGGTTCCGCCGTATAAAGAGACGCAGGACTATGTTCGTAAGGTGTTGCGCTATTTTCACCAACTCTGCGGCACCGGTTCAACCCCATAACCTCCTTAGGAAGGGAAAATGTTGCATAAAGTAATCATTCTCGGCTCGGGGCCGGCAGGCTATACGGCGGCCATCTATGCCGGTAGGGCCAATCTGCGTCCTCTTCTCATTGATGGTGGCGTAGGGCGTGGGCAAGAGCTGCCCGGTGCCGGCGGCCAACTGATGATCACCACCGAGGTCGAAAACTACCCCGGCTTTGCCGAAGGCATTCAAGGGCCGGAGTTGATGATGAATATGCGCAAACAGGCGCTTCGTTTTAACATTGAGCTGGTAGAGGATTTGGCCACCAAGGTGGACCTCTCACAACGTCCCTTTAAAGTTTGGGTCGGTGACACGGTTTATGAGGGCAAAACGTTGATTATCGCCACGGGCGCTGTGGCGAAGTGGCTTGGTCTGCCGGAAGAAAAACCGGTTTGGGAGGGCGGCCTCGGTGGGGCCGGCATTTCGGCTTGTGCCACCTGCGACGGCTTTTTCTTTCGAGGCAAGGAGGTGGCCGTAGTTGGAGGCGGAGACACGGCCCTGGAAGAGGCCATCTATCTTACAAACCATGCCACAAAAGTTACCGTTATCCATCGGCGGGATACGTTGCGCGCCTCCAAAATCATGCAGCAGCGCGCCTTCAGCAACCCTAAAATCGAGTTCATTTGGGATTCGGTGGTTGAGCGCGTGCACGATCCGGCTCTAAAAAGAGTAACCGGTCTCACCCTTCGGAATGTAAAGACGGGGGAGCGGCGTGAGCTGCCCGTATCGGGGTTGTTTGTGGCCATCGGGCACAAACCGAATACCGATCTCTTCGTGGGGCAACTCGAACTCGATGAAAACGGCTACATACGAACGCATCACGACGTTCGCACGAGCGTTTACGGGGTTTTTGCGGCGGGCGATGTGCAAGATCAGGAATATCGGCAGGCAGTAACCGCCGCCGGGTCGGGTTGTATGGCCGCCATTCAAGCAGAACGCCTTCTCGAACAAGAAGGCGATGCTATGCCCCAAACCAGCCCCGATTGGTAAAGATTAATGATCACTCGCTTTGGCTCAGGCGTTTCTGTGCCTCTCCTTGAAGCATTGCATGGGCCTCGCGCAGTATGTGTGGAATGCGATCTGCAAAGGGGCTTTGCGCCAGAGCCGAGCGTAGCTGGGCTTCATCGAAAGAGGCGGCATTGTTGCCGGGAAACCAGTGTCCTCCGTTGCCCAACAGGTTATAGCGCATCCGCCCCCATTCCACCAGATCGAAGGCGCGTGCATAGGTCCAAAGGCGCAGTATCTCCATAACATTAACCTCACCGGGAACCTCATGGTACTCCGGAATCCCTTGCCACCATCCGTTCGCCCAGTCGCTTCCCACAACACGCTCTAGTTCTGCTCGCAGGCGTGCTTCGACCGGAGCGATGGCCTCCGGCAGCCGGTCATAAAAGTCGAGGGCGGCCACGTGCTCGTCGAAGTCGGTGGGGCAAGCTGCGCCCACGCTCAGGGTATGCACCTGGGGGCGAGCTAAACAAAAGAGATCGTTGAACTGCATGGGGGTGAAGGGGGCACACAGGGCGATGATTTTGGCCGGTGGCCGATAGAGCATCCCGCCCTTATCCGATGGGGAGATGATGAACACGCCCATATCGTGACGCGCGGCGGCTTCAACGGCCGGCCAGTTCTGCTCGTTAACAAAGTACCAGTGAAGGTTCACGTAGTCGAACTCGCCGGTCTCAATGGCGCGTAGGATGACGCGACAAGGGGCGTGGGTGGAGAAGCCGATAAAGCGCACACGCCCCTCGCGCTGCAGACCCCGAGCCGCCTCTAAACAGCCCCCCTTGCGAAGAACCTGATCGAGCAAGGCGTCGTTATTGATACCGTGAAAGGCCAGTAGGTCTACATAGTCCAGTTTAAGATAGGCCATAGAGCGCCTGAAAGTTTGGAGGAAATCCGCCGGGTTCTCGGCAGGAGCCACCTTGGTCTGCACGATAAGTTTTTCACGAGGTAGCTTCGGAAGCACCCATCCAAGTTGCATCTCGCTGGTGCCGTAGCCGCGCGCCGTCTCGATGTGGTTAATGCCGAGTTCTAGGGCGCGATGGATGGTGGCCTCGAGGTTGGCCTGTCCTTCGCTTGGAATCTCTTCTGGCGGCACGTCCTGCCATTTGTGTTGGTAGCGCATGCCGCCGCAGGAGAAGACGGGCATCGAAAGCTCCGTACGGCCAAAACGTCGGTAACGCATAGGTTTCTCTGGCAACGTGTGTCTCCTTAGGTCCAAATTCGGTCTATTTGGAGGTTGTGGACGAACTCAGGTAGAAGTGGATGAGAGCGCTGGCTGCCGCATCGCAGGCTTCGGTAGCGCTTTCACCGCCGATATTGGTGGCGATGAGCACGGCGAAATCACGTTTTGGGGCCACCCATGCCACGCAGAAGTTCATCGTGTTGCTGCCGGCGTGAGTATAGACGCGCCCGTCAGCCCAGGAACGATCGGTGATGATCCATCCGCCCGCATAGCTGCTGCCTGGGGAGGGAGCAAGGAGTTGTTGGAGAGTTGTGGCCTTCAAAAGTCCGCTGTGACCTTCCATCCCGCGCAAAACGCACCGAATGAACTTGGCCCAATCTTCTATGGAGCAGTGGACTTTTCCTGCCGGAGCGATAACGTCGGGGTTATCGCTTAGGGGGCCGGGCGAAATGGGAATCGGTTTCCCTTCAGGGCCAAGCACGTGTTGCCACGGGGCATCTAGCTGGTTTGAAGTTCCCATGGCGCCGAACCCGGCTGTGTTCATGTGAAGCGGGCGAAAGAGTTTTTGGGTAATGAGCGTTTCCCAAGAGGTATGGGTGATCTGTTCGAGGATGACCCCTAGTAGGGCGTAGTTGCGATTAGAGTAGAGAAAGGTTGTGCCGGCGGTATTCACAGGGGGATCGGACAAGATCATGCGGGCGTAGGCAAGCCGTTGCTCCATAGGTGTGCCGGGGAGGTGATGTAGGCTTTGAAACGTTTGTCTGGGGGGCCAGCTTTCCGCGGAAAACCCGCTGCGATGTTCCAGAAGCATACGAATGGTAACGCTCCGATAGGCCGGTTGCATCTGGGCGACGAGTTGAGGGAGGGCTTGTGAAAGGGGGGTATCCCACTGAAGCTTTCCCTGTTCAACCAAAAGGGCAACAAGAAAGGCGGTCATCGCCTTCGTGTCGGAGCCTAGATGGAATGGGTCGTCTAAGGTAACAGGCACATCGCTGTTGTACTTACGCACGCCAACGGCACCGACGGCAAAAAGGCCTTTTGAAGTGACGATGCAGCCGGCTAGAGCGGGAAGGTTGTAATGCGTCTGAATTGGAGTTAGCAGGTTATTTAAGGATGATGGAGGCGGTGTAGCCACAGATAGATTTGGGCAGAGTGCTCCTAAGGTCACCAGGCTAAAGAAAAATAGTTTCATAATGCTTCGATGGGTTTGAGTATCGGCTATCGGGTTAATTATACTTGATCCTTGTGTTTGGTGTGATATACGAGCAGTAGGTCATATGGGCGTTCTTGTGGAGGATAGATGGAAGCTTAGGTGTTACTTTTCTTATTCTCTTTTGCAAGCGATCTCTCAGATGAAGACATGTAGGAGCATCTTCTTTAACTGAAGAGGACTTGACAAGTCAGAAAAAGTACTCTATAATATAGAAACAGAACAGAATATGATAGACCCAACCTGCGGTTTACAAGGATTTATGTGGTATGTGTTAGTCAGTGAAATAAATAAAGGAAGGGGGGATGTAACAGGAACATAAAAAGAACAGAATCGAGCAGTCTCTCAACTCTTCGTTCAATGACCTATTAGGTCATCAAGCTCTGCTAGAAAACTGATGAGGAGGAAAAACGAAAATGCTCAAGAAAAAAGGTTTCACCTTAATCGAATTGCTCGTCGTCATCGCTATTATAGCGATACTTGCGGCGATTCTGTTTCCCGTCTTCGCGCAAGCGCGCGAGCGGGCACGATCGGCTGTGTGTATTAGCAACATGAAGCAGATCGGGTTGGCCTTGGCTATGTATGTACAGGACTATGATGAGATGATGCCTTCGGCCTTTGCCAACATTCCACCTATCAATGGAGGTGGGGGGTGGAGTCCCTTCCCGATCCCATATGAAATGCAGTTGATGCCATATGTAAAAAATGATTATATATGGCATTGTCCGAGCGATGATGCCCCACGTGACAACAACTGGATCGGTTCCTTCTGGGACGGGAGTTATGCCGCCCGGCAGATTCCCCGATCCTACGGTTATGTGGGCAATCTGAACACCTATCAGCACGATGCCATCGATCCGAATAGTCCTGACCCGAACACGGGTATGAGTGCTTGGGGACAGGGCTACTCATTGGCGGGAATCGATAAGCCGGCAGAAACGATAGCGATCGTGGAATCTTGGGGGCTTTTCTCTAACGGGTTCGACGATGCTATGGTGGGAAGCCCATGGGGCGATCTGTTTACCAACTGCGACACCTCTAAGTTGGCAGGAAGGCAGTTCCCACCGGTTGCTCCTGTCGACTCTTATGTGAACGAACCATGTAAGGATTGGTATACCGGTGTACGTCCATGTCGTGGTCACTTCAACCAAGGCAACTACATCTTTGCTGACGGGCACGCGAAGGTGACGCGCTGGCCGGATGTACGCCACGATGACTTCTGGCTGTTCAAGCGCAGTAAACCTACTCAGACTTTCAGCCCATAGTTGTCTCGAAAGCAGGCGAGGGAGCATCGCGCATGTGCCGGTGCTCCCTCGTTTTTTACCAGAGGCTACTCCCATTGAACCCCTTCTGCCAAGCAAGTGCATAGGAGGCGGTCTATTTTTGTCAAAAAAAGAGTTGACAGCAGCGTAAAACTGTGTTATATTGTGTATAGGATGCGCCTTGAACTAATGTTTTTAGAAGCATCGTTCCTTACCAAAGGTTGCCGATATCACTGAAAGGAGGTACTAAATTTAATTTTAATTAAGTAAAGAACAGAAAAGTGCAGGGTTTCGATCTCTCAGAGATCATAATCAACGTTAACTCGCTTAACGAAAGGATGGGAAGTCGGATTTTTCTTCCACTATACACAAAAATTCAAGGAGAAATAGAAAGTGTACAAAAAAGCGTTTACACTAATTGAACTACTCGTCGTCATCGCGATTATCGCGATTCTGGCTGCGATTCTTTTCCCGGTGTTCGCCCAAGCGCGCGAATCGGCTCGCGCAACGGTCTGTTTGAGCAATGAGAAGCAGATCGGGTTGGCCTTGGCCATGTATGTGCAGGACTATGACGAGGTAATGCCTACCGCTTTTGCCAATATTCCACCGATTAACGGGGGTGGAGGCTGGAGTCCCTTCCCCATCCCATTCGAAATGCAGCTGATGCCCTATGTTAAAAACGACCAGCTGTGGACTTGCCCCAGCGACGCGATCAGGAGAGATAACAGTTGGATCGGCTCTTTCTGGGATGGAAGCTATGCTAAGAAACAGATTCCTCGGTCTTATGGTTATGTCGGTAACATCAATACTTATCAATGGGATGCTACAGGGAACGGTGGGGCCGACCCCAACACAGGGATGAGCGCTTGGGGGCAGGGCTATTCCATTGCCGGCATTGATCGTCCTGCTGAAACGATCGCTGTCGTAGAGTCCTATGCAGGGAATGCCGATAACGGTACCGCTAACGATGCTATGGTCGGCAGTCCATGGGGTGACCTGTTCACCGGATGCGATACTGCTAAGTTAGCAGGGAGGCAGTTCCCACCCGTCGCTCCTGTTGACTCCTACAACGGGCCGTGTAGCGGTGCCTACACTAGCACCGTTCCCTCCAAAGGCCATCGTAACCAAGGCAACTACGTCTTCGCGGATGGCCATGTGAAGGTGCAGCGCTGGGGCGATGTCCGCCACGATGACTTCTGGTTGTTCAAACGGGTTAAGCCAACCCAAACGTTCAGCCCGTAGTTCTGCTGCTTATTCAGCAGTGAGGCGGTGTGAGCAATCACACCGCCTTTTCCCCCTAGAGGTCTTATAATGGAGCTTTAAACGAAAGGAGTGACCAACGATGACTTATAAGAAATGTCTTGAGCTAAGTGCTCTTCTATTGTTCGTCATGCTCGTCGGTTGTGGAGGGCCTCCAAAGGCGAAGGTCAATTTAGACAAGTCGCACATCCCACCGAGCGCCATGCGATATCTCAATATGGCGCCTCCTGCCTATCGCGCTCAGGTGGAGCAGCAGTTGCAACAAAAAGGGCAGGCGCCCCCTGTGAGCACAACGACGCCTAGCTCAAGTCCTCCACCTACGAAACCCTAAATGCCTCAACATATCTGTATAAAAGCGGGACGATGAGTCAACCGAAGGCCGTGATGGCAGGAGAACAGATAGGCTCCGGTAAAGCAGTCCTCCAAGGAAGGGTAAAATCTTGGTACAAAGCTCGTTATCTCATGAGACTGTTTTGGCTGGCCGTTCTTCTTGGCTTCGGCACTCTTTGTCTACGCGCCTGGCACCAGACATGGCTTTCCGAAGCCTATCTGCCCGATCTCCAACAAGCGGCTCGACAAAGGCCTTATGATGGTTCTTTGATGGCCTTGTTGGGAGCGAGACTGGCTCAGGCCCGTCAATATGATGCCGCTGCACGCTACCTGGAACAGGCCGTCTCCGCTGGAGAAGATAACCCTTACCTATGGCTCACTTGGGCGGCGACCGAAGCAGCCCGTGACGATCGGAACCTGGCCTGGGCCGTCCTTATGGCGGGAATGCAGCATCCTCAAGACGCTCCCTTGCTGCAGTCTGCCATTCAGCGATGTCGTGCTCTACCACCCGATACCCCCTCTCTAACCTTGGCTGCGACCATCTCGCCTGTAGGGCCTCATAGCCTTGTGGCACGATATACCCAGGGAAGTTTTCTGAACCTTTTCGCCGATTGGTATGGACACTGCTTTCCGGAGCGTAGTGGTTATGCTACGCGAAGAGCGTGGGCATTGCGGCAGCTCAGCAATCCGGCAGTCCAGCGTTTATGGGGTGAGGCCTTGCTAAAAGATGGGCGCTACGCCGAGGCGGTAGCTGTACTCCAAAAGGCGTATCGTCTTGCCCCAAACTCGTTGCGTATTCATCGAGATCTCGCCGATGCGCTTTTTCATGAGGGAGAGGTTGGAAAGGCCGGCTTAGAGTATGAGGCCTGCCTTAAAGAACACCCAAACGATCTGGCCTCTCTGTTGGGGCTAGGCCAGGTCGCGTTGGATAAGCACATTCTGCAAATGGCCGTAGATATTTTTCAGAAGGCTGTGACGCTCGCCCCCAAAAACCCCGATGCCTGGATCGGGCTGGGACGAGCCTATTTCAACCAGCAGCTTGATTTAGGACGTTCCCTGCAGGCCTATCAGCAGGCAGTCAAACTCGCACCTAATCGCACGGATTTCTATCCCCACTACGCCGATACGTTGCGGGCGACCTATCACTACCGTGAGGCCGAGCAGGTGCTACGTCGCCGTCTGTGGGATGCACCCTATGAAGCACGAACCTACTTTCTGCTTGCGATAACGCTGCAAGAGTATAACGTTACGCCTGCTCGCCTGCAGGAGGCCGAAGGCGATTTGCGAGTCGCCCTAAGCATGGAGCCACAGAATTCAGCCATACTTTCGGCACTGGGGCGGTTGCTTCAACAGGAGGGAAAGCCCGAGCAGGCCATTCCTTTTTTAGAGAGCGCACTCAAACGCGATGTGCACGATGTGGCGGCAACGATCGCTTTGGCACGTGCATGTCAGGAGGCAGGGCGAATTCGTGAGGCGCAGGCTGCTGAGCGAAGCGCTACCGATCTGACCCGCTATCTGGCGCAGGTAAAAGCGTTGCAAGATGCCATTCAACAACACCCTGAAGAGAGTATTCTCTACCGTAGGCTTGCCGATCTTTACCTAAGCGGAGGTGAACCCGATAAAGCTCAGAACTACCTTGAGGCCGCCGAACTTCTAGAGCGCAATCAGGCGAAAGCTTTACGGGGTTTGCAAGCTTTGCAGCACGCAACATTCAATACACAACCGCTGAATAGACGCTAAAGAATGGTTGCTTTGATTTTGTTGGACTAAGGGAGACGATTAAGGGGCTTCGATGAGACGATGTGAACTTTCACGCCGTGATCTTTTGCTGTTACTCGGCGGTGGGCTTACCATGGGAGGCTGTTCCCTTTCGCGGCACATCTCCGCTGTTGGCACCGGTGCGCCTGCAAAAGCAGATGCGCCCTTTCACTATGAAGAGGTAACTCAACAGGCGGGCATCCGCTATCGCTGGGCTGTGCCCGGCCCTCGTCCCCTAAATATCTTGCAGACCATAGGAAACGGTTGCGCCTTCCTAGATTTTGATAACGATGGCAATCTGGACATTCTTCTCGTCGGTCCTCAGCTAGCGCTCTACAAAGGCGATGGGAAAGGAGGTTTCACTGAGGTCACGCAGGATTTGGGGCTGCATAAGTTGAAGGGCGACTTTCGGGGCTGTGCAGTGGGCGACTTCGATAACGATGGCTATGTGGATGTTTATCTCTCTGCCTATCGGGGTGGTGCTCTCTTGCATAATGAAGGAGGCAAAAGCTTCCTCGATGTCAGTGCCGATATGGGGATACCCCCTCAACCATGGGGCAGTTCCGCCGCGTTTGTGCAGTTAACTCACGATGGCCGGCTCGATCTCGTGATAGGAAACTATGTGCGATTCGGACCTCATGTTAACCCACAACTTTGCAATTTTAACGGTGTGATGGGCGCTTGCGGTCCGCGCTACTATAAACCGGAGTATCCGGTTTTCTTCAAAAACGAAGGCAATCGTTTTCAGAACATCACGCCTCCGATCTCCTCCGGTGTTACGTCGGGGAAAGCGCTGGGCATCGCATGTGCCGACTACGATGGATCGGGGCATCAAAGCATTGCCATTGCCAACGATGAGATGCCTGGGGATTTGCTGCACTTTTCTGAAGGAGTTTTTCACAATGTGGCCTCCATCGCGGGGGTAGCTCTCGATTCTGAGGGGCACGTGCACGCCGGCATGGGCCTTGATTGGGGAGATTATGATAACGATGGGCGACTGGACCTAGTTGTGGCTACCTTTGAACGTGAGGTAAAAAACATCTATCATAATGAGGGCAGCGGCCTGTTCGTAGATAAGTCCACGTTGCTCGGTGTGGCTCCAAGCGTTATGCGGTACGTAGCCTTCGCGGCGAAGTGGCTCGACGCGGATAATGATGGTTGGCTCGATCTCATCTTTACGAACGGCCATGTGCAAGATACCATAGCTGAAGTGGATAAAACCGCCTCTTATCGGCAGCCCTGTGCGGTGTTTCATAATGAACAAGGAACCCACTTTACAGAGGTTACGAATGTGGCCAGCCCTGCCTTTGCCCGACCCATTGTAGGAAGGGGGCTTGCTGTTGGAGATTACGATAACGATGGGAGGGTGGACATTCTCATTGTAGACAGCGAGGGAGCGCCTCTGCTCATGCACAACATAACGACCAATACACATCATTGGCTTGGTATTCTTTTGGAAGGAACCCAAAGCAACCGCGACGGTTTAGGCGCGTTACTCATCATAGAGACTTCCCAAGGAAGACTGTTACACCACTGCCATACGGATGGGTCTTATCAATCGGCTTCCGACAAACGTGTCCATGTTGGGTTGGGAGATTGGAATGGGCCGGTAAATATAAAAGTGCGTTGGCCGAGCGGCCATCAGGACACTTTTGCTCAAATTCCAGTAGACAGGTATGTCACTCTTCGTGAGGGCGGGCAGCGGATAGCCTAGTAGGCTTAAAGGGCTACTTACCACCGTGCTGGGCTAAGTACGAAACGATATCGGCATTTCCCTGTTGGCGTGCCATAGTAAGTGGCGTTTGATTAAGGTTGTTCAATGCGTTGATATTGGCTCCATGGGCTATAAGCCAGCGCACCATAGAGAGATGGCCTTCATATGCTGCCCGATGTAGCGGCGTATCTCCCTCGCCGTCCTTCACTTGTAAGGAGGCCCCGTGCTTCAGCAATATGTCCGCCATGGCGACATCGCCCACAAAGGCTGCATGGAGAAGGGGAGTTGCCATGGCGTTATCGCGTACATTCACGTTGGCGCCTTTAGCGAGGAGGAGCTTCGCAACTTCGATGTGGTCGCTTTGTACGGCGACGGTGAGGGGGGTGAAACCTTGCTTATCTTTCGCCTCGATATGGGCGCCGTGGGCGATTAGGAGAGCAGCCATAGTGACATGGCCGTGTACTGCAGCTCGATGAAGGGGAGTTGTGTCGTAGTTATCCATCGCATTGACGTCGGCCCCAGATTCAAGAAGCTTTTCCGCGATGGCGGTATAGCCCATATCGGCAGCAAGGTGCAGGGGTGTCTCTCCAATTCGATCTTGTGCGTTGACGTTCGCTCCGGCTTTTAAGAGGGCGTCCACAGCCTGAAGGCCGCCAAGAGCTGCCATATGAAGAGGAGTTTTCCCCGCCTTATCTGGGGTGTCTACAGCGGCGCCGTGGGCAATGAGGAGGGGAATGAGGTCGGCGGCATCGGTGGCAGCCGCAGCATGAAGAGGCGTTCTGCCTTCATAATCGGCGGCTTGCACGTTCGCGCCGTCGGCGATAAGCCTCTCGGCGATCTTATTACGCCCATCAAGAACGGCCTGTAAGAGAGGGGTGCGCAGGCGGAAATCGGGTGCATTGAGAAGAAACGGATACGCACGCACGGCCTGAGCGACTCCGTTGACGTCATTCACGAGAATAAGCTCCTCGATGTTGGGAGGTACTTTCCGAGGATAGAGCGCATAAAGGAGCACCGCTCCCAAGAGAAGAAGGGTGAAAACCCAAAAATTTCTGGCAATGTTTTTGCTTTGTGCGGCATGCATTTCGACAAATCCTCTGCTCTATCTGGTTCATACTACCCAAAAAACGGTGCTTCGGCAAAGGGAAGAAGGCTTGGCAGTGGCTCCACAGCCCTAGCATCTTAGAAAGGTGCTAGCAATAGGAAAACAAATATAGAGAGATGTTCTGCTGGCTGTGCTTGCCTAGCTAACCGTAGGTGGATGCCATTCGGCTCCGCCACAGCAGCCTCCAGGCTCGCCCACGGCCATCAACGCCAACGGTATCCCTAATGCGGCACAGGGCAGTGGAAAGATGCCGGCGGTGCTGCAAAGAGACCTGCAAGGAGGCCGACGCGCGCCCTCTAATCCCTAAGCGCCAACCTAACCTGTTCTGTTATTAAGATGCTTAACTGACAATGCAGGGCTTTAGCCCGCCGTAAAAGGATAGGCACCTGTAGGGGGTAGGCACAAGGCCTGCCCCCTTCTGTTTGTTTTGCTCGCAGGCGGCTGGGAGAAGCCGCTGAGCTTTAGAACGGACGGAGTGTCATATCTCCGTATTATGGGAGCCTCCCTAGAGGCTCCCTTTCCCTATCCGTCCTCGAAGGCTATTCCTTAGGGTAGAATGATAGTCTGACTTTCAATACGAGAGAGAAGGATGCTTTTAGGAACTCAGCGCATCAATGCGCAAGGACATTTGGAGATCGGTGGATGCGACGCCGTACAGCTGGCCAAAGAGTTTGGTACGCCGCTTTACGTGATAGACGAGGCGGCGCTGCGGGCAAACTGTCGCGCCTATCGGGCGGCCTTCGAGAGCCGGTACCCTAAAAATGAAATCTATTTTGCCAGCAAAGCCTTACTAACTCTGGCCATCGCCGCCATTGTAGACCAGGAGGGTCTCGGCATGGATGTAGCCTCTTTAGGCGAGCTTTACACCGCGCTGCAGGCTGGCTTTCCTGCCGAGCGTATCTCCCTCCATGGCAACAACAAGTCAAAGGAGGAGTTGGAAACAGCTCTGGAAGCCAGAGTAGGGCTTATTATTTTGGATAACTTCTATGAGCTTGAACTTCTCTCCCAACTCCTCGAAGTGCACAAAGCGGAAGCAGCCGTGCTGGTGCGCGCCACTCCGGGGGTCGATCCGAAGACTCATCGCCTCATTCGTACCGGCCAAGCAGATACGAAGTTCGGCTTTAACATCTCCGATGGCTCAGCTCTCGAAGCCGTTCGGCGCGTGCTGCGCACGCCCCAATTGCGCTTCAGAGGCCTTCACTGCCATGTCGGCTCGCAGTTGCTCGATGTGGAAACCCATGTGGAGGCCGTACAGATTATGGTGCAAACCATGCAGAACGTGGTTCGCGAAACCGGTGCGAACGTGGAAATCCTTAATATTGGCGGTGGGCTGGGAGTGCGCTATTTAGAAGCGCAGCGCCCGCCAACCTACGACGAGTTCGCCGAGGCCGTAGTCTACACACTGAAGTCCGCTCTGGATGCCGCCGGTTTGCCTTACCCCATTCTGCAACAGGAACCGGGGCGCTCTCTTGTTGGCGAGGCGGGCACCACGCTCTACACGGTGGGGGCTATTAAAACCGTGCCTATTTCTGAACCTCCCGGAAGGCGCACGTACGTGTCGGTTGATGGGGGACTTTCGGACAACCCGCGGCCGCAGATGTACGAAGCGCTCTATGAGTGCCTGCTGGCCAACCGAGCCGATGAGCCGGCAGAAGCTGTCGTTACCGTTGCCGGCAAGCACTGCGAGACCGATACCTTGATCCCCTCCGCGAAACTGCCGCAGCCGCGCCCAGGCGATATCCTGGCGGTGCAGACTACCGGCGCCTATAATTTCGTAATGGCCAGTAACTATAACCGTTTCTTGCGCCCGGCGATGGTGCTGGTGCATGAAGGCGATGCGGAGCTGATCGTGGAGCGCCAACAGCTCGAAGACCTCCTACGGCATGAGCGTATTCCGGCGAGATTGCGCCGACATCGGCCGGTATTGGCGCAAAAGTTAGCAGAGTGAAGTTAGGGCAAAAACATGCTGGCCGAGTGGCTTCTATTTCAAAACCCTAAGCAGTTCTTCATCGAGCTGGTGGTGATTCTCCTCAGCATCACGCTGCATGAGTTCGGGCACGCTTTGGCCGCAGACCGTTTGGGGGATGATACGCCACGACGTCAGGGCCGTCTGTCGCTACGACCCGATAGGCATTTCGACCCGCTTGGCCTGCTGATGATCTTTATCGTGCTGAACGCGGGCATCGGGCTGGGGTGGGGAAAACCGGTTCAAGTGGATTCGAGGAACTTTCGTAACCCGCGTCGGGACATGTTGGTTGTGGCGATCTGCGGGCCGTTGATGAACCTGCTTTTAGGCGTGGTCGGAGGCCTTATTCTGCGTTTTGCACTTGCCTCACGGTCCGAAGATTGGCTTGCAACCGGCGGAGGACGGTTTCTACTGACCCTCGTACTGGTGAACTTTAGCCTCCTGTTTTTCAATCTCATACCGCTGCCACCGTTGGATGGGTCTAAAATTTTGGGGGCGCTTCTGCCGCCGCATCTTGCTTGGCGCTATACCTCAGCCATGAGCCGCTATGGCATGATGATACTCATACTCATCGCTTTTGTAGCGCCACAGGTTATCTTCTGGATCGTTGACCCGCCAACACGGTGGCTGATACGAACTGTGGTTGGTCTAGGCTGAGTGCACCTCAAGCAGAGTCGGAAGCGTAATTCCTTAAAGGAAGCTCTATTCCAACACATCGGTTTAGAAGGAGATCGGTTCGCGTGAAAACAGAGCACTCCGGCGTGTCCACAACGCCGGCGACAAAGACGGAAACCCGAAAACGCATTCTGAGTGGGATGCAGCCTACAGGCACCGGTGCCCTTCATCTTGGAAACCTCGAAGGGGCCTTACGAACCTGGGTGCGCCTGCAAGATGAGTACGACATGTTCTGCTTTATCGCCGATTGGCATGCCCTTACCACCCGCTATCAGGAGCCGGAGCAGATTCGTAAGGCCTGCCTCCAAGTAGCAGCCGACTATATTGCCGCGGGTATAGACCCAAAGAAGACGGCTATCTTTCTTCAGAGCCAGGTCAAACAACACGCCGAACTGCATCTTCTGCTTTCGATGATCACCCCCTTAGGCTGGCTCGAGCGCGTGCCTACCTTTAAAGAGAAGCGTGAGCTTCTACAAGAAAAAGGAGAAGGGGATGAGTCGATCTCTTATGGGCTGTTGGGCTACCCGGTGTTGATGACGGCGGATATTTTGCTGTATCGCGCCCATGCGGTGCCGGTGGGCAAGGATCAGGCCGCCCATCTGGAAATATGTCGCGAGATCGCGCGAAGGTTTAATCGCTTCTACGGCGAGGTATTTCCGGAGCCACAGGCCCTCATTGGTGAGGAGACTGGGGTAGTTCCCGGTCTGGATGGGCGCAAAATGAGCAAATCTTACGACAACTGCATCTATATTGCAGATGATGCCGATACGGTGGCGAAAAAAATTATGAACGCCTTTACAACGCCCACAAAAATTCGCAAGACCGACCCCGGTGTGCCGGAACAGTGTGCGGTATGTCAGTTACGAAAACTTTACGATCCAGAAGGCTATCGAACCTCTTGGGAAGAAGATCGGGCGGGAATGCGAGGCTGTGTCCAAAATAAACGCGAGCTTATTGACATTCTCAACGCCTACCTAGAGCCGATGCGTGAACGTAGGCGCGAGCTGTTGGCCGACCCCGGTGCACTTGAACGCATTTTGGCGGAGGGTGCAGAGCGCGCACGCGAGTTCGCCGAACAGACCATGCGGCTTGTGCGTGCTGCCCTCCATTTTGCGTAGTGAGGTAGAGAGGTCAAATGGAAGCGTGTTCGACGCCTAGAAGGCTCGAAACCAACAAGAGCAAAACACTCTGGTTGGTGGCGTTGCTCCTCGGCCTCACGACGGGCCTCGTTGGCCTCTTCTTCTTTGCCTTTCGCCAAGAACAACGCGCCGTGCAATCCCAAGAAGACCCTGGGTTCGTTCAAGCGTGGATAGAGGGGGTGCGCTACGGCCCCAACTTAACCCTGAGAACCGGCGACCCACTCACGAAGTGGCTCGCACGCCACCACCTACCCTGGTTTCAAAAACCACATCTTTTTGTGAGCCGCTATCAGGCCAACCCCGGAAGCCTTGAGCTTTGGCTAGGATATCAAAGCGAAATCCCTAACCATCCCGACCTGGTGTGTCATCGGGTGGGGAGAACCGCTTTTATTGACAATTTTGGCCAACCCTATCATGGGTTTCTCGATATTTTGCCCCACGCCATCGGCATCTACCTACCGAGCTACGATCATGCAGCCCGCGAGCTGATATGTACACTGCGCTGGATGCCCGCCCCACCCGATCCGCCGTTTCCCGTCTCCGAGCCGATGCGCTTTTTTATTTCTCTACCGCACTATGCCCGCAAGCTTCCGATGGCTACGGAGGTGCCTGACGGCCCCGTCGTACAAACGCGACAAGGCGTTACGGTAATGTTGAGCCATGTGCGCCTTAGCGATCCTCAGTTTTCCGACCCGGATGCAGGCCGCAACGAGATTACCTTTCACTTAAAGATCGTGGGCGGCGAACTGGCTGCTTCCAACATGCTGACCACGGCCATTGCCGACCCCTTCGCTCCACATCGCAGTCCCTCCGCGTGGCCTCCGGCACGTAACCCGCTTTCTATTCTAGACCCATATGGCTTTCCACTCATCTCTCCCGATCGCAGCATCACTCCAATGTACTCGCTCGGTTCTTTCGGAGGACCTCTGCAAGAGCCGGATGGAGCCGTTTGGGTGGCTCCGGTAGATGGCGCAGGCCGCTCAACGGATGTAGTTCGCTTTCGCTTCGATGTGCGCCCCAAGGATGGCGGAACCCTGATTCCTTTTGATATGGTGGTTCGTGTCCATCACGACGCCTCGGTGTAGGGCTTCTTCGGTAAGTAGCTCCTCGCACATTATCCACTCCTCGCTTTTTTGACAATCGCAAAGCTTTAGCCCACCGCAAGTGGTGCGTAGGCCTTGTGCCTGCGCCTCTATCAGACCACGCAGCATGGTGGGGGTAGTGCCATACAAGCCTAAACCCTACCATATTCGCATAGCTCCCAAGCAACTGCGAGAAGCCGCCGAGCTTTAGACTAGGCAGAATGTCGCTTTTCCTCTAAAGTGTCACTTTTCCTCTAAATAAAAAGCCGAATCCTGGCAATATTTCTTGCGTATCTATGGGCGCACTCCAAATTGGTCATCGGGAAGGGAATCGGCGTTGAAAGGTTCGGCATGGGCGGCAAGAGTTTTCTGGTTGGTCTGCCTCTGTCTCTGTGTGCACTGCAAGGCGTCGGACTTCGAGGATAGCCCGGTGCCCCTCGTTCCTATCCTGATGATTCGGAGCAGTAATAACGCCTTTTATGATGCCACCCAAAAAGGCTTTTTACAAAGCTTAAAACAGCAAGAGCAGGCATTGAACATACGGACGAAAGTAACGGTTATCTCTCTGGCCGGGTCGCAGGATACCGATCAAAAAATGCTGGAACAGGCATTAAAGCAACATCCACAGCTTATCATTACTTTAGGAACGGATGCTACGGTGGAAACAGCCGCTATTCACCCGGATGTGCCGGTGCTGTTTACCCTGGTGCTAAACCCGGTGGCGCTTGGGGTGGTCAAATCGCTGGATGCTCCGGGCACGAACTTTAGTGGCACCACCCTGTTGGTAAGCCCAGGCAAACAGCTAGAGGCGCTTTTGCAGGTGGACCCGTCGGTTAGTCGTGTGGGAGTTCTCTATACGCAGGGCGACTCGGTGTCACAGGCGTTTCTCGGTGCGGCACAATCCGATGCCCAGCGACTCCACATCACGTTGGTGACGGTTGCGGTGAAGAACGGAGACCCTTCCGATGCGGCCCTGCAATCGTTAGATGGAAAAGTGGATGCGCTTTGGACGATTGCCGACCCAGCCTCCAGCGGCCCACAAGCCCTGCAGGCCACTTTGAACTATGCGCATACGCACAATCTGCCCGTGTTGGGTTTGTCGAGCGCAACCGTACATGCCGGCGCGTTGGTGGCGCTCTCGCCCGACCTCGAAGATGAGGGCGCTCTAACCGGCGAACTGGCCGGTTACCTACTTAGTGGTTCTCAAAAGATCGAGCAGATGCGCGTTCGAGGGCCGCGCAAGGCCCTGCTCTGCATCAACCTCGATGTGGCGCGGGCTTTGAAAATTAAGATTCCAAACGACGTGCTTCACCTCGCCGATGAGGTGATCGATTCGGAAAGATAGGGGAGTCGCTTATGCGTAGCAAAATGGCGCGAAGGCTCATGCGGCAGTTCATCATTCTCACGGCGGTTCCGTTGATTATTACGGTGCTGGCCCTGCAACGCCTTGGCCATGAACAGATTTTGTGGACAGGCAACACGATGCGTCGCATCAACCAGGAGATGCTGCAACAGGCCGGCGAGCAGTTTGAGAAGCTTGGCAGCCGAGCCATTCAGGAATCCAGCGATAAAACACAGGCGACCTCTGCAGCGACCATCGAGGCCATCAGTCAGCAGCTTTTGAAGCTTCAGGCCGATACCATGCACCAAGCGGCCGAGGAGTATGCCAACGCCAGTTCAAAGGCGCTTGCTACGGCATTACGTCAGTCCGTGACAACACAACGGGATGTTCTACTGCATGTGGGCGATAAAACCAAAGCCCTGTTACACCACACGGTGCAGGAGGCTCAAAGGCAAGCTGGCGGCAATGTGGAACGGGCGATGATGGCGCTGAATCGTGAGATCATTCAAGCGCGTGCTCTGGACATTAGCAATCAAATACAGGATGTGCTTCATGCAGCCCCTCAGTTTTTGCGACTTACCTCGCAGATGATAGATATGTCGCCGGAGAGCGATAGGGATAGAAAAGTAAAGCTCGATGCGCTAACCCGTCGTATTCCCGGGTTCTTGCGAGTTAGTGTCATTAACCCACAAGGGCAAGAGATCACCGCCTCCGCAGCCGATAGGCTTATCACAAGTGCCGATTTGGGGAACTATGCCAAAGCCTCATGGTTTGCCGAAGCGCTAAAAGATCACACTTTCATCGGTGGGGCAGAAGAAGACGCGGAGCCTGGAGTTCCTGCACTTCGCATCGCCGTACCGATAGAGTCCTACCCAGGACATGTGGTGGGAGTGTTGGCAGCACGTTATTCCCTAGAAGATATTTGGAACCAGATCCGCAATACGCGAATCGGGGCCACCGGTTTCGCTTGTGTGTTCGATGAGAGCGGCCAGCCTCTTCTACAGCCCCATCCGGTGCCGTCGGATGCGCTTACCGCCGAGGCCACACTGCCACTGCTGAACTGGCGGGTCGTAACCGTTGTGCCGCGTTCAGAGGCCGTACAGCCCATTGTGGCGTTGAAAGCCGATCTCGACCAGGCGGCCAACAGCGTGGACTTGCAAACTCAGCAACTATTAATGCAGGTGGCCAAAAAGGCCACCAACGACCTTGAAGTGAAGCTGACGCGCATCAATCGTAAAGCAGGTAGTGCTATGCAGCACAATGCTCAGGCGGCCCTCCAAAATACGGCCAAGCAGGCGCGTATCCAAACAGGGACGCATCTTGTGGCGCTGCAAAAAGGTATTCAGCGGCAAACCGAGCTGGCTATGCAGCAAAGCCGTGAGCAGATGAGCCAGGCCGTGGCTCTCACCGCCCATCAGATGTCAGATAAGGCACGGGCTTTAACGGTGCAGGCCCAGCGACGTGCCGACGGTCGTCTCTCTCTACTTGCCGTTGTGCTTACCACCCTTTCCTGCTTGATAACCGGTTTGGCTGCGCTTCTAACGGCTAATCGCATTGTACGCCCGGTGGTTCGGCTGTCACAGGCAGCGGCGGCCATTGCAGAGGGAGATCTGAATAAGCGCGTGGAAGAGGATGGCCCGGATGAGATAGGGGAGCTTGCCGTTGCTTTCAATACGATGACGACTTCCCTCCAACAAAGCCAGAGTGAGTTGCGGGAAACCCAAGGTCAACTGGTGCAATCGGCTAAACTGGCATCGCTCGGAACGCTTTCGGCGGGGGTAGCCCACGAGTTGAACCAGCCTCTGGCCATTATTCGCGGCATCGCCCAGCAGATTATCGCCGATGAGAGCCTCCCTGAAGAGATAAGAGCCGACCTCGAGATCATCGAAGGGCAGACGGGGCGCATGGTGAAAATCATTCGGCATTTGCGCACCTTCTGTCGAATGGGAACGACCGATTTCACCCTGGTGGATGTGAACGAGGTCGTACGAAACTGCTTCATTTTAGTTGGGGCGCAGCTAAAGGCACACAATGTGGAAGTAGACCTTCAGCTTGCCGACAACCTTCCCTCTGTTCTAGGCGATGCCAATGAGCTAGAGCAGGTATTTCTAAACCTCATTACCAATGCGCGTGACGCCCTTGAGGGAAAGCCGGATGCGCTCATTACCATTCTCTCAAAAGTTGAGGATGACCGAGTGATCGTTGAGTTTCGAGATAACGGCCCCGGAATACCTGATGATGTACGGCCCCATATTTTTGATCCCTTCTTTACCACGAAAGAGGCGGGAAAAGGAACTGGACTGGGGCTTTCGATAAGCCACAGCATTCTTAAGCGCCATCAAGGCGGGATAGAGTTTCGCAATGATGGAGGCGCTGTGTTCACCATCACACTGCCCATTCCTGAAGAGGCTCGGCAAGGAATGCAGGCGGCGGCTTAGAGCAACATAAACCTCACCCGCAAAAAAGCCGATAATTCTACACGCTCAACACATTGAGCAAAAGGGTGGTTTGTAAGCCATTGAAAAAATGGAACGCAAAGGAAATAGGGGAATAGACGATGGCGAAGATACTTCTAGCTGATGATGAAGAGGGGCTGCGCATGTTGTTAAGTAGACAACTGCGGCGCGCAGGCCACGAGGTAACTTTAGCCGAAGATGGCATGGTGGCTTTAGAGCATTTACAAAAAGAACGATTTGAATTGGTGGTTTCGGATATGAAAATGCCGCGACTTGATGGCATGGGGCTTTTAGCGAAGGCCGCCGAGATCGCGCCGGATACCGAGTTTATTATTCTGACGGGGCATGGTAATCTGGAAAATGCGGTGGAGGCCTTTAAAACCGGCAACGTTTACGATTATCTGCTAAAGCCTTTGGACGATATCAATGAGCTGAATGCGGTGGTAGACCGCGCCTTGGAACGGAAATATCTTCGTGCCGAAAACACCCGTTTGGTGGCTGAACTACAGCAACGTATAGCCGAGCTAGAGGAGGCTCACAAAGAGTTAGCCCGTATGGCACAGACCGATGGGCTTACCGGCCTGCTGAACCATCGCACCATTCATGGCAAGCTGCAGGAACTTCTGGAGCAGAAACAACCTTTAAGCGTGATCCTGGTGGATACCGACGATTTTAAGCGTCTGAACGATACCTACGGACACCTTATGGGCGATACCGCTCTTAGGCATATAGCTGGCATTCTCCAAAGCTGCTGTCCACGAGAGGCGTTTCTGGGCCGTTGTGGCGGAGATGAGTTTATGGTGATACTGCCGGGCCTTGAGGCGGCACAGGCGATGGAGGTTGCCGAAGGCATTCGCCACCAGATCATCGAAAACCCCTTGCATACGGCTGAGGGCAATCGGCTGCCCATTCGCCTCTGTTTTGGGGTCGCCGACACAGCCACAGCCGGCTTTGGCCCCGCCGGACTGATCACGGCTGCAGATGCCGCTCTCTACGAAAGCAAGCGGGATGGCGGTGATCGTGTGAGTCTATATGTATTAGATGATGATCCCAATCGGGATGACCTCGGCAGAACGGCCTACTCGGTGCTAGATGGTTTGGTAACAGCAGTGGATCGAAAAGATCGCTACACACGTGCCCACTCCGAACACATGACCCAATATGCGCTCACATTGGCCAAAGCCCTGAACATGTCGGAGAACGTTTGCGAGATCGTTCGTGTGGCAGGACTGTTGCACGATGTGGGCAAGATAGGGGTTCCGGATTCGGTCTTACGCAAACCGGGCAAGCTTACCGATGAAGAGTACGAAATCATGAAAACCCATGTCTCTCTGTCTGCCGCTATCATTCACGGTTTGCCTAACCTATCCGACATCCTCGATGCTGTGGCCCACCATCATGAGCGATGGGATGGCAAGGGCTACCCCTATGGCAAGAAAGGGGAAGAGATTCCGCTGCTTGGGCGCATTATGGCCATTGCCGACGCC
>NZ_DATGLN010000233.1:0-5236 GCF_035294165.1 Chthonomonas sp.
GTTCATGCAGGAGTGGAACGCGCCGGGGCAGCCGGGTCGCGCCCTGCTGCGTTACACGCTATCGCGCAAGCGCCCCGACGGCAAGCCGATCTTCCATACCTGCGTCACCGCTCTGGGTAACTTGCAAACGTTCGAGGAGAATATCGGGGCGGTAAGCCCTCAAGTCTCCCAACGTGACGGTTTCGATATACAGAGAATCTACGCTTAAAGCTTTTTCGTGATGGTTCTGCCCCCCTCATCGCACAGATGAGGGGGTTTTTGCTATCTCCTACGTCTACCGCCCCTTCCCTGCCGGGCAGGGGGCACCTAGCAGTGGACTCCTCAGCGGCCAGTTTTATTGCCTTAAGACCTATCTCACTGGCCGCTGCATCGCCGTCTGCAAGACGGAAAGGAAGGGATAGGGGGCGAACGTGAGAGGCTCGCTTTACAAACTGCCTCTAGAGCCGCAAGACTGACAGTTTCTGCAGCCTCTTACTCTTCCCTTCATTCTATGCTAAGATTCTTTAGGGGGTGCTTTGATAGAAACATTTGGTGGAGAGTAAATAAATATGATTGCCATTGTAGACTACGGTATGGCCAATCTGCGCAGCGTGGAGAAGGCGTTGCAGCGGGTGGGAGGGGAGGCCAAGATTACCTCCGACCCCGATGTTATTGCGCGGGCGGAGAAGGTGGTGTTGCCCGGCGTGGGAGCTTTTTGCGCCGCAATGAGCAATCTGCAGCGCAGCGGCCTGCAAGAGGCCGTTTTGCAGCACATCCGCAGCGGCAAACCGTTTTTAGGTATCTGTCTTGGACTTCAGATGCTGTTTGAGGAGAGCACAGAGATGGGCACAACGGCCGGTTTGGGGGTGCTGCCGGGTCGGGTAAGGGCTTTTTTTGAGGACGGAGGGCATCCCGATGCGTCGGAATTAAAGGTGCCTCATATCGGTTGGAACGCGCTGCACCTTACGCGCCCCTCGAAGCTGCTATGCGGCTTGCAGGAGGGTGATAGGGTCTATTTTGTGCACTCCTACTTTCCCTGCCCGGTCGATCCTTCTGTGGTTATCGCCACGAGCACATATGGGGAGGAGTTCTGCTGCGCCATCGAGAAAGAGAACGTGTCTGCCACGCAGTTTCACCCGGAAAAGAGCGGTGCTGTTGGGCTGCGCATTCTGCAGAACTTCGTGAACTGGTAGATTTCAGCAGGCGAAAGAGAGGGTTTGGAATGGACATCTATCCGGCCATTGACTTGAAAGGTGGGAAATGCGTGCGCCTTAGCCAAGGGCAGTTCTCGCAGATCACCACCTATTCGGAAGACCCCTTAAAGATGGCCAAGCGGTGGAAGGCGGAAGGCGCTCAACGACTGCATATTGTAGACCTCGACGGGGCCCGCAAGGGCAGTCCAGACCCCACGAACCTCGAAGTTCTGCGCCAGATCGTTCGACAAGTAGGGTTGCCGGTGCAGTTCGGTGGTGGGGTACGCAACGGGGAGGTTGTAGAAAGGATGTTGCGCCTTGGCGTGGAGCGTGTTGTGGTAGGAACGACCGCGGCCACCGAGGAGAAGCTGATCGAGGGGTTGTTTACCGTGTATGGCGAGAAGATCGCCGTTGGGGTAGATGCACGGGACGGCATGGTGGCCATTCAGGCGTGGCAGATGCAGGTAAACGAACCGGCCCTCAGCTTCATTGCTCGGATGGTGAAGCTGGGTGCCAGACGATTCGTGTTCACCGACATCTCAAAAGACGGGATGCTTGAGGGGGTGAATTTAGAGGCCATTCGCAATGCGGCCCAGGCGGCGCAAGGGCGGCCACTCATCGCCTCCGGCGGTGTTACTAGCATGAAGGATATCGAGGCCCTTCTCCAACTGCGCCAACAACATCCTAACGTTGAGGGAGCGATCATCGGGAAGGCGCTGTATGCCGGCACGTTGTCGCTACCGGAGGTCATCGCCCGCGTGAAGGCAGGATAAAGGAGACGGCAATGTCGGAGAAGATGGTGGCTTTAGTCAACTATGCGGAGCGCGCGGGCGCGGTGGAGCTGCGCGAGGTGTCCGTGCCGAGCATCGGCGAAGAGGATGTTCTGCTGGAGGTAAAGGCGGTGGGCATTTGCGGCAGCGACCTTCATCAGTATCACGCTACGCAGAGTTGGAAGGTGAACTACCCGGTGATTCTGGGCCATGAGTACGCCGGCGTGGTTGTGGCCAAAGGGGCGCGCGTTCGCCGTTTTCAGGAGGGCGATAGGGTAACGGGAGAGACCGCTGCCGTTATTGACCCCGATTCGCCGTTTACCCGGCGCGGGCTTTACAACCTAGACCCTGCAAGGCTTGGTTTCGGTTATGGGGTAGATGGCGCTATGGCGCGCTATGTGCGGGTACCCGAACGCTGCCTTCATCTTCTGCCGGAGTCGCTTCCCTTCGAGCGTGCAGCCCTCACCGAGCCGTGTTGTGTGGCCTATAATGCCGTCTGTATAAACGCCCATATCCGCCCAGGTGACGCTGTGGCCGTGCTGGGGCCGGGGCCTATCGGCATTCTCTGCACGCTCATGGCGCATCTCAACGGTGCCAACCCACTTGTGGTTTACGGCCTGCCGGCCGATAGACATCGTCTTGAAGCCGCGCGTGCCGTAGGAGCAACGCACGTGTTTGCGCTGTCGCCTCAAAAGATGGGCGATACCGCCAAGCATTTCGGCGATGGCTATGGCTTTGATGTGGTGGTGGATGCTTCTGGGGCCAGTGCCTCGCTGCAAACCGCCATGCAGTTGGCCCGCCCCACCGCCCAGATCGTGAAGGTGGGCTGGGGGCCGCAGCCTTGTGGCTACTCGCTCGACCCCGTGGTGGCCAAGAATCTAACCATACAGGGTTCGTTCAGCCACAACTGGCCGGTTTGGGAGCGCGTGTTGGCCATGTTGGCCTCCGGTCAAATTGACCTGAGGCCCGTGTTAAATCGCGTAGCCCCTCTGCCTCAGTGGCGTGAATGTTTTGAAGCCATGGCGTGCGGAGAGGTGGTAAAGGCCGTGCTTACCCCCGTGTAGGCGCTAGGGTGTGCCCGAATGCTATGCTTTTGCAGAAAGAGAGAACGGACTGCCAACAACCGCCTCTCTAAAGTGGCTAGCTTGCCCTCGCCGTTGTAAGCGGCAGGGCTTCGAAGTCGGTTGCCGACGCCCCATAAGGGGAAAGGTGTCCTTGTGGGGCAGGGGGCGGGGCTGCAAAGACTACCGGCTTCATGGTTCTGGAGCCAGTCAACAAAGTGAGCTTATCTTGTTCGCCCCCTATCCCATCCTTTCCCCCTATCAGGGAGAAAGGGGGCGATTATGGTTAGTTTCCGAAGGGAAGATTATCACAGAAACCAGCCGATAAACTTACTGGTCTCCCCTCTCCCTAATAGGGGGAGGGGAGTGGGGGTGGGGGCTGTAAAAGCGGACTGCAACGCAGCGGCCAGAGAAAGAGGCGATTAAGAAATAAAATAGGCGCCCAAAGGCGCCCTACCCCAGAAAATTGAAAGATTTTCTGTAGGCCCCTAGCTCGGCCTTGAGCCGTGGCTCGTTGAAGCAGGAATCGAACCTGTTCCATTTGAACATGGTTTGAGCAACGGAAGTATAGACCAAACACATCGCAAAAGAAAGGAGGAGTGGACTGGGGATACGTCGGTTTGGGCAGTCTTCTGTCGTCTCAAAAGCGACGAGACAGTTCCCCGTGGCGGCGATAGCCCCCTGTCTCGATTTTTATGGCACAACTGATCGTCATGCCCCAGCTTGGCAACACCATGGAGGAGGGCACCATCCTTCGTTGGTTGAAAGCGGAGGGAGAAGAGGTTCGTAAAGGCGAGCCTCTGCTTGAGGTGGAGACCGACAAGGCCTCTATGGAGGTAGAGGCGGAGGCCGACGGCGTGCTGTTGAAGATTCTCGCCCCACCCAACACCACCGTTCCCATTCGCCAACCCATTGCCGTTGTGGGCGCACTGGGGGAGGACTTTGCTGCCCTCCTCTCCTCAGAACCACAGCAAAACGGCGCTTCGGCCGCAGAGGCAGCCGCAAAGGCACCGGTTGCTTCCGCCACCGAGTCCCCTGCATCCGTAGTTGCCGAGAGCGGTTCGCTGCGCATCTCTCCCAGAGCGCGACGCCTCGCCGAGGAGGAGGGCGTACCGCTCGCCGCACTGGAGGGACGAGGCACAGGGCCGGAGGGGCGCATCATCGAGCGCGATGTGCGTGCCTATCTCGCTGCAGAAACACAGGTGTCTGCAGCGCGCCCGCCGCGGTTTACCCCTTTGGCGGCTCGTCTCGCCGACGATTTGGGTGTTGCGACCGAGGTGGCAGCTACGGCGCCCTCAGGTGCCCGCGTACGAAGCGACGACGTGAGGCGCCATGTGGAGACCGCTCAGACGGCGCGCCAGGAACCGCAACAAGACTTTACGGAGTTGCCACTGGCGGGCATGCGACGTCGCATCGCCGAAAATATGGTGCGTTCCGCCTTTTCCGCACCCCACGTTACCTTGGTGACCGAGGTGGATATGAGCGCATGTTCGGAGCTTCGCAGCCGTCTCTTGCCGGAGGTGGAGCGCATCTACGGGGTGCGTCTCTCGTTTACCGACATTCTGGTGAAGGCGGTGGCACGTGCTCTCGAGGAGCATCCGCGCCTTAATGCCACTTTGGAAGGCGAGGTTATCCGCCTACATAAGTCGAAAAACATCGGTGTGGCCGTCGCGCTGGAAGAGGGGTTGGTGGTGCCCGTTTTGAAGCAGGTGGAGCGCCTAACACTCGGCCAGGTGGCCGCGCAACTGAAGCCTCTCATCGAGCGGGTGCGCAGCGGCAAATTTAGCCCAGACGATGTAAGCGGCGGAACGTTCACCATCACCAACCTCGGCCCGTTTCGCATAGATAGCTTCAACCCGATTCTGGTGCCGGGGCAGGCGGCCATACTGGGGGTAGGGCGCATTCAGGAAAAGCCGGTGGTTCGCAACGGGGCTATAGAAGTCCGCGCCTGCATGAACCTCTGTCTCTCGTTCGACCATCGTCAGGTAGACGGGGCTCCGGCGGCCCTGTTCCTTCAGCGGCTCTGCGAAATCCTCGAATCGCCCTATAGTCTGCTAATTTAAAGCAGACAAAACGCCCCTCTCCCAAACGGGGAGAGGGGCACCTCGCGGTGCGCGTCCTCGCGGACGGCGCCTCAGCGGCCTGTTTTATTCTCTTAATCGTCTATCTCTCTGGCCGCTGCATTGCCGTGCGCTAGCACCTCCCGAATCGGGGGAAAGGATGGGATAGGGGG
>NZ_DATGLN010000234.1:0-4771 GCF_035294165.1 Chthonomonas sp.
ACGGCGGTGAGGTTGTTGGAGGCATCCCAATTATATTGGGTTACCGCACCGGTGGGGTCGGTATGCGAGATACGCCGCCCGGAGCTATCGTAGGTGTCGGTGCTGGTGTGGCCGTTGGGGTCGCTAACCGATGTTTGGCCCGATGCATAGGCGAAGGTGGTGGTGTTGCCCAGCGGGTCGGTCTCCGAGGCTAAGGTGTCGTTGGAGTTGTAGGTGAACTGCCACTTGTTGCCCCTCAAATCGGTAAGGGTAGTAATGTCGTTGGTGCTGTTGTAGGCCAACTGAAGGCTATAGTTGGTGTTGTTGAGCGTTGGCCAAGTAATCGAGGTCAGCACGCCCCCTCCTCCGGTAGAGAGCGCCTGGAAGGAGTTGGGACGAACCGCGTTGGGGCTAAGGCTTCCGCTGGAGCCGCTTGTGCCGCCGCTGCCACCTCCACTGCCTCCGCCGGAAGAGGTGGAGTAGGTAAAGCTCCAAACCCGTCCCAAAGGATCGGTCAGGGAGGCAATTTGCCCGCTGCTGTTATAGGCCAAAGTCAACTTGCGGCCCGACGGGTCTACCACCGAAGTCACCTGGTTACCGGTATTTCGGTTAATGGTCACGGTATTGCCGTTGGGGTCGGAGAAGGCCGTACACACCCACGCGGTGCCGTTGGGGTTGGTGAAGGTGTAGGCCACTTGCTCGTGGGTGGTAAGGATGTAGCTGCTGCCGTTGGCCACGAGGGTCTCATAGATGCCGGCCGGGGGCGTGTAGGTGCCGTTGATGTTTTTGGTAAAGGTGTAGCGGCGGCCATCGCCCCAGGTGACGGTGGCGTTGCCCGTGCTATCGAAGCTAAGGGAGATGTCGTAGGTTTGGCTCCATTTGGGCCCCAGTTCGGCAGAAGTGGTGCTAAGGCTGTTGTGGTAGAGCGTGAAATCTACCGTCAGCCCACCGCGGGCCGTCCAACTTACCAAAGGAATAGAGGTCAGCTTGTTGCCGTTGGCGGTGTTCACCCCGGCCACTTCATTTTGCCAGGGGTAGGCCGCGCCATCGGCTGCAACCGGTTGGGGACTCGGCGAGAGGCTGCTGGCGCCCCATATACGCGCCATCTCTTTGGGGCTTAGCAGCCGAAAGCCGGGAAAGTGCGGCTTTACGGCCAGGGCGCGTTGCCGCTGCGCCACGGCCGCCGCGGCGAGCATGGGCGGAGCCAACAGAAAACTCCAGAAAAAGGCTCCGGCCACCATCAGAGCGGTAAACCGCTCAAAACGACTTCGTTGATGGACGTTTTTCATGAGTCTCTCTAAATGCTTTTGCTTGAGTGGTTTGACAGGCCCGGAGGAGAGAGGGTAAACTATCCCTAGCGCCTCCGGGCGTTGTGCACACCGTTCTTCCTGCTTTCTCTTGGCCGAGACCGGGAAGAACGGTTTTGCTTTTGCCGAGAAGGCTTGCGGAAAAGACAATGGGGCTTTTCCGACGCTGCCCTCGGCAAAAACGCTAGGCGGCGGGCTGCACCTGCAGGTGGCAGCGCAGCGCCGGTTTTGCAGACGTTGCTGCAGGCAAACGCCGCAACAACAGCAGATACCCCCCGCTCAACGACAGCAGGCGCTCTTGCGAGAGGGTTTGCGGATGCCCCACACTGGGGTCTTGAACGGTGACCGTGGGGTGCTTGGGGTCTTTGGAGAGGGAAAAGACGGCGATGAAATGATGGCCGTTTACCCAAGCGATGGCGGGCATAGGCAGCAAGGGCAGCACCCTGCGCCCGGTCTGCACGCCGGTAGCCTGCAAACCCAACTTATGCGCGGCCTGTGCAAGGGAGAGCAGGGTGGTACCCCTCGGGGTCAAAGCACAGAGCCTTCGCACCTGCGCCAAGGTGGGGTGCAGTCCCAGATATCGGCACACCAACAGCAAGGCGCGTGGCCCGCAATCCGCTTGGGCAAAAGAGGCCTGTTGCATAGAGGATGCTGTCTTTTGCGAAGAGGGACTATGAGGCATAAGACAGAGCTGAATTTGGTCTTGCAAAAAGGCGTTTTGCGTGGAATTGAGGGCGAGAACGTGCGGAATGCATTGAAGGAGACGGGTGGCCTTTTGGGGTTGGTGGTGCCGATAGAGGTTTTGGGCCTGTTGGTAAAGGGGCAGGCTTTGCACCTGCTCGATGGCCTGCAGAGGGTCGTAAGGCGGAGCGGAAGTCCCTACAGGCGGTCGCGGTCGAGATGCCTTATGGGTGTGTAAGGAGAGCAGGAGGGCAATAGCCCCCAGAATCAGCAGCGCGCCAAGCGCGTCGAGGACACGATATGGTTTTACCGAAGTAAAACGGGGGGGGTAAAACCCTTCAGAAATAACGATGGTTTTGTTCGCGTTGTTCTCGTTTGCATAGATGATCTCCTCTTTAGGGAAGCATAAATGGAAACTTACCAAGCTCTCGATATAAGCTTGAAAGCGGTAACTACCTCTTAGAGGACAGGATAGACCTCGTCAGAAGAAGTTGAGCAACGCTGCTACTATATTATACACAACCCATAGAGCGCTGTCAAGAACACTGGAAAAATTTTTTTGTGTTTTTTTTAAGAAGAACCAGCCTGTGGGTGCAAAAGGCCGACTCTTACTTACGATTTCCGAGAGAGGCTGGCTTGGCAGGCCGGTTCGCTTGAAAACCGCCGAGGCAAGCACGTTAGCCCCTTCCTCTCGCTTTTGGCAGGAAAATAGGCGTTTGCGGGGTAGAATTATCTCAACTTTCGGGTGCAATGAGGTTACCGATGCGTCGTCTATCCCTTCTTTGCCTATTTCTCTGCGTTTGCCTTCGATGCGCCTACTCTCAGACCTCCCAAACCCCTCCACCGCTCGTGGGCTGCTACTATTTTGACGGCTGGGCCGATCGCTCCTCGAATAACTTTCACCTTGACGGCATGCCCAAAAACTATCCGCAAAGGGAGCCATTGAGCGGCTGGTATGATGACACCTTGCCTCTCGTTCACCAACAGGTGGTGTGGGCACGGCAGGCAGGCATCGCCTTCTTTATCTTTGATTGGTACTACCTCGCCCACGATTCAAACCCGCATGAGCGCAAATCGTTGAATTCGGCCGTGCAGTTCTTTCGTAGCGACCCAAATAAGCTGGGCATGCGGTATGCCCTGCTGTATGTAAACAACGGCCTCTTCAGCATCCCTCCTTCGGAGTGGGATGCCCAATGTGAGCGCTGGATTAAAGAGGATTTTTCCGATGCCAACTACGTTAAAATCAACGGCAAACCCTTGTTGGTGGTCTTTAGTGTGGGCGACATGGAACAGACCTGGGGCGGCGTAGAGGGCGTAGCGAAGGCCTGGCAACGTCTGCGTGAACTTGCCCAACAGGCCGGCCTGCCGGGGATATATCTGGTAGCATGTGCCACCCCAGGCCCTCAGCATGGTTGGAACGACCTTAATCGGCTGGTGCAGGAGGGCTACGATGCCTTCTCCGGCTACAACTATCCGGGAGTGCCAGGCACACACGAAGGCGAAAACCCCTACGCCCTGCTTATAGACGGCAGTTTACAGATTTGGGACGATTTCGCCAACGACGGCAGAAAGCCCTATATTCCCGTAATCACCGATGGGTGGGACCCACGCCCCTGGCACGAAACCGACTTTTGGTATACCCGCACCCCTCAGGAGTTCGAGCTGTTTGTGCGGATGGCACGCGAGTGGTGGCTGGCCCACCCCAATATGCATGTGCTGCCCGATCGGCCCCTCCTGTTTGTGGAGGCATGGAATGAGCTGGGGGAAGGTAGCTACATCGTGCCTACTAAAGGCGACCGATTTGCCTACCTCGATGCCCTAAAACGCGCTTTGAAATAGCCCCTTAAGGCGTTTGCCGTTAGGCCGTGTCATACCGGAAAGTTCTTTCCGTATTATAACTGCGAAGGCGATCTCGCGACTATATGGCTGAAACCCGTTGCCAAAATAGGGGGAACGAAATGGTTGCCGATCGTATCGCACCGCAGAGAAAAGGGGCCTTATACCGCTCTCTGTTCTTAGGAAAGCGGCGCTTACGAATGCAAAATACCCTTCAAGGAGAGACACCTATAGCCCGCCGCACGCTCATTTTATATAACCCTAAAGCCGGCAGCCTCAAGGCGAGGCAAACCAAAAATGGCGATCCCGCCCAAGATGAGGGCGTAACGATACTGCATGAGGCGGCAAAGGAGGTTGGGCTGGATGCCACCATCGAGCCGACGCCGCCCCCGGAGGCTCTCCATCAACGGCTTCTGGCCGCTCAAGCCGAGGGATACGAGGTGGTCGCCGCTGCCGGGGGCGATGGAACCGTTCGTCCACTAGCACAGGCGCTTGTCAGCACCTCAAGGCCTGCGCCCTCTCCCTCTACGCCGGCACCGGAGTCTTCAGAAAATCTTGCGATGAGGGCGCCCTCCCTCGCTCTGGGCGTTCTGCCGGTAGGAACCGATAACAACTTTGCCCATTCGTTGGGCATTCCTTTCTCCCTACCTGAAGCTATGCAGATTTTGGCAACGGCTCCCGTGCGGCATGTAGATGTGGGTCGCATTGGGGAGGAGTATTTTTTAGAGGCTGCAGGGGTGGGGCTTTTCGCCCAGATTATCTCTCTATTCGGCCCGGATGGGCCGCGCCTTTTTCGATTCGGAAGAGATTGGCGGCTGCTTCTGCCGCTTCTGCTGAACCCGCCTGCCCGTCGCCTTCAACTGATGCTCGACGGGGTCGCCTACGCAGAAGAGGTAACCATGGCTTCGATATGCAACTCAGTCTACCTTGGCGCCCGCTTCGCAGTCGCCCCCGACGCCAAACTAGAC
>NZ_DATGLN010000235.1:0-2669 GCF_035294165.1 Chthonomonas sp.
CCTACCCGTGGCAACGAGTACCTCATCAACCACCACCTCCTTCTTGCCCTGGGCGGTTACAACCTCTAGGGCTTTCATGCCATGCTTCTTGTAGACGCGGGCTATGCGCACCTTGAGTTGGAACTTTATACCCTCATCCTCGAGCACGTCTTGAAGGGTCTCCGACACCTCGGGCTCAGCCTGGGGCACAATCCTAGGCATGGCCTCAAGCACCGTAACCTCTGAGCCGAGGTGTCTGAAGGCTTGGCCGAGCTCTAGACCTATCGCCCCACCACCGATCACGGCTAGGCTCCCAGGTCGGCGCTCAAGGCTCCAAACACTGTCACTAGTGATGTACCCCGTCTGCTCTAGGCCCTCGATTGGTGGGGCTGTGGGCCTTGAGCCAGTGGCCACGATGAAGTTTTTGGCCGATATGAGCTTCTCGTAGCCATCACCCAGCACCCTTACCGTGGTTGGCGACTCGAACTGCGCCCTCCCATCCACCACCTCAACGTTGGGGTAGTACCGCAGCACCTTCTCATACTTCTCCCTCCTCATGTTGCCAACAAGTGTGTGCACACCCTCCATAAGCCTAGCGAAGTCTAAGGGGGGACTCACCGCGCCAACCCCGGGGAAAACCGCCCGGGCTGAGTAGTAGAGCCTGTGTGATGCCTCAAGCAGGTACTTGGAAGGCACGCATCCCACATTCACACATGTACCACCTATAGGACCCGTGCCAACCATAACTATGCGCGTCTTCCCAGAGCTCTTCTCACTAGCCTTAATCGCCGCGGCGAAAGCCGCTGCACCCTTACCCAGAATGGCTATATCCCATGTCTCCGTCATCAACAATCACACTTGTTATACGCTGGAAACAAGATGAGACTTCTGGTTAAACCATTAAAGGAAAACCCCTAACGTCTTTCTGTTTTTAAACTACCGCGCTTATATACGTCGACGCCCACGGCGCTTTCCAGTAAGAATTTTTCAGGCTTAAGCGCCAACATCTTAAAGGCCGCTATCCTAAACCCTCAAACTCAAACACTTCAAACACATGAGTTGAGGGCATACCACGATAGGTAATATTCCGGTACTATACACGCCAGCTCCGTGCTGGGTTGATTTGCGAACCAATTCCCCCCACGGAGGAGGCGTCCTCATCACATAGCCCACCCATACGTTATTGCTTGCTCACCCACCAACGATTTAAACACTTTTAGCCAGTGACTAATTAACGGCTAGAGGGGTTTGGCGACCGAGTATGAGGCCACACCATCCACACTCCATCTCCACTCCGAGGCTACTGGCTTAGGCTATCCAGCCAACGCTTATCGACCCCATTATCCTTGCAAACAATAGTGAAACTTTACTTTAATCATTTAAGCGGAATCGAGAAATACTTAGACTTATTAATATTATGGATGAGTCACTGGATGGTTGTGGTGGTGTTGGTGGATGTCTGTTAGGGTTGATGGTTTGGATGCTCAGATAGTTGAGTTGCTACAGGAGGATGGGAGGATGCTGTATAAGGACATCGCGGATAGGGTGGGTGTGAGCCTCCCCACTGTTAAGGCACGCATCAGGAGGCTCATGGCGCTCGGGCTCATAAAGAAGTTCACCGTGGTTGTGGACTCGGATAAGATAGCGGGTAAGGTTAGGGGTGTGCTGTTCGCCAAGGTGAACCCGACCGACGCCGAAGCCCTGACTCAGAGCTTATCTAAGATTGATGAGGTGAGGGCGGCTCACTTCGTGGCGGGTGAAAAACAGCTATTCTTAGAGGTCGAAGCGGATGATGTGGAGAGCTTTAACCGCCTCATCCTTGAAAGGCTTCCGAAGGAGGCCGGTTTGAGCGACATATCGGCCCACGTGATCACCCAGACAGTCAAGGAGGAGTACGGTGTGTCCCTGAAGGCCAACTCCTTCCTACAATACAAGTGCAACTTCTGCCACACAACAATCTACGGGAAACCCATAGTCAAGCACTATTACGGTGGAAAATACTACTTCTCTGGGGAGGAGTGCGCCGAGGCCTATAAGGGGATACTCGACCAAAAATTCGCTGAGAAAAAGAAAGCCAAGGCTGACAACTAACACGGGGCACCCTACAAACCAATCGAATCCACCCCTAAAACCAACGGTTTCGTCTTTAAGGAAGCGTGGAAGGGTGTGTTGTGATTCCGCTACGAAGCCTCGCCGACCTTCAACAACACTATATGGGGGGTGCCCAGGCTTCCATCCAGACCTCAGCCGCAGGCGGGCGCCCATCAGCCCATAGCCACCCTGCATGTATATGGTCGTGTTCGACCATCCCCCTATTCCGTGGCTACCCAGGCTTATGCGGTCCAGTGCACCCACCTAATGTAATGTTTATTATGGCTTGACACATATTCTTGAGTTATGAAGATGGTTGACATCTCCGATAAACCAGTGGTCAGAAGGGTGGCTGAGGCGTCTGGTAGGATAAGGCTTAGGAAGCACACTGTCGAGCTAATTAGAAGTGGAAAGGTTGAGAAGGGTGACCCGCTTAGTGGGGCGCAGTTTGCTGGTGTGAGCGCCGCTAAGAAGACGTGGGAGCTGCTGCCACTGTGCCACCAGATACCTCTCAACTCGGTTAATGTCTCCTTCGAGTTGGGGGAGGACTTCGTCGAGGTTAGGACGCGGGTCGCGGCCGACTATAAGACGGGTGTCGA
>NZ_DATGLN010000236.1:0-20234 GCF_035294165.1 Chthonomonas sp.
GGACTATTTGATGAACGCTAGAGACAGTCGCATTCAACGCATTGTGGTAGCCTCCTCACGCGCGGTCTATGGAGAGGGAAAGTATTTCTGTGAAACTCACGGTGTCGTTTATCCGAAAGAGCGCCTCGTCGAAGACATGGACGCAGGGAACTTTGAGCCGCGTTGCCCACGTTGCCCCTCATTCTGTCGTCCCCTACCTACCGATGAGGGTGCCCCTTATCAACCGACTTCCTTCTACGGCTTAACCAAACAGATACAGGAACAGATGATCCTACTTTTTGCAAAAGCACGAGGTATCGCAGCCTATGCCTTGCGCTTTCAGAATGTCTACGGCCCTGGACAATCCCTTAGCAACCCCTATACCGGGGTACTCGCCGTATTTGCAGGGCAGGCACGGCAGGGAAAACCGATCTATGTGTTTGAGGATGGAGAAGAAAGCCGTGACTTTGTATATGTTCAGGATGTCGTTGAGGCCACTGTAAAAGCACTAAAAACTCCCCAAGAGGGGGTCTATACGGTGAATATCGGCAGTGGTCAACCAACTACCTTGCGCGAGGTAGCTGAACGCATCAATCACTTTTTCGGCAACCGGTCGCTCATCAAGATAACGGGCTCCTATCGTCTGGGAGACATCCGCCACAATATCGCAGACCTTAGACGAGCCAAAGAGCTTCTCGATTACGAACCACGATGGTCATTTCCCATGGGGCTACAAAACTTTTTACGATGGGCAGAAACCCACCACGAAGAGGCACAAGGCTATGAGGAATCGCTCCAACAGATGCGCCAGCGTGGATTGATGCGGGGTTAGTATGAACCAACAGCCGGGAGTAACCGTCCAACAGGCCAGAGAGCACCGATCTACTCACACCCTGCCTGTCGTAGGTATTGTACTTGTGAACTACAACGGAGGCAACTATTTGCCCGCATGCCTGCAATCTCTCACAGATGTCGTCTATCCCTCGGTAAAGATTGTGCTCGTTGATAACGCCTCTACCGATGGCTCTGCCGATTGGGTTGCCGCAAATTATCCCAATATTCATCTCATACGCCTCACCGAAAACAGGGGCATCACTGGTGGGAACGAGGCCGGCATTATGTGGTGTCTTGAGCAGCAGTGCGATTATGTGCTATTACTAAATAACGACACAGAAGTAGATTCGCACTTTCTCACCCACCTTATGGAGGCTGCAGAGCCGGATACCATTATAGTTCCGAAAATTCTCTATTACGACGCCCCTAAACGCATTAATAACCATTTTGGTGACTTTGATTACTGGCGAGGCGTGCACCGTGACCTCTTTTACAACCGTTTGGACGATGAGCACACTTCACAGATCGTCTACGGAAAGATGACAAGCACCTGCGCCGCTCTCTTTCCGAGGGACCTCTTGGAACGTATCGGCACATATGATGCTGCCTACTTCATCTATTACGACGACACAGACCTAATTACCCGGGCTGTACACCTAGGGGCCAAGGTGAAATTTGTGCCTCAAGCAGTTGTCTACCACAAGGAAAGTAGCACAAGTGGAGGCAAAATGTCGCCCCTTACTGTGTATTACTGCACACGTAACCGCCTCTATTTCATGCGCAAGCACCAGAATAATCCGGCAGCCCTTATTTTCTTTTTTATATACTTCTTCGTAACACGCCTCCCCTGGGGACTTCTGAGACTTATCAAGGGTGAGAGAAGGCAAATACGTGCGATGATCAACGGAGTTGTGGACTTTCTCAAGGGGCGTATGGGGAAGGCTTCAGAGGAGCGTTACCGATGATCCTGCTCTATATGCTCAATCTCCTCCTTTGGCTAGGGCTTCTGATTCTTCCTCCTCTCTACTTCACCTTCTATTTTCGTTTAGATCGCATTAATCTTCTGACAATCTATGCATTCTTCACAATTCCTCCACAAATTGTCACTACACTTACCGGGCCGCTCTTTCTATTGAGGGGGGGACTCTTCAATCCCTACTTTCAGTATGCTTTGATTGTCCAGAACGTGCACGATAGTCTTACGTTTGCAGCACTCATCTTTTTTGTTCATATTTTCTCCGACCAACGGGTGCGTGACTTACTAGAAAGTTGGCTTCATTTAGAGAGTCATCCTGCACGCCCAGCGCGGATGCGTCTTGCTGCAGATATCTTTTATGGACTGTTTTTAGTATGCTTTGTTCTGTTAGCACGTCATGATTATGGTGTTATCCCATGGATTCTCAACCCACGGATGGGCTATCAGTTCCACCGCACAGGAGCAGGTGAGTGGTACGCCTTGTGTATTACTTTTTTAGCCTTAGCTACTGTTTTAGGTACCATCTATACATCATCTCTAACAGCTTTTTTTACACGGTTGCCGCTCTATCTATTCGGTGTCTATTTACTAGGGTCGAAGGATTATATTCTTGGCTACACAGCCTACTTGCTCACTATTTTGGCGATACGTCGGTTTCGGTATTTAGGGGTAACATTTGTCTTATTGACGTTGGTCTCGCTGCTGTTATTAATTTATAACTTTACAAGCTCCATGCATGGCCTCAATCTGATGAAGGTCGCCACCTATTCAGACTATTTTGTAAATGCCGCCATGTACTATCAACGCTATCTCAACGGTCAAATTCCTCTCTATCACGGTGAAATCTTCTTTTCCAGCTTTTGGCGTATCGTTCCGCGGGCTTTGTATCCGAATAAACCCTATTCCTATGGAATCACTCTGATCAACGATATTTTCTACCCTGGCGAGGCGCAAAAAGGATTCACTCCAGCCTTCGCTGGTGTACCCTACTTTGCTGATTTTGGATGGATCGGCGTAGTCCTTTCAGGGCTTTTAAACCCGGCGACAGTGCTCATAGCGTTCCTGTATACCATCGTATTCCCGCGCATCAATACACTTTCCCCACGCCAAGGTTACCAACATCCGCGCGTGCTGCTCTATGCCATGCTCATCGTAGCGGCCCCTGCCTTTCTCGCCTTTTTTGATTTTCCCTTAGATGCGCTGTTCTTTGGCTTTATTGTATTAGCCATTGAAGTTATTTGCAGGCTGAGAATTCTCTATACGCAAGCCGGCCAACAAATACAGAGATCGAATCTGCGATCGGTCTCAACATGACGGAGAACCCTAAGGTGCCTACACATCCAAACAAACAATTAGGTATCTCCATTCGCGCCCATCACCACCCTGAACAGTTAGAGCGTTGTTTGCTTTCTGTAGTCGCGGCAGACAAAGGGTTTTCCGTGCCCATCCTCATTACAGATGATACTGATGACTTCACCTATCAAGCTGTCATAGAGAAGATAAATAGGCACTATCCGTTTGTTATTAATTATAAAAATCCTCGTCGGCTAGACTTAGGACACAATGTTCTCAACGCCGCAACAAAATGCATTACGGAATATTGCTGGCTCTTCGGTGAGCATGATCGAATGGAGTCAGAGGCTTTAGCTGATGTGCTCCGCGCACTTCAAGAGGTCGCGGAGCCACCTCCATTCTTGTTTGTCAACTATCGCTTTGCAGATGCGAATATCTCACGAGTGTTGTGCGAAAGAGTTCTTCTAACACATAAGGTTCTATGTATAAACTTCGACATATTTTTTGAGCATTACGGTTGGGCAATGGACTTTATTGGGAGCTGCGTTTTCCAACGCCAACTGTTGACATTCGTGGAACTCCAGCGAAAGTTTAGACATCGCTCCATTGAGGACATTGCACCTCTATCAATAGAGGACAGCTCGAAAGCAGTTCCATCGTACAATATTGCTAGAAAGGCTCTCTAGATGCGTATTGGGCTTAACCTACTATACCTTCTACCGAACCACGTAGGTGGAACGCAAACTTATGCGGAGGGGTTAATTCAGGGTCTGGCATCCCTTGATAAACAGAATGAGTACTGCCTTTTTGTCAATCAGGAAGCCGAGAACCTCTTCTTTACCGACGCACAGAACTTCCGTAGAGTGGTCTGCCCCGTACGGGCTAGCAATCGAAGAGCACGCTATTTTTATGAGCAGCTTCAACTGCCTCAACGTGCGAAGAAGGAGGGCATTGAGTTACTGCATTCCTGTGGATACGTTGGGCCTCTACGCCTCGCCTGTCCCCATATTGTCACAGTCCATGATCTGAACTACATTGCATTTGGGGATCAGATGGAAGTATCCCGGCGTCTCATGTTAGCCTTTTTAGTACCTCGAGTAGCACGGAGGGCTGCTCGAGTGATCGCCGTTTCGGATTTTACTCGCCGAGAGCTAGTAGAGCATATCGGCTTAAAGAAAGAGCAGATTTGTGTCATACATGAGGCCCCTAAAGCGCGCCCGCCTTGCCCAAAGCAGAAATTCCATGAATTACGCGAGCGATTCGGCTTGGATGGCCCCTATCTTCTAGCCTTTAGCAGCCTTAGCCCGCACAAAAACATTCCTTTTTTGCTAGAAGGGTTCGCAAAGATCACATCTATCTATCCCCATCGTCTTGTATTGGTGGGGCATACACCTCCCGGCTCAGAGATAGAACATAAAATTGAGCGGCTTGGGTTAGGAGATCGGGTAATCTGCACAGGCTACGTTAGCGACGATATCGTTAACGCTCTCTTAGACGAGGCTACGCTCTTCGTTTTTCCCTCAAAATACGAAGGGTTTGGCCTTCCCATTCTGGAAGCACAACAGGCTGGCATCCCCATTGTCTGTTCTCAGACGGCCTCCTTACCCGAAGTCGCCGGTGAGGGTGCTCTCTACTTCGATCCATACTCCGAGGAATCGCTTATATCTGCTTTACGAACCGTCCTTGATGACAAGACGATTCGCGAGGCTTTGTGCCAGAAGGGGTATGCTAATGTGGCACGCTTCTCTTGGAAGAAGGCCGCCGCAGAGACATTGGCGATCTATAAAGCGGTACTACAAAACACGAACAGGAAAGGGTAGATAGGTGCGCATCCTTATGCTCTCAACCTACTTCCGGCCAGAAAGCGCCACCAATGCCATTCTTATGACGCTGCTAGGAGAGGAGCTGACACGTCAAGGACATGAGGTCGTCGTAATCACCGGTATGCCCCATTACGATCAAAACCGCATCTGGCCGGCCTATCGAGGCAAACTGTGGACACGAGAGCAAATAGGCTCTATGCGAGTACATCGCGTCTATCTCTATGTTCCTTCGAAAAAGACCAGTTTTTGGGGTCGCCTGCTGAACTACCTCTCTTTTAACCTCACCTCCGGCATCGCAGGGCTGCTCATCGGGCGCTTCGATGCTATCCTTGCTCCCTCCCCTCCGCTCACCAACGGCATCACCGCATGGGCATTGAGCCGCATTAAGGGCGTGCCGTTTATCTATAACGTTCAAGACATCTATCCCGACGTGGCGGTTCGTCTTGGGGTGTTGAAAAACAGAACGGCCATCCGTTTTTTTGAATGGATGGAGCGCTTTGTCTACCGAAAAGCGGCCGCCGTCAGCGTTATTTCAGACTGTTTTAAGGCCAATCTGCTGCGCAAAGGGGTTCCCGAACAGAAGGTCGAGGTCATTCCCAACTTCATTGATCAGAGTTTTGTGCGTCCCCTGCCGCGCCAGAACGCCTTTCGTACAGAGCACGGTTTGGAGGATAAGTTCGTGGCGCTTTTTGCCGGCAACGTCGGGCTTTCGCAGGGCTTAGAGACTTTGCTTGAGGCCGCCCTCTGTCTTCAAAATCTGCCCGACCTCCGCATCCTTATTGTAGGAGACGGGGCCTCTAAAGAGGCGTTGGTAAATCGCGCCAAAACCATGGGGCTTCATAACGTGATCTTTCTTCCCCTACAACCGTATGAACGGGTACCGGAACTCTACTCCGCTGCCGATGTAGGGCTGATTCCGCTACGCAAGGGACTTACGGAGGATTCGGTTCCCAGCAAACTTTTTACCATCATGGGAGTTGGACGCCCCGTTATCGCCGGAGTTGACCCGGAAAGCGACACGCATCGCGTGATTCAGAGGGCGGGCTGCGGGCTGTGCATCCCTCCAGAAGATGCCAAAGCGCTCGCCTCTGCCCTACAAGCGCTTTATGAAAATCGCCCTCTGGCCGACGAAATGGGGCGTGCCGGTAGAGACTACGTGGTGCAGCATTTCACCTGCCATGAGGTCGCCCGACGCTATGGAGCGCTTTTTGAAAGAGTGCAGTCACAACGATCCGCCCACTGAGAACTTCTATTCACACGCCGGAGTATAATAAAAATAACCTAAAACGATGAAGCTACTTCTACAGTCTAATCTCTTCGGAAAGGCAAAACGGATGCGGTCGCGCCCTTGCCAAGACTGTGAGGGGAGGCACAAGTGAAAAAGTTTTTGCGTCGTATCGGTGCCATTACGGGCTTAGCCGTGGTAACGGCAGGCGCTTTTTGGGTTGGGCGCCAAATGGCCTCGCATGCAGACACCTCTTTATGGAGCCTGCGGCGGCTCATCGCCAGTGACCGACGACACCTTGCCGGCATCGAGCTTGCAGATGGGCGATTCGCCTTACAAGCCGTGAACGTTCCCCCCGCCGAGGTTTTCGAAAGCGTGCTCGAGCATGTGCGGCATGACTATGTGCGCAGCTATGGCACGGAGACCTCGTTGGGCGACGGTGCGCTTTCCGGCATGTTCGCCTCCCTCAACGATCCCAAAACGGACTTCCTGAAACCCTCTTTGGGGCAAGCACATACCGATGCCCTGCAAGGTCGTTTTTACGGCATTGGAGCGGTGCTAAACATCCTGCAAACCAAACAGAAGGATGTAGACTATCGCTACCTCACCGTAACCGATGTGATGCCCGATAGTCCCGCGCAAAAGGCCGGTCTGCAAGATGGCGACCGCATTACCCACATTGATGGGCACTGGATTATTGCCTATTCTATCCTCGCCGATGTGAACCGCATTCAAGATGAGGCCGGTAAAAACGATGCTGCCAAACAGAAAGAGCTTGAGAATGTTGCCAATAAATTCAAAGATGGCTACTCCCTTTCTAAAGCTATTGAACTCCTAACTACCGGTACCGGGCAAACCCACCAACTAACCATTGTGCGCCCTGGCGAGGCCAACCCCCTTACCAAGACCGTCACCACCGCGCTTACCGTGGTGCCCCCCGTTTCTTACCGCTCTCTTGGGGATGGAATAGGCTATCTGCGCATTCTTCTCTTCAACCAAGAGAGTGAAAAGGCCTTTCAAAAGGCTCTGGCAAGCGCCGGCAGCCTCAAGCGACTGATCGTTGACCTGCGTCAGAACCCAGGGGGAGTGGAGGCCATAAACGCCCCCGATCTTGACGGATGGCACGCAGCACAAACTCTCATCGGAGAGCTGACCGGCGGCGGCAAAGCCGGCATCATCGAAAAACACCCCAACGACCGCTCGCCGGTAATGATAACGGCTTCCCAAAAGCTCCCCATCCAAAAGATCACCGTGCTTGTAGATGCCGGCACGGCCAATATCGCCGAGTTTGTTGCAGCAGCACTGCATGACCTCGCTCACGCGCAAATCGTGGGCACCCACACCGATGGCGATGATGTGTTGCAACTCTATGCCCCACTCCCAGATGGAGCTGCAATGGAGATCGCCACAGCGCACCTTTTAACGGCAACCGGTGCCGACCTAAGCCGGGGGCTAACGCCAGACATCTCTTTGACGCCCAACCAGGTGGATACCGATGCAGCCATCCAACGTGCAGAATAGACCGAAAATAAAAGGGGTCGTGAAGGAAAAAACCTATGAAACGTGAGATTGCGGGTCCTCTAATCGTTAGCGTGGTTTTCTTGGCCTTGTTGGCCGGTTTTGCCAGCAAAAGTCTTTCGCAGTCCGCCCTTCAGCCGAGGTTCCATCCGGTTCGCTTTCTTCAGAGCGATGATGTCACACAAGCCCCACAGAACGCAAAAAACTCGGCCGATGCTGAGGCCATGTACGCCGAAGGGCTATCGCTGCTGCGCAAATATTACTACGGCAGCATAGGCGAAAACAAAACTCGCCAACTTACCTACGATGCCATCCGTGGTATGTTGCTGACGCTTCACGACCCCTTCACCAGCTTCCTCGATCCGGACGAATGGCTGCAGTTTCAAGAGACAACCACCCGAGGCGATTTTGAGGGCATCGGCACCATGCTCCGAGCCGACCCGCCGCGCGTAATTGTAGATGAGGTGATCGAAGGCGGCCCGGCCGAACATGTTGGAATGAAGGCAGGCGATGTGATCACCCGCGTCAACAATACCTCTGTGGTTGGTATGGACATTAACGACGTGGTGAAGCTGATCAAGGGGCCGGCAGGTACGAAAGTGCGCATCACCGTGGCACGGGGAAATAAAACCATCGAATTTACCATCACCCGTGCGCGCGTGGAACCTCCCGTCGTTAAGTATTGGATGGAAGACCCAAAATACAAAATCGGCCACATCTACCTCTCCGAATTCAATGAAAAGAGCCTGGAACAGCTTAACAAGGCCTTCGCAGCCCTTCAAGCGCAAGGTATGCGCGCCCTTGTTTTCGACCTTCGCTCCGACCCCGGTGGGTTACTTGAAAAGGCCGTGGAGATCGCCTCCATCTTCATCCCGAAAAACAGCGTGCTCGCCCTCCACAACAACGTGGTGATCATCCATGAAGGGGACGGTGAGGAGCAAGGGCGCAAACTCGAAAACGTGAATACCCCCTATAAACACCGTGTGCCGCTTGTCGTTTTGGTCAACGATTCCAGCGCCTCCGCCTCCGAAATCGTCACCGGTGCCATTAAGGATTACGGGGCGGGAACGATCATCGGGCAGCGCACCTATGGAAAAGGCTGCGTACAAACGCTTTTCCAACTCGATGACGGCTCCTGTCTTAGGCTTACCACCGCGCTCTACTATCCCCCTAAGCACTATGACATTAACTACCAGCAGGATGAAAACCACAACCGCATTCCCGGTACCGGTGGCATCCTGCCCGATATCGAGGTGCTGCCGGAGCCGAACTGGCAAGGCCTTAACGATAAAGCCCATGACAAACAGTTGCAGGCTGCCCTCACCTTCTTACGCGACCGCCTTAATGGCATGAGCATCGCGCAGGCTACGGCTGCGGTAAAAGAGGCTTTTAGCCCGAAAACTACGGCGGAAGCGGCAAAATCGGCGGCAACATCCTCGACCACAGGAGGGAAATAGATGGGAAAGCCAATTAACCATCCGTTCAAAGCTGTAGGAGCCGTTTGCGCGGCAGCTATAGTAATGGTGCTTGCGCTGGGCTCCTTAGCACAACCGAAAGGCCCCTATAAACCCGGTGACGTTGTTCATTTCGTGCTGCATGATGCCACCGGAAAGTCCATGAGCCTGTCTCAGTTCAAAAACAAGATCATTGTCCTCGATTTTTACGGCTACTACTGAGGGACCTGTAATGAGGAGGCTCCTCATGTGGAAAAAGAGATTTGGCAGGCTTTCAAAAAGAGAGGTGTGCAGGTGCTTGGCATTGCCGTGCCTGAAGGGGCTAACCCAACACGCGAGCAACTGCTAAGCTTTAAGAAGCGTCATGGCCTTACCTACCCTCTGTTAGGCGATAATGATGGCAAAGTCGCAACAAGTTTCGGTGTACAGGGAATACCGGATATCCGCATTCTCGATAGGGAACATCGTTATGTAGGGCAAGCGCAGGATGTGTCTCAAGCCGTCCAAATGGTTCAGCAACTATTAACCCCCAAGGCCTCTACGAACAAACCCCAAAAATTTCACTCCTTCCCACGATAAGCCGATTCGGTACAAAACATAGCGCTTGCCTCGAATAGCCGCCTCCACGCGGTTTGCGAGGAGGCGTTTTTGTTTGTTACCCTCTACCAATCCATCTTTAAATTGCGATGCTAGCAATTTTATGTGAAATATTTCACACCCCTTTTGTGACATATGTCACACCTCGAATTGAAAAACATGTGTTATCATAGTCGTATAGGTCTTTAAAAGACCCTACGCGAGATATACATACTAGGTGAGCGCTCTGGGCTTAGCCCTTCATGACAAAAGCGCCATTCGGAGGACATGTACACATGAAGAGTTTCTCTGTCGCGGCCTTGGCCGTATCTTTGCTGCTTTTGACGGCCACCTCGGTGGCTCTAGCGAAGCCTGTCTCCCTGCTCAAAAACGGAGACTTCGAGACCGGCAACTTCACCGGTTGGAACCTCGCCGTCCAAACCAACCCGAACGATACCGGCCACCAAAACAACTTCTACATTAGCATCCCCGGCGCCAATACCCCCGTCAACGGCTTCCCCACCGCCAGCAACCCCAACGGAGATCTCTTCTATGCCGTCTCCGACGACGCCCTCCCCAGCACCGACGTGCTCTATCAATCCTTTACCCTCCCCAAACATACCCTGCAACTTACCCTCTCCTTCGACCTCTTCGTCAACGACCAGTCCGGCTTAGGCCCTCTCTACGGCGATAGCGCCGAAAACGTCATGGACTACACGGCCGGAGGCAGCTTCGCCGACGTGCAGTACGCCCGGGTAGACCTGTTGAGTGGGGGCGCCAACCCGTTTTCCACGGCGAGTGGGGATGTGTTGAAGACCTTCTACAAGGGGGTGGATGGGGGGAGTTTGCCCAACGCCTACACGCATTACAGCTTTGACCTCACATCGTTGCTGCAGGCGGGGACGTTGGCAAGTGGCGGGACGTATCAGTTGCGTTTTGGGGAGGCGAACAACCTCAGTCCCATCAACATGGGGGTAGACAATGTGGAGGTGACGGCCAATGTAGCCACACCGGAGGCGGGCAGTTGGGCTGCACTGGCGATGGCGGTAGGTGGGCTTTATGCAACCCATCGCAGGCGTCGCCGCTCAAACGGGAAGTAGGTTTTCGCCAATGGTTTTGTGCCCACTTCAACTTACAGACGACATCAGCAACTCATCAAAACAACTCTAAGGAGGCATGTGAAAATGAACATGGAGAAACTAACAGAGCAGGTAGTTGCACTACAGGCTCGACTAGAGGCTCTTGAGCAAGAGCACGACACCACCAAGTTACGGTTGGCCGACTCGGAGGCGCATCTGGCAGATACCGAATTTCTGCTAAAGACCTCCCAACAGAAGGTCGCAACAGCTCTACGACGGATGAAGGTACAGGCGGGGCTAGGGTTGTGTGCCCTAATAGGGGCTTTGTGGTTTACCCCGCTGCCTCAGGTGATGGCCAAAGGCTACGATACCCTGGCCCAAGACGTGCAAACGTTGAAGATCAAGACGCAGTACATCACTGCCGATAACAACGGCATGATCATCCAAGACCCTTATGGAGCCAAAGTAGACATTCACGGACCAGATGTAAAGGTCATCCACGCCAATCTGTGGGTACAGAACGGCCTGGGAGCAACCAACGGCAACCCCAACGATCCCTACGGTATCAACGACTGGAAAGGAAATGGGTTGGGCAACCTGATCATCGGATACGATGAACCCCCTCCGCCCCCATCGGCTATCCAAAGGATAGTTCCTAAGGACAAGGATGCGCCAAAAACAAGCCCACCGGCCAATTCAGGCGGTAAGCCCAGTCCTCAGTTCAGAATAATACCATTCCCACCCCGTCCAGTCCCAATCCCTATCAACGGTGCATCTCACAACCTCATCATGGGCGTGGGAAATACGCGCACCTCCTTTGCAGGGATTGTAGTGGGGATGGGCAATGCGATCACTGCTCCATTTGCCACGATAACCGGAGGCCATGCTAACACAGCTTCTGGTGTATTCTCCTCGGTGAGTGGTGGCGATGGCAACAATGAAAGCGCCTGGGAAGGTTGGGCAGCTGGATTTCCCGTAGTCTTTAATGGCAATCCCGACTACTACCACGTCCCATAAGCGCTCTATAGATGGGAGGTAGAGAAGGGTATCCGCCTCCTCTGCCTCCCATTTTCCTCCTCTTTTCTTTAAGGGAATGATCCTACAAGGAGATACCAACGATGACAGACAAACATATAGAACAGATACTCATGAAACTACAAGAGCAGTTGCAGGCGACCCAAGCAGAGCTGCAAGCAACAAACACTAAGCTCGAAAAAGTACAAAAACAGCACACAAGCACGCTGCGGCGAATGAAGGTAGAGGCGGGGTTAGGGTTGTGCGCGCTGATAGGGGCTTTGTGGTTCACCCCGCTGCCGCAGGTGATGGCACAAGGATATGGACAAACCCTCAAGCAACTCATCGCCGAAGTGACGATCCTCGAAAATCACATTCATAGAAATGTGTGCACGGAAACCATGTCATCTTGAACAAGGGGGAGGGCGTAGGCCTTGAAGTGCGAGACCCTCGGCTTTAGCCGTGCGGAGGAAGCACTCTCTCCTTTCATTGTTGATAGTTAGCGCATAATCGAGTCAACTTCCCGCTGGATTGCTGCGAAGGCCGAATGCACGAAGCGTGCGATTGCGTTGGAAGCCCTCTCCGCTACGCGTTGGAGGGGACATTAGGCACATTCGCCTTTAGGCTTCCGGTCGTCTATCTATCTGTTAGGTGCTGCTGATTTTAACGCGCCGGGCCTGATCCCTAGTGGTGTTGTTCTACCCTATTTCAAACCATTGTAGAAGCTAAAGCCACGCACGCCACAGCGGCTTGCGGCAGGTCCTTCTCTGCCAGTTCCCACACGTAAGTTCATCTCATTCACTCTATCCGCCTCTGTCGAGGCACTTTTACCGTTTCTTTCGGAAATACCCACTCTCTAGAAGGAAACATGCTGTTTTAAGACGTATTAACAGAAAGAAGCGATGGTGCATCTTTAGAAAGGAGCGAGTAGGAGAACAGGATGACGGAGCGTGTAAAAGAGATTTTGAGCTGGTACGGCAGCGATAACCCAGGTACCCTCACCAACCTGGCGCGATTGCTGAACCACGGGCGTTTGGCGGGAACGGGACGACTGGTGATTTTGCCGGTAGATCAGGGCTTCGAGCACGGGCCTGCACGCAGCTTCGGTCCGAACCCACCGGCCTACGACCCGCGCTACCATTTTGAGCTGGCCATCGAGGCCGGCTGCAACGCCTACGCCGCCCCTCTGGGCTTCCTCGAAGCCGGCGCCCGCGAATATGCCGGCGAGATTCCGCTTATCCTCAAACTCAACGACCACGATGTGCTCTATGACGAAGCGGACCCCAACCAGGCCCTCACGGCGAGCGTGGCGGACGCGCTGCGGCTTGGGTGTGTAGCCATCGGGTTCACCATCTACCCCGGTTCGGCTCATCGGCTTGAGATGTACAGTCAAATTCGTGCCTGTGCCGAGGAAGCCAAGCGCCACGGTCTTGCCGTAGTCATCTGGTCTTACCCACGCGGTTCCGGGTTGAGCCAGCAAGGCCAGACCGCTATAGATGTGGTAGGCTATGCCGCCCATATCGCTGCACAGTTGGGTGCGCACATCATTAAGGTGAAATTGCCAACTGCCTATATCGAGCAGGAGGCGGCCCGAAAGGTCTACGAGGCGCAAAAAATCCCCATCGAGACGCTGGCCGATAGGGTACGTCATGTGGTGGAGTGTGCTTTCAAAGGGCGACGCATCGTCATCTTTTCCGGTGGTGCTTTTGAAACGGAGGAAAAGCTCCTGGATGAGATACGTGCCATTCGTGATGGGGGCGGCTTCGGCTCCATCATCGGCCGAAATAGCTTCCAACGCCCTAAACCGGAGGCCATTCGGCTGCTCCATAAAATTATGGACATCTATGCAAGCTAGATTTTGTAAAAAGTTGGCACATCAAGATAACTTCGAGGGGCCTGCGTCGTCTATCTATTTGAAAGGTGCTTCGGACTGCAGGCAAGTGGCCGGTGATCCCAAGCGTGCCTGCGATGTTGGGAGGATGAAAAGTGAAATCTGGGCTATCAGAACAAGAGCTGGCGCAAAAATGCCGCGAAGGCAACATGGAAGCCTTCGAAGAGCTTTATGCCCGTTGCTCACGTGCCGTCTATCGCTACGCCTACCGCATGCTCAACGATGCCGATGAGGCCGACGACGTGATGCAGGAAACCTTCGTGCGCGCCTTTCGCATGTTGCCCAATTTTCGTGGGGAGTGCAACCTGTTGACCTGGCTCATCAAGATCGCCAGCAACCTCTGCCGTGACCGCTATAAAACACGAATGCGACGACGCGAGGTTCCCTTCGATGACCAGCTCGCCAACCGGCCCGACAACTCCCAGCGAGGACGCGACCCAGCCGACCTCGTTGTGCAACAAGACCTCCAAGAGCGTGTGCGTCGCGTGTTGGCCGCTCTACCGGCAGCCCATCGGGAGGTGATCGTTTTGCGTGATTTTGAGGAGCTGAGCTACCAAGAGATAGCCCAGATTCTCGATTGCTCTATATCCAGCATTAAACTCCGTCTGTTTCGCGCTCGACGCGCCTTTAGGGAGAGGCTTGAATCGCTTTTGAAAGCCTAATGGAGACGGGAGAGGACAAAACCATGCGAGATTTTGAAAATTTGACCTGCCGTTACGCCCAACTGCTGTTGTGGGACTACCTTACAGGGCGCTTGCCTGAAGAGCGCATGGAGGATGTTGAGCGCCATCTAGCCGTGTGTGAAAGCTGCCGCGCCGAGCTTGCCAGCATGAAAGAGACACACCAATGGCTCCAGGTTGCCCGCTCCGCCGAAGTGCCTGAACCGCGCTCGGGTTGGTATACACTGCGCGCACGCCTCGTGCAAGAAGAGCTGATTCCGGCAACCTCCAAAAGGCACACGATACCCGTTGTACTGCTCGCCCTGTTGTTTCTTTTACCGGGCTTTTTGGCCGGACGCCTTCTCTCGCGTGAGCAGACCCCAAAACCGCCGGCGTTTGTTGGTACCGCGGTTCCCTCACCTAACCTCACTTCGGAACCGAGCCTTACCGCCCCCCCTCACTCCGACACCGTTGCCACTAGCTTGCTTGGATTAGATAACGCGACCGCCTCTACCGATGAGGGCGATGCGGCCACAACGCCACCCGCGAAGAAGCATCAGGGCGTTAAAACCTCCGAAGAACATCTTCTGCAAAAGCATAACAGCACGCATAGAGATGTGGCGACATCGAAGGTCTCTAAACACCGTGCGTCGGTCGTGCCCGCTTCCAACGCTCCGGTAGTGGCAAATAATAAGTCGGGAGCCTCTACGGCAACATCGAACCAAGTGGCCAAGGTACCCTCTGCTTCTAGAAATACAACAGCAGAAGCTCAGTTTGTTCTCACGGGCTTGCAACCCGACTCGCCAGATCGCCAAACCATCTACTAAACCTTTGAAAGCAGGTGCTCTTGCAACCATGCGCCGAAAACGTCTTGCGTTTGCTGCCTTGCCCATTGTATTGGGGTTGGGAGGGCTATTGTTACTAGAGAGAAGTTCTGCTGCGCCACAGTCCTCTCCCCCTCAGCAAGAGGCTCCAACCGATACACATCTCCTGCAAGAGCTTTCCGCTGAGCTTGCTCAGCTTATATCGAAAACCCGCGTTTGTGTGGTGACCATTCACGGCTGGGCACGACCATTTGGCGGCCCAGGCAGACCTCCCTTCCCCCCTCCACAAGGCTTTTCCCTCCCACCAGGCTCTTTTCTGTTCTTCTCTCCCGGCCCTCCACCCCTTCCTAAAGGGCGCGATTTTAAACCGTCTAAGCCTTCTATACAGACCTACACCATCTATACCAGCGATACCCCCCCGATAAGGCTCACGGGCAGCGGGTTCTTTATTCAAAAAGACCTGGTGGTGACTACGGCCGAAGTGGTGGGATGCATGGCTCACCCCATCGTCATCACGGATGCTGGGAAATGGGTGCCTGCTATCGGCATGAATGTAGACTATAAAAACAACGTGGCCGTGCTTCGACTTCCTAAAGATACCGACGTTCCAACCCTTGACTGGGGCGAGGATAGCGTCGCGCCGCCGGGCAGTCTGGTGCTCGTGTTCGGCAACCAAGCTGGCTTCTCGCAAGTGCCTACTCTCGGAATGGTAACGGCGCACAACCTGTGGGCACGCTCGCCCGATGGTCGCTTCCACTACAACAATCTCCTTCAACTGCAAGGGGTGATCGGGCCGGGCGCCAGTGGTGCCCCGGTTATTGACGCCCATGCGCACGTGATAGGCATGGTGGTGGGGGCGCTTAACGGGCCTCCAAACGATCTCTTCCGCCCATTTGCCGAACCCGGCCCACCTCCCGAAGGCCCTCTAGACCCTATGCTCGGCAAAATCACCACCATCGGCTTCGCGCTGCCGGCAGATACCCTGAAAACCGAAGTGGCCAAACTCGCCGCAGATGTTCGTTCGCTGCCTCCCCTTGGTTGGTTTGGCTTTATCCCCGGCAAGGCAGACGAGCACGGCATACAGATTGGCAGCGTGTTTGTGGGTAGTCCTGCCGACGCCGCGGGACTGCACCCAGGCGATTGGATTACCGCTATAGATGGGCGACCGCTACGAGGGCGTTTTGAAATCCCCGCCCTCAGCGAAACGCTACCCGTTGGCCAAAAACTTCAGATACGGGCCGAGCGAAACGGCAAACCGTTCCTAACAACGCTTATCGTACAGGCACGGCCAGACGATAAGCAGCTTCAGCAGATGCAACGCTTAAGTCTACCGCATGATGATAGGCACAACAGAGAGCGTCGAAGCGAACGACATAACCCTTAAAGGAGTTTTGCATGACGCAACAGGACGAACCAAAAGGTGGGGTCTCTCGCCGAACATTATTGGGAGGAACCTGTGCGATGGTCATTGGTATGGTAGCGAAGGGTGCCGGCACTCAAGACGCGCCCGGCCAAGGGCTTCACGACCCGAACCTGATCAAACAAGAGATCGAGGTGGACGATAAAACACGAAATGTGCACTTTCGTGCTCTCCTCGTGCAACCTAAAGAGGAGCAGAAACGCGGCAGCGTCATCGTTATCCATGAGATTTTTGGCTTGAGCGACCATATTCGCGATGTGGCCTGTCGCATCGCTTCGGCCGGTTATAACGCCTTAGCACCCGATCTGTTTACACAGGAAGGCCCTCCTCCCTCCGCCGCCGGTGGCTTCGGTTCGCTTTTGGAATTCGTCAATAAAATCCCCGACCAACAGATTTTAGATGACCTCAAAGGTGCCGCGCGCTATCTGCGTCAACTGCCCACCTCCAATCAGAAAGTAGGCGTTGTTGGTTTTTGTTGGGGTGGGCGCTTTGCTATGCTGTTGGCAGCCGAAGACCCCACCTTGAACGCGGTAGTGGCTTACTATGGGCGCATCTCCGGCACCCCTACCCCTAACCAGCCTAAATACCCCATTGATGTGGTTCCGAAGATGCAGGTTCCTCTTATGGGCCACTTCGGAGAAGAAGATCAGGCGATCCCTCCTCCGGAGGTTAAAAAGTTCCAGGAGGCTCTGGCCGCCGCGCATAAAACGGCCGAAATCTATGAATATCCGGGGGCCGGCCATGCCTTCAACAACGATACCCGTGAAACCTATCGGCCGGAAGCCGCCAAATTAGCCTTTCAAAGAACGCTAGATTGGTTCGCCAAGTACCTCAAGAGCTGATCGGGCGGACCCTATGCCCTCTTGACAAAGAGGGCATGAAAACTATATACTTGAGAATCGTCAACAGTTTCGCAGAGTCTTTCGGGGTGTGGCTCAGTTTGGTAGAGCGCAGCGTTCGGGACGCTGAGGTCGCTGGTTCAAATCCAGTCACCCCGATTCCTTCTCCTCCGCTAGGCGCGCCTCTTGTGGGTACGAGCGCAGCAACTCCTCCGGTTCCAACAAGGTCTCACGTCGTTCTTTTAGAGGACGTAACAGCTGCCTCTCAAAATCGGGCGGGGCGGCGGGGCGTAGCAACAGACGGCTCGGGCGTCTCTCTAGCCCCCGTAAAATCTGGTTCATTGCTGTAGCCGCCTCTTGACGCAGCGCCCGATGTCGAGCATAGGCCAATTTCTCCAGAGCCGAAAGCGCTTGCGGGTCGCCCATTCGGCCTAGACAACGCACAAGGTGGATCGCGACGTCAGGGTGTTGTCCTTCCAACGCCTGAAGAAGGTAGGGCACGACACGACGATCGGAGAAGGCCCAAAGGGCCTCGGCATAGGCCAAGCGGCGGCGTCTATCGCCCTGCATAAGGCCATGCCAGAAACACAACAACTCCTGAGGCGGTATGGCCGCAAGCGCCAAAGCGGCTTCATGGGCCAACGCCGCCGCATCTTGCGCATTCAGCCGCCGCATAACGCTTGGTTGCTTTAGCTCATAGAGCAGCCGGCAAAGTCCCCTGTGCGCCACAGCCACGCGCAGCCTTCGCACACTCGCCATGGCATCTCGACACGTTCCCAACAACGCCAAATAGAGCGCGCTGCTCAGAAAGGAGTAGTGCATGTTGGCCATGCCACGCAAGTCGTTTGCGCTCTGTTCCAGTAGGGTATGGAGGGCTTGTGACACCTGTTCTAAACGCTCTTGCGGTGTAGAGGCGATGTCTTGGCCGGCGAGGCGACGTAGTAAGGCGCCGGCAAAATGCCCATTTCTGGGAATGTAGGCTCGATGCCCATCGCCCCCAGAGAGCGCCAACGCGGCAGCCGTGCGAACCCGCTCGTCCTTGTGCCAGAGCAAAACAAGAAGGCGGTTGAGGCTGCCTTTCGCATGGTACAGCTCCGCCCGCAGCCGCGCTGGGGAGGCGTTTGCCAACACGCTACGCCCTTGCGCGATCTCCTGTGCAAACATCGGCGGCGGTTGCCCATATCCCTCTTGTATTTGAAAGGAAGGTGTCATCACAGAAACTCCTCTCCATTGAACCGCTAGTGGCCGGTGGGAACGTTGCCTCCGGGCGGATGCACCAGCAGCCAAAGGGTAAGTAGAAGCCCAATAACAATAATAAGCCGACGTACATTCTGCTGCCCCATACGTCGCGCCGTATCGGCTCCGAGATAGCCTCCGGCTATTGAGCCGATCATCATCAACAGGGCGATAGGCCAATGGATAAGCCGATCATGGTGGGGGCCTACCCCCTGCCCCGGTGCCGTGCGCTCGACCATGAAAACGAGAATGGCCACAAAGTTGATAAGAATGGCATTGATGTTTTTGAGCGCGTTCATCAGATGAATGTTGGTGAAGCCCATGAGGCTAAGCCCGGCCAACATCAGGATGCCTATGCCTGCTCCAAAGTAGCCCCCGTAGAGAGCGATGAAGAACTGAAAAAAGCTTACTCCATACCAGGAAAGCGGAATATCGCGCGGCTCCTTAGGCGCCAAAGCGCTCTGTTGGCGCCTCTCGCTCTGACGCTTTATCCAATTAGAAAGGGGGCTTTGCGCCATGAAAAGGAGTGTGGCCATAAAAATGAGATAGGGCACAAGACGGCTGAAGAGCGCGTTATTGGTGTGGGCAAACAGCAACGCGCCCAACCCGCCACCGATGAGGCTGGGAACGCCGAGAAACCACAGGGCCGGCCCTACATTGCTTAACTCTTTACGATACCCGAATAGGCTACTGCAGATGCCAGGCCATAAAGCAACGGTACTCGTGGCATTGGCCACGTTTGCCAGTTCCCCACAGAACAGCAGAGCGGGGAAGGTTAGCAAGGTGCCGCCACCCGCCACGGCGTTCACGGCTCCGGCGATAAAGGCGGCACCTAGCAGTAAAAGATATTTGTGGAACCCCATGTCAGATACCCCTAGCTAAAGCGCAGGGGCTTGTGCCTGATTGGAAGCGTGTGCCTCCAACCGACACAATAGGGCGTCTGAACATTCGCCCCGTGCTTTGAGGTTTCTCGCCGCATTGAAATCAGCATTCGCCTCAAAGCCACACTGTTGACAGTGGAACCGGCTCTGGCTCTTACGGTTGGCTTTGGCGCAATGTCCGCATACAGAACAGGTGCGAGAGGTATTGCGCGGGTCTACTAGAACCACAGGCACTCCTGCCGTCTCTGCTTTATAGGCGATAAATTGACGCAGTTGCAGAAAAGCCCAGTTACCGAGGAGCCATCGCATCTCGCGAGAAACCGTTTCTGCTCTGTCGCGAAGACAACGGAGGTCTTCCAGAGCGAGTGCCTTTCGCGATTGTACTGCGCTACGAACAAGGGTTTTGGAAACCACGTGATTGGTGTTCTTGACAAACCGAGACTGTTTCGCACGAAGTTTCTTCAAATGCCGTTTCGCGCTCTTTGTGCCCCGCTTTTGAAGCAGACTACGGAGGCGCTTGAGACGGCAGCGAACGGCTTTGACGGCTTCGCCCGAATAGGAGTTACCCTCACTATCGGTAGCGAGTTCTACGATGCCCAGGTCAACACCAAGAACCCCTTCACAAACAGGTTCAGGCGCGTCGGCTTCCACCACCACGTGCAGGGAAAAGGCACCGTCACGAAAACATAAGTCTGCCGAGCAGGGCTTCCAGT
>NZ_DATGLN010000237.1:0-16156 GCF_035294165.1 Chthonomonas sp.
CCGATTCGCTGCCCAAAGGCGGGTTTCATCATCTTACGATCACAAGCCCCGATTTTGCGGTGCTTCATCCTGTCATAACGCATCCGTTCTCCGCATGGGTGCTCCACGATGCCGCCAACAATACGACGGCTCTTCTCGACGACTCAGGAGTGCTGGATACCTATGGCATTCTGCTTCTGTACGGCATTGATGTCCCCGTCCCCTTCTCGCGACCGGATTCGGGGGGGTTTCCTTCTCTTTCCATTTGTCAAACCATCCAACCAAATCGGCGCTATATTTTAGCCGATCATCGAATCGCTACCGTCCCATTCCTCAATCAAACGGGGTTAGACGATCAAATTCTGTTTCCCAATAACGGCATGCTCTACGTTGCCGTAGGTCTGGCCTACTCGTTTTTTAATGCTCCTAGTATAGCTCCTCCGCCCAACTCCTCCAACATCGCCGAGATAGAGGTCAACGATACTTTTCACGATTTTCTGCTCTTTTGGCCGTTAGGAGGATGCCCTATTCCGATCCAAGAGATCACCTGGCACTGGCAGGCAAGGGCTACTCACGCGCATGACCACTGGACGCTCCTCCCCCATAGCCGGCTCTTTTGGCAAGCAAGCCCGTTCTACCCTCAGCCCCCCCAATGGAATCGGCGCATCTCTCGTGAATCTCTCAATGACGTGGGTTTTCGCACCACGCGATCCGAAGCCCTAGCCATACAGCAGATTTTCAACAACCTGTGGAGCATGAGATTCGACCTCACAAGTGTTGGTCAAAAAGACGATGACAATGGCGATCTTGCAAACGCCATCAAACTGTACAAAAATGCATTAGCACGTCTTGATAGCTCAAATTTTCGTGAGGAGCTACTAAAAAACGTTCAGATGATGCTCTTTCCCTTTGGGGAACCTCAAAGCAGGAAGCCGCCCATTCTATGGCCTGCCCAGAAAGATCGGATCATCGAGGAGATTTTGGAAGCCTTTTGTAGGTCGCAAAAGGCAGAAATCGCTTTTAAAGTGGGGCAAATTCAGTTGGAAGAGGGCAAGGTGGCCGAGGCACTAAAGTCCTTTAAACTGAGCGAACAGCTAGAGCCTGAAGACTCCATGGTCTCGCTTTACCTGGCGTTTGCCTACTATCGTCTTGGAGATGTCAAGCAAGCTCGCGACTGTTTTGCCCGCTATGCTCAAAAGAGTGGACGTGCTTTTACGGAAACCGATTACGATTCTCCAGAGAAGCTTGAGGGCATGATTCTGCTCTCTTTGGCTGCAGAGGGGAACTGGGGGCTGCTGGGAAGCGATGGAGATAAGCGTCGTGTCATAGCCTACGAAATAGAGGCAGAGACCCTCTTTCCCAACGACACGCTGCCACCCTATAAACACCAGGAGTTGTGATAGCACTGCCGTAACCAGCTGCAAGGAACTCGTTGTCGCAGCCGTGTAGAGTTCACAAGGGGGTTGCATAAAGTGGTAAAAAGGTGTATCTTTAAAGAGTAAAGTGGTTACTTACTGCTTTCTCGAAGTCAAACTATCTTTGGGACATCTGTGTGAGAAGCGAGCGTGTGCGCATTCGCGATGTAGCTGAGGCGGCGGGTGTGTCGCCTACAACCGTCTCTTTGGTTTTTAACGGTCGCGCCCACTCCATTCCGGAGGCTACCAAACGGCATGTGCGCGAGGTAGCGCTGCGCATCGGCTATCGTCCCCACGCCACGGCACGCGCGTTGGCCACAGGGCGCACCCAACGCATCGGCGTTATCCTCAATACCCCCGACAGCCTTGTGCACCAATCGGCCTATCATAGCCCAATCCTTTCGAGCATTCTCGCCACTCTACCACGCTACGACTACAATATGGTGCTTCACTCGGCCCACTTTCCGGACTGGCAGTCGCAAGCGTCCGATATTCAGGGCGGTCTGGCCGATGGAGCCATTCTCATCGGTCGAGAAGGGGCCGACCCGCTCACTTTTGCTCTTCTCGAAAGCGGCTTCCCCATCGTCTGCGTCTCTTACCACGTAGACCATCCCGCCTGCTATTCGGTAGATTGCGATAACGAGGGTGGAGTGCAAATGGCGCTGGAACACTTCCTCACCCTAGGTCGCAAACGCATCTACTGCGCCATCCCGCAAACCGAAAGCTCCTGGACGAGGGAGCGCACACAAAGCGCCCAGCGCTTCGCCGAGCAACATCCAGAAATAGAGTTGTTCATTGCCGACTGGCCTTCCATGCAGGCCCATACCCCATCAGAATGGATTGACGCTCTAAAGCAGTTGCCTTTCCCTCCCGATGCGATGCTGATCGATGCAGAATACATCGGTCGTGCGTTCGTTGAAGCCGCCATCGCCGAAGGGTTGCGTATTCCAGAGGACATCGTCGTCATTACGATCAACTCCACCTATATCAGCGCCAATGCCCATCCGCCCATCACCTCTCTTTGGCAACCACTTACCGAGATAGGTGCCACGGCGGTGGAGATGCTTGTTGCCCTTATCAACGGTCAACCGCCAAGAGAACGAATTCGCCGCTTCCCTATGCGTCTGGACGTTCGAGCCAGCACTGTGGGAGGGTAGGTTCAGCCAAACGGCGAGCACCAAAAATTTTTTGAAAAAATTCCTCAAAATTCCCCGTTGAACTGCTGGTTTGGCACCGAAATTGCAGTAAGTATAAGGAGCTAAGCTACAAGGCACGCCTGCAATCTCGGGAACGGGCATTGGCGGGAACTTTCGGGTAAGCGTGCCCTAACCTTTTGGCCCTTCATGACCTGGAACCGCCATGGCGGTTCACTTTAGGGGATATGCCGATGGCATATCCCCACTTTTTTAAAAAGCCTGAAAGACTTTGTTGACAACAGCCGATGGCGCTGCTATAATAATGCACCCTGCAAATAAACCGGCGCTACGAAAAGCCATAGGATTTTACATCGAAAACCCACTGCAGTTTCTATAAACATTTTGTTCGTTTGCTGAGCGTTTTCTTTCGGTGTGTCAGAGGAGGGTCACACCTATGGAACTGTTTCTGTTTCGTAGCGCCTTAGGGCTTGGCGGCATCGGCGTACTTGCCGCCCTGCTGTTGTCGTGGCCGGTTCTTAGCCGGCAAAGTCCACGTCCAAATCTGTCGCGCAGCTATCTTGTTGCCGCCATCGGAATTGCCGTGCTCGGCGAGCTTTTGAGCTTTGCGGCACATACCCCACACACGCTCGTCCACGGGTTTAGCCTTGGCTACCTTCTGGGAACCGCCGGCGCTCTGCTAGGCTTCTGGGTTCAGCATCGAAGCGCCGTCGAAGAGCCTTCTATCCCCACCGGCAGTGCCTCTATAGACTCGCCTGCTCAAACCACCCCTTACTTCCTTGCTCTTGCTGTAATGGCGGTTCCCTCTCTTTGGATGCGCAACAGCCTGCCCGATGCGCATTTTGGAGTGGCCATCGGCTGGTTCGTATCCACCTTCCTCACCGCCATCGGCACCCCCAAAGAGGGCGCAATGGGGCAGAGATTATGGCTTAACCAGATAGCCTGTCTGGGCTTCGTGCTGGCCTTGCTACTGTTTGCTGTTGCCGGAGAATATCGCAATCCAACGCGGTTCGGGGCAAGCCCCGCCCCTGTCCACTGGAGCGCCATCGGCTTTGCCCTCGCCGATACCACCCTTTGCCTGCTCTTTCTTCTCTCTCTACCGTTTGCCGGCTTAGGCAAATTAGCCGGTCGTCTACGATGGCTCAAAGAGCTGCCTGCGCAAGCCGAGGCCGCACGTCTTCTGCGTGTGATGATCGGAACCGCTTTCCTGCTTGTTGCCTTTCGCTTTATCGGCTCGAAAGCGTTGGAGCATCCTCCGTTCTTTCTCCTAAGCGCCACCGGCAGCCTTGGGATGCTCCTGGTTTGGTGGCTTCTCGAAATCGGCAAACTCCGCTCACAAAATGGGGCTTGGGCCTGGGCTTGGCAGGTAGGAGCGCTAAGCGCACTGCTTGTGTTAGTTGGATATATGGCAGCCTACCAACTTCTGGGCGGTTTTGGTATTGGTGTGATGCTGATGGCCGCCTGGTTTGTTATCGCCGCGCGTATTGCCTCCACCAGCCTCGCCGAATATCCTCTCCGCGTCAGCACACTAACGCAAATGACCCTCATCAGCCTCTTCGCCACGTTGTTAGGCCTCTATCGGCTCTTCCTCATTCGCTATAGCGACGAACTTTGGCACCGCGATCTAGCCGATCATTACGCCCTCTTCGGGTTTTTAGTGGGGGTTCTCGCCCCACCGCTCGTTCAAGGCTATCTGCTCTCTTGGGCGCATTTTGACCGCACAAAAACCCTTCCGCTCTATCATCTTCTGCTCACCGGCCTGCTTACCTTGCTCATCCCAGGCCTTGTTCTGCTGATCTACGGCTCCAAGTGTGTCGAAGGCCTGTTTTTCGGTCTAGCCCTCACCACCCTTCTGCCTCTTTTCCAGCCGAATGACGAGCAGAAGGAGGCCTACCTAACGCTGTACAACCTTTTGCCCACCCACTTCTCTACAGCCATGATGCTGGCCCTATTGCAGTGGACGCAAACAGCTCTCCCTTGGGCCGACTTTGCCCGCGAAGAGAAGATTCGCATCGTGTTGCTCGCCACAGGCTTCCTGGTTCTGGCAACGTTTGCCGGAGAGCTTGGTAGCTATCTGCATCAAGGCCGACGCCCTCCCCCTCAAGGCCGACGCCCTCCCCCTCAAGGCCGACAGGCAAAAGCCGACACCCATTCATGAGGAGCGACACTAATGGAAACGAAACCACCCTCTTCCTTTTGGCATCTCCTCCCCATAGCGCTTGCACTCACGCTCATTGGGCTTGGGCTTTCCTATCGCATCTACCAGGATACACCTATTGGAGGGGTTACCGGAACCGTCTGGCTGAGCGATCTTCATAAACCGATTGCCGGAGCCGAAGTGGTGCTTACTCCTACCGACAGCAACCCTTACCGCCATCGGCTACGTACCGTCAGCAATGCGCATGGCAAGTTCGTCCTCTCGCGCGTGCCCACCGGAGATTACGATATCTCTGCCGATACGCCGGCCCACAGCATTGAGATAAGCCGCATCCACGTGGGCGAAGGGGCGCTTACCCCCGTTACTCTGTTTCTACAACGCAGCCTCCCCCGCCTTGAAATGGTGCAGCGCCGATGGGTCTTTGGCACTAAAGAGCGAGGCCGGTTCGCCGTGCGTGGCTATGTAAGCGACGGGGTTCCGCCGGGGAAAGACTCGTACCATGTGCAGGTCTATCGCACAAAACTATCTCAAATTCTCCAAAGCCGGCAACTTGCCTCCGACCTAGACGCGCTAAGCGCTGCAGACATAACCTCCGCTACGGGCTATCTTACCTCCCTCCTACACCCAACCACAATGCCCGCTCCCAAACTCGTTTTCGAGAAAGAGGTTGCTATCGGTAGGCCTGATGTTGAAGGTTTTTTCTATAAGCGATTCGTCCTTCCACCGCTTCCTCCAGGTCTCTATATTCTCAGCCTTCGCCATCAAAAGGATCGCATTGGAGGTTGGCTGCAGATCAGCGATATGGCCATGGTGCTCAAGCAGGCCGACACACAAACCCTCGCCTATGTGGTGGATATGCCTAGTGGGGGTTCGATTCCGCATTGCACGGTGCGATGCTACCACGATAACGAACTGCGCCTGCAAACCGAAACGAACCAAGACGGTTTGGTACTCTTCACCGATCCACAATCCCCGTCAACTGAAAGCCAGTTTTTTGTGGCACAACGCGGCAACGATGAGGTTGTCGTAAAAGGAGTTCACTACTATTCGGGCCGCAATGGTCTCTATACCGTCTGTACTTACAATGATAGACCTCTCTACCGACCCGGACAGACCATCTACTTTAAGGGTATTGTGCGGCGTAGCCGGCTAACCCCTGTGGTGACCGGCGACTCGAACGGCGGCTCCGCATGGAGCTATGTGCTCCCTCCTCCTCACACTCCGGTATCCGTAGTGATGAGCGACCCTAAAAACATCCAGGTGTATAGCCAAACCCTCTACACCAACAGCTTCGGCGCTTTTCACGGCCAAGTGACCCTGCCCAAAGAGGCCGTTACAGGCACCTACACGCTCGTCGTCCAGATGCCCGACGATTCGGTAAGCTATACGAAGGATGTGGTCGTGGCCGCCTATCGCAAACCTGAGTTTCAGGTAACCCTCACTCCGGATCGCCCGCTCTACGTGCGCAGTGAGCCAATTCACCTTCACGTCCATGCCGCCTATTTTTATGGAGCGCCGGTAGCCAACGCCGCCATCTCCTATCAGGTGTTCAACCAGAGTAGCCCTCAGGAAAACGATGAAAACGACATTTCCCCCGACTCCCCCGACGTGGATGAGGCCCAAAGCGAAGGCTATTATGGCAGCTTAGAACATGAGGGGAAAACAACCCTCGACTCAAACGGCGACGCTGTCATCAGCGTGCCAACCAACCCCAGCAACTCCTTCTCGTTCCTTCCGCAGCAAGAGTTCGTTAGCTTCGACGTCATCGTTACCGTAAACAATCGCCAAGCGGAGCAGCAGTGCCAGGTTCCCGTGGTCTCCGGCGACTACGCGCTCCAAGTGCAGCCCACGGGCTACTTCTGCCTACCTAATCACCCCATAAGCGTTTTGGCAACGGTGCATACCTGGCAACAACAGGTCGTTCCGCAACAGCCGGTGGACCTAGAACTGGCCTACGAGCAGTGGGGAGTTGGTGGAGACTATCACCGTTCTCTGTGGACGACTCTGCACGCCATCACCGATGCGCAGGGTCGAGCCATCTTCTCTTTCAAACCGCCTCATGCCGGCAGTCTTCAGCTGATTTTACGCACCCACGACGTCAAAGGCCGTTCTATTGAAACCACCGACAGCATTGAGGTGTACGATGCAGCTTACGAAGGCTCCTCCCTCGATACAAGCACCAATCTCACCCTCCTCACCGACAAGAAAAGCTACACTCCCGGTGAAACAGCACATCTCTTGTTGGTCAGCCCCATTGTGCCACACAAGGTGCTTATCACGTTAGAAGGCGATCGCATCTATCGTGCCTTCACGGTCGCTATGTCTCAACACAGCCTCGTAGTGCCCATACCTATCCTCAAGGAGTACGGCCCAAACGTCTCCATTGCTGCCTGCTATCTCGCCGCCAAGGGGTCGGGTAACACCAGCATCACCGTCCGTATCCCCATTCCGGACAAACGCCTTTTTGTTACTCTCCAACCCGATCACCCTCCCTACGGCGATCATCTCCCGCTCTACCTACCCGGCAGTCGTGTGACCTATCACGTTCACGTCTCCGACGCTCACGGAAGACCGGTAAAAAGCGATCTGTCGTTTGCCGTTGTAGACGAGGCTCTCTTCAAGCTTCAGGAAGAATCGCTCGATGTCGTTTATCGAACTTTCTACCCCTATCGCGAGAACTCGGTGACCACGTCTTTCTCAAACGACACCGTAACCTTAGGGAGCGAACAAAAGGCAGCCAGCACCATTCAGATACGCCGTAGATTCGCCGATACCGCCTTCTGGGCACCCGATGTGCTTACCGACTCTAGCGGCAACGCCGTCGTTTCCTTCACCGTGCCGGACAATCTCACCACATGGCGTGCCAGCGTCATCGCGCAAACAGCAAGCACCCAGTTCGGTTGGCAAATCGCCAAAATTCAGGTCTCGAAGCCGTTTTTACTGCAACTGGAACTGCCACGTCTCCTCACTCAGGGCGATATGGCCACCATAACGGCCACCGTACGCAACGATACCGGCCTACCTCAAAATGCTATCGTTCGTCTGCAGGCTGCAGGCCTCCAAATTCAGGGTGGTGTTCAACAGCAGAGCCACATAGAAAACGCCCAACAGGCCACGCTCTCCTGGCAGGTTACGGCCCCTATGTTCGGCTCGGCAAAACTTACGGCAACGGCCTGGACTTTGCCTGCCTCCACCGGCAGCCCATCGTTTAACGATGGTGTAGAACTGCCCCTCACGGTTCGCCCCTTCGGTCGCACACAGGTCGCATCTTATTCCGGTGAGGTCGCCCCCGGCAACCCGCAGGTTGAGGTATTTCGCCTCAACCCTCAAACCGTTCTCTCGGCCACCCAAGTGAAAGTACAACTTATTCCCTCACTAGCCACCGTCTTAGAGGATAGTGTGGACGCAATCAATGCCTATCCGTACGACTGTGTGGAGCAGACGGCAAGTGGCCTTATTGCCAACCTGGTGGCTGCCAGAACGCTTCCTCGGCTCGGCTTTCGCGTTTCAGCGGCAACTAACTCCGCCATTGCCGAAAACATCGCTCGGCTCTATCGCCTACAACACGACGACGGCGCCTGGGGCTGGTGGCAGTATGACAACAACGACCCGTGGATGACAGCCTATGCGCTTGAATCTCTTCTTCTCGCCATGCGCTTCGGCTACCCTGTGGCCCAGCAGGTGATAGATAACGGCGCAAAAGCGGCCATCGCAATGTTACCAAAAACACCCCTCGATGTACAACCTTTCGTTCTCTATGTGCTAACGCAGTGCGGGCATCGAGGGCTGGTTGCCAAAGCACGCCCGCATTTTATCCTCTCCGGTCTCTCCTCAGAAAACCTGGCCTATACCGTCTTGATTGATAAAGCTCTCGGCCGTAGCACAACCGATTCGCTGAACGCGCTTCTTCGCCGTGCGAACATGGAAGGGGCGTTAACGCATTGGGAGGGACAGACCGTATCCGGCTTCTTCTATGCCGATTCAAACTACACCACGCTTTTGGCCCTACGAGCGCTTCTTGAGGCCGCTCCCCAAAACCCCCAGATCGAGTCGGGCCTTCGCTGGTTCCTTCTCCGACATGCCGACTCGTACTGGATGAACACGCGCGACATGGCCGTCGCCATTCGGTTCCTTGGCGACTATCTTCTCCAGAAACAGATGCGCAGCCCAACCGGCAACCTTGCCATTTCCGTAAATGGCCACCCTGTTGCCCAAGTTCCGCTAAGCGCCCACATGCCTCTGCGCGATGTGGCAGTGCCCTCTGGACTATTACGCCCCGCCAAGAACACGGTGGAGCTGCAGCTCGGTACAGGGAGTAGCCCGATCTTTTACACCCTTGATGTGCGCAGCGTTGAGGCCACATCAAACGGCCAGCCATTGCCCTCGCTTAAGCTACCCGACTTTCAGTTGACGCGCACCTATTACCGCCTCTCCGACAAAGGGGAACTGATCCCAACCAACGATCGTTTCGCCCCCAACGAGTCGATTCTGGTGCGTCTTAGCTTTGTGGTGCCAAAGAATATGAGTTATGTGATGATCGAAGACCCATTACCGGCCGGCCTAGAGGTTACGGAGCGAGGTACAGCCGATGTGGAAGGCGACTGGGACTATTGGTTCTCCAGCATGGATATCCGTGATGATAGGCTTACCTTCTTTATTCGCTCTCTATCGAAGGGGAAGCATATAATTGACTATCATCTGCAGGCACAGACTGCCGGCCGCTTTACCGCTTTGCCCACACGGCTCCAGGCAATGTACGACCCCGATACAGAGGTTGAAACCAGCTCAGAAAGAGTGGAGGTGCGATAATGCGGTTGGCAGATGCTCTTGGTCTCGGCCTGTTTGTGTTAGCAAGCGGCTACGGCTTGCTGCAGATCGCCGCAACAGCCCCACCCAAAGAGGTTCGTATCTCTGGCTACATCACCAGCTTGCGCGGCAGAAGCCCCGCGCAGCGCCGAAACGCTCGCCTCGCCGCATGGGCGGTTAACGGCACGGTGATACCGCCGGGTGGGCTTTTCTCTTTCGATAGACGAGTCGGCTCTTGGTCGGCAGACCAGGGCTATGTGCAGGCTCCGGTAAGTTATGATGGTGAACTGGTCAATGCTGTTGGTGGCGGGGTCTGTCAAACTTCCAGTACGCTCTACAATGCGGCATTGCTTGCCGGCATGCAGATTGTAGAGCGGCATTCGCACCATTTTTGCCCGGAATATGTGCCTCCCGGGCGCGATGCGGCCGTAGCCCAAACGCTGATAGACCTGCGTTTCAAAAACCCCTATCCGTGGCCGATTCGCATCGAATGCCGAGCCACCCAGGACATACTGGAGGCGAGCTTTTGGGCGCCAAAACAACCTCCTCTTCAGGCTCATGTGGAGACCCAGACACTGTCCGTCACCCAGCCGCAGCGTAAAGCCTTCATACTGCCGAACAACCGGGGGTATGGGCAACACGCTCGACTCCTTTCCATAGGAGTGCCGGGTTATCGAGTCATTACGTACCGTACCTACACGCGATCCGACGGCACCATCGTCCGCCGAGAAAGCCTCAGCGATAGCACCTATGCCGCAGCCGACCGCATTCTCGGCATCTACCCACCGTCATCAGAATGACCTTGCCTAGCCGTATCGGCCCACAGGGCGTCTTATAAACTTTTTTGAAACGCAGAAAGTTTCGAGCACGTCTACCAAACTAAAAAAACTACTTGCGCCAAAAGCAGATGTTTGATATAATGGACGCGATAAATTTTGCGCTTCTTGCGCACTAAAAGAGACCAGAAACAGACTAGTAGAGACCAGCCTAGAACAGGCCTATGGTTTACTAGCATTATAGCTGCGCATTAGAGGAGAGAAAGAGTGCTTTAGGAAGGACAAAGAAAGGAGCTTTTATCCATGCGAGACCTATTGACCAAGTCATTGCGCCATCTCGTGCTGCTCAGCAGCATTCTGGCGCTCGTCTTAACGGCTTACAAGGCCACAGGGCAAATGCCGTTAAAGCGCCTACCGGGGCACTTACCGGCGATCATCGCGCGCTCCACGCCCGTTGGAGTGGTGCCACCTACCCAACCCCTTCATCTTATGCTCGTGCTGCAAATCCCCAACCAGAAAAAGCTAGACGACTATATAAAGCGCATCTACACCCCAAACGATCCGCTATATCACCACTACCTTATCCCACAGCAGTTTGGAGATATGTTCGGTCTCTCCCAAGCCGACTACAATCGTGTAATTAACTGGGCAAAATCGCAAGGTTTTCAGGTGACGCAAACCTACAAGAACCGTCTCTTACTTGGTATCACCACATCGGCAATGAAAGCCCAAAACGCTTTCCACGTAAAGCTGCGCCAGTACACCGGTCCGGATGGTAGCAAGTTCTATGCGCCTGACAGCAATCCTACCGCACCGCCCGTCCCCATTGTGGGGATTGTAGGGCTAGACAATGCAGGAAAGCCAAAACCGCTTCTTCAGTTCCCCGGTGGTTTTGGGCCACCGCCAACTATCGGAAGCCCATATCCACCTACTCAAGGTGGTTCGTCGAACCCTATCGGTACTCCTCCAATTTACACCGGGCTCAAGCCCCTGAACGTTGGCACCGGCCCTGCCGGAGGCCTAGCCCCAAATGACATATTGACAGCCTATAACTTGACATCTGGGGTTCTATATGGTAATGGTCAAATACTGGGCCTTGTAGAGCTGGACGGCTATGCGATATCGGATATTGCTCAGTACATCACGCAGTTCAAGCTACCAAACTCGCCTTCGCTCAAGAACGTCTTACTCGATGGATTCAATGGAACGCCAAGCGGGACCGGAGGACAGGTCGAGGTTACTTTAGACATAGACATGATGTTAGCACTGGCCTACAATGCCTCGGAAATTCTCGTCTATGAATCCCCAGACAATATCGCAAGTTTCCTCGACAACCTTGCTGCGATTGCTGATGACGATACAGCTACCTGTATATCCTGCTCATGGGGGCTCGCCGAGGATCTCTTACCGCTAGTGGTTTTGATAGCCCAGAACTACACATTTGCTCAGATGGCTGCCCAGGGACAATCTTTCTTCACCGCAGCTGGTGATAACGGAGCCTTCGATGATGGTTCCACTCTAAGCGTAGATTCCCCCGCGGATCAGCCTTTTGTTACCGGTGTAGGTGGTACAACATTATTCACCAATGGTCCGGGTGGAGCGTATGTCTCTGAAACCGTCTGGAACAACGACGTGATTGACGGTGGCGGTGGCGGCGGTGGAGGCATCAGTATCCACTGGGCAATACCTAGCTACCAAGCTGGCTTCATTTCACCTGCTTCCTTAGGCTCCCCTGCCTTACGGAACGTTCCGGATGTCACATTAGATGCCGATCCCAACACGGGCTACGATATCTATGTAGCTAGTTTTGGCGGTTGGTTCACAGTCGGTGGCACGAGCGCTGCAGCTCCTCTCTGGGCAGCCTTTACTGCCGATGTAAATGCAGGAAGAGCGAAAGCACGTCAGCCTCTCCTCGGTTTTGTGAACCCAATCCTCTACAACATTGCTCAAGACAGCACCAAATATGCAAATGACTTTCATGATATCACAACCGGTAACAATGGCTTCTATCCTGCCGTTTCCGGCTATGATGATGCCTCGGGGCTTGGCAGCTTTAATGGTGCAAACCTCTATGCGGAATTAGTACAACCGCCTCCTCCTACTAACCTTATCGGCAATCCTGGCTTTGAAAACGGCTTTGATCCAAGTCCATGGATAGCTACACCGGGTGTCATCTCGGATAGCCTACTAGAACCTCCTCACTCCGGTTATTGGGACGCTTGGCTGTGCGGCTACCCATTACCCCACACTGACATGCTCCAGCAAACGATAACCATTCCCAGCCCTGCCAATACTATCACCCTCTCCTTCTATCTACACATAGATACAGCCAACACGGCCACAACACCGGTGGATACCCTCCAAGTGGAGATATTGGACATAAACGGCAAACTTATTGATCTTGTCCAAACCTTCTCCAACCTCAACGCCAACACAGGCTACACGCAGGAGACCTTCTCTCTACCCACCTCGCTGGCGGGTCAAACGGTTATCCTTCGCCTTGTGGGAACGCAAACCACCTTCGCCCCCACGAGCTTCGTGGTGGACGACTTCTCACTAACAGTTCAATGACGTAGCTCCAGCGTTTGCGGCGGCCTTCTCTATGTAGAGAAGGCCGCTTTTTGTTGACGACAGAGCCAAAGATGACGTACAATGCCTAACAAACGCACTTCCATGCAAAGGAGGCCTGTTTGAAATACAAAGCACCCCCCTACATGTACGACGTTCTGCCCTACCCGCCCGCGCAAGAACCATGGCTCTACTCGGCAAAATGGCGCTATGTGGAACGTACCTTCCAAAACCTTTGCCGTCGCTACGGCTATCGTGAAATTCGCACGCCCATTCTCGAACAGACGGAGCTTTTTACCCGCAGCATCGGCGAAACCACCGACATCGTCAGCAAAGAGATGTTCACCTTCACCGACCGCGGTGGCCGCAGCCTCACCTTAAAGCCGGAGGGAACGGCACCCGTCGTCCGTGCCTGCATCGAGCATGGCCTCTTTGCCCAATACCCTCTTCTTAAACTCTACTACACCAGTCAAAACTTTCGCTATGAGCGCGGCCAAAAAGGACGCTACCGCCAACACGAGCAGCTCGGTGTGGAGGTGTTCGGCTCGATAGACCCGGCCATAGATGCCGAGGTCATTACTCTTGCCATGGACTTCTATCGTGCGTTGGGCATTGCAGAGCTTGCTCTGCATATCCATACTGTCGGCACCCCAGAGGCACGTGCCCGCTATCTCGAAGCCCTGCGAAACTATGTGCGCCCTTATCTTAGCCAAATGAGCCAGGAAGCCCAGAGGCGCTTTGAGCTGAACCCACTGCGTATGCTCGATACCAAAGACCCAAAAGAAAAAGAGATTCTCGCCGAAGCCCCCAAACTGCTTGACCATCTTGACGCCCAAAGCCGCGACCATTTTGAGAGGTTGCAGGAATATCTGAAGGCGCTCGAAACCTCCTTCGTGGTAGACCCCATGCTGGTGCGCGGCTTTGATTACTACACCGGCACCGTGTTTGAAGTGAAAGGCAAAGGGCTTGGCGCACAGGATGCACTCTGCGGTGGCGGACGCTACGACCGCCTTGTAGAGGAGTGCGGGGGGCCTCCGACGCCCGGCATCGGCTTTGGACTGGGCGTCGAGCGCTGCTTGCTTACTCTGGAAGCCCTCTCTATCTCGTTGCCCATAGAGCCTGAAAACCCGGAGATTTTCCTCGTTCTGCTGGGCGATAGCGGCCACCTGCGCCCCATAGCCGTACGCCTACTCCACGATCTCCGCGCAGCCGGCATATGCGCCGATATGGACTATCAAGGGAGAAACTTCAAGAAACAGTTAAAACGTGCCGACGACCTGGGCGCCCCTTATACCCTGCTTATCGGTGAGGACGAGCTGGCTCGTGGCGTGGTGGCCCTCCGAAATCAAACGACTCGTGAGCAGCAGGAGTTGCCACTACACAACGTCGTTGCCCATATAAAAGAGCGGCTCGAGCAAGGCTGAATTCGCCATATTGTAAACGCTATGGGTATGTGTGTAGGGGGTAGGCACAGGGCCTATCCCCTATTATTTGGGCATGGTTTGAACGGCGGTAGACTCGTCTTCACCCCCAAGTTTGTTGTATCAGCTAAGTCTCAACGCAATACGTTGAGTGAGCTAGGGACGACGCATCGTTGTTGCTGCGCCTCCGGCGCCAATGCGCCATAGGTCTACCCCATCAATACGCACTCCCACTTTACCATCCCAATAGAAGCGCGTCTCTAAGGCACCGCCTGGGTGATGGAAAAGGAGAGGAACGTACACATAGCGATCGGTGGGCAGCTCCGATAACAGAACATCGCGCTGGGCAAGCACCGGCACCCCACCTCCCACACAGCTATCTACCAATCCTATCGAACCTTCTTGGGCACCGACACGCTCCATGCGGAACAGCGCCAAGTAGTCTCCCGCAGGCATCGGCACGTAGGGGCCGAAGATCGCATGTCCCGGCATATCTTTGCCGGGGTTCACTTGCCAGGCTTCACCCCCTATCGCCGCTGGGTCTGAAACCATTGCCCCCGTTTCATGGGCTAAGGCACCTATCGAGAAATGAGTTACGTAGCTCAGCGTAGGCGGTGCGGCCCCATTGACCTGAATCGCCTCTAGACCACCGACGATCTCCGAAGGCTCAATAGAACGCAGCCGCACCGTTCTCTGCTGGAGGGGGCCGCCAACCACCGAGGTTTCGAACTGCACCGTATCCGCTTGGGGCACGCCGCCAATGCTTATAGGGACTTTTACATCCGGCGCCAACCCGTTTAGCCTTCCCTCCACTTGAACGTTCTCCATCCCGTCTGTCACGCGAACCTGTGCGGACACCGGATGCGATTCCACATTCTCTAGGGTGCATTGAAACCGCAAAGGCAGGCCCACAATGCGCACAATAAGGTCGGGACAACTTACGAGAAGCTTCTCCTGTTTGAGATACTCGCGGTAAAGCGCTCCTAGTGCATCGGGTCGCACCACCACATAGTCGTCGCCAAGCCGCTTCATAATCTCCGGCAGCATGGAGAGATCGGTAAACCAGTTGAGCGCAAATAGGTGGAGAAAGGCGGGGCGACGTTTTGGCGTAAAAGCCCTTATCTGCTCCACCAACGAATCGATCTGCTCTTCACGCGACAGTTGGCCGTTCCAATTCGTCACCGCATGAAACACGGGCAGGTTGCGCACAATGGGGTAGGTTGCCTCATCATACGAATCTACACGCCGCCCGTAGTCAGGAAAGAGCGCCTGCAACGTGGGAATATCTTCGGCGTAACGGTCTAACAGCGAGTCGTGCGTAATGCCCATAATCCAGCCGTCTACGATATCCATATGACGGTAGCCTTCGGCCGTTTGATACAAGAAGCGGTCGAAGACCTCCTGACGATAAGGCGCTTTATAACGCGTCCCAAACGAATCGGGATAGGTATAGCCGATGCCGGAGACGGCCCCTACGAACTGATCATCCGGCGTGGCCGTCTGGTAGTAGTAGTTCGCGATATCGGGCATAAGCAGCCAGGAAGAGGGGGATATAGACCAGCCGATAGGCATGGTGCCCCGTACCGAGCTTTTCCAGAGCACCGGGAAGTTGAAAACACTTAGCACCGGCAAGTTATCGCCATCGGAGATGATCCAGGAGACGTAGACTTTGCTTGGGTCTAACTTTGGTGGTGCGGGGTGGCGCTGATGAAAATTCGGGAGCCGAATGCCGGAATGCACGCTGAGGTTGCTGCAGTCGGTGCTGCCAACAAGATAGCGCCCGAACTCGGCAAAGAGGGTTACACCGGGGCCTTCGCCAACCCCAACGTCCTGCCCTGCATAGGGATAGCTGATGACCGGGGCATCTGCCGGCATTTTG
>NZ_DATGLN010000238.1:0-10952 GCF_035294165.1 Chthonomonas sp.
GGTATCGGCCAACATGCTGCAGTTCCAGGTAGGGGGGAACGCGGGTCAGTTGGTTCAGGCGAGCTTGGGCAACATCCGTGTGGTGAACTTAGGCAACACGGTGGTAGCGGGCTACAACTTGTCGAACATAGATGTGACGACGGGTCAAGGGGCAACGAACGCGATACGGATAGTGGATCAGGCGATTTCTCAGGTATCGCAGTTACGTGCGAACTTGGGAGCGTTGCAGTCACAGACGTTGCAGGCGACGGCGAACTATCTGGGGATAGGGGTTCAGAACCTCTCGGCTTCGGAGAGCCAGATACGGGATACGAATGTGGCTCAGGAGGTGGTAAACCTAACGAAGAACCAGATTATCGAGCAGTCGGCAACGGCGATGTTGGCACAGGCCAATGCGGCGCCTCAGCTTCTGCTGAAACTGCTTGGGTAGATAACACTTCTCTTTGCGATGGGAGCGCATCGTTAACGATGCGCTCTTTTTTGTGCACAAGCGCTCTCTACTGCCGAAGGCGAAGCGGGTATGATTATCTAAAACAGCATGTAACATGGGTGTCACTTACCTTAATAAGGAAGGTATGGAGGCATGGAGTTTCCGATTACGGTGGTAGGCAGTGCAAATGTGGACATGATCATGCAGGTGGAACGATTTCCGGCGCCAGGGGAGACGGTGAGTGATGGACGGTTTTCGCAAGCCTTCGGAGGCAAAGGGGCGAACCAGGCGGTCGCTGCAGCTCGCGCCGGAGGGCGCGTTGCTTTTTTAGGGTGTGTTGGGAGCGATGCCTTTGGAGAGGCCATTCTGGAGAACCTCCGGCGAGACGGCATTTTTACCGAACCGGTTGCCAGAAGCGTTTCAGAACCAACCGGCCTCGCGATGATCCTCATCAATCGGCAGGGAGAGAACTGCATTGCAGCGGCTCCAGGCGCCAACAATGCCCTAACGCCCGAGCATATCGAGAGTTACGCTACTCTTTTGAAGAGAAGCCGCATGGTGGTGACGCAGGCCGAGATCGCATGTAGCGCCTTGAAAAAGACTTTTGAGGTGTTGGCCGACTCTGAAACGGCCATTCTGTTTAACTTTGCCCCTATCCGTAAGGAGGCTCCCAAGCTCTCTTCACGGATAACCTACCTCGTGGTCAACGAAACCGAAGCGGCCTACCTTAGCGGTGTGCAGGTTGGCACGTTACGCGAGGCAGAGCTGGCGGCTCAGATTCTACAAAGGCAGGGACCGCAAAATGTGCTGCTTACGTTAGGGGCAAACGGTGTGTGGGTGGCTACGCCTCAAGGGGGTTTTCATGTCCCGGCACTCCCCGTGCAGGCGATAGATACTACCGCTGCCGGCGATGTGTTCTGCGGTGCATTCGCCACAGCGATCACGCAGGGACAGCCCCTCAGGGAGGCCGTGCGTTTTGCCTGCGCAGCCGCAGCCCTCTGTGTCACCCGTTTGGGTGCCCAACCCTCTATTCCTTACCGACAAGAGATCGAAGCCATGCTCTGAGGGGCTTTTTCGAAACAAACGGAGCACATATTCGGACGCAACTTCGGCTGCAGTAAAAGGTCTTACAGAATAGAACACAGCGTGGGAGGATAGGAATAAGATGAGATTAACACGACGAGAGCTTCTATTAAGCTCGACCGGCGCTACCCTTCTGCAAGGTGGTGGACAAGCACAACCGGCTGCGGATTCCGTTCCAACCGTCTTTTGGGTAGCCGATCCGGTAGACCCCGGTGATACCATTATGTTCTTCGGCGATTCGTTAGAGAAGCTAGAGGTGATGGCGAACCGCATCTCGGACGAAGCCCCACACTTCCCCACTTTCTCTGCCGATCTGCCTTATGAGAAAGCGACTCAAGCTCTGCAGGTTTTACAGCGAAGTGAACGGTGTATAAAAGCTCTCATGCCTGAGAAGTGGACAAAAGGCCTCTATCTGTTTCAACTGACCGGGAATGCGGGGACCGTTCATCCTCCCCTGGTGAATCGCCCAGAGATATGGTGGGTTCTAGGGGAGAATGGAAGCAGCAGCCCTCCGGGAGGGGAAGTATGGGTTTTTGGAAAGAACTTTCGCCTTGATGAGACGGGGAGATGGGAAGGGCGGCTTGTTTTACATGGAAAGGGGCGTTTTTATCCTCTGACCGTTGCCTCCGTGAATCCCTACGCCATCAAAGCACGGTTGCCCGAAAATCTTAGTTTAGGTGAATATGAGCTATTTGTTCACAACGGCTTCGGCGGCAAATATGGTTGGAGTTCTGCCATGGCTTTTGGCTTACAACGGGTACCTGAATGGCCCCAAACGGTGCATAACGTACGTAGCTTTGGTGCTAAAGGCGATGGTTCGAATGACGATACCTCTGCTTTTCAGAGGGCGTTCGATCTGTGTGCGCAGAACGGTGGGGGCATCGTGTTTATTCCAAGAGGCGTCTACAGAATTACCGCTCAGTTGAACATCCCATCCAAAACCGTGTTACGAGGTGAAAAGCGTGAGTTGGTTTGGCTCTACGTTCCTAAAGAGATAGCCGAATTCAATACGGTTTTTGCCGGCAAGGGCGAGTTTGGGATCGAGGAACTCTCCATCGCTGCCCAAACACCGCGCCGCATTATCACCGCCCCCGATGTTAACACCATGTACGCCATGTTTCCCGGAGCTCCCTGGGGTTATGTTACAAGCCCTCTACCGCCGAAGGCAAACGACATTTTCTTGCGTCGCCTCCGAATACAGCATTTGCGTTATGCCCATCGCGTTGGATCCGCCGATCAAGACCCTCGACGCCTGGAGATCGCCGGGCCGAGCACCATAGCGCTTTTTGGAGACCGTATCGAGATCAGTGACTGCGAGGTGGTGAGCAGCGGTATGCCCATTATTCTTCATCAAACACGGCATTCTCGCGTCCTTCGCAACTACCTTCATACAGGACGCGCCGGTTGGTACGGGATGTGGGGCCCAACCGAGACCATTTTTGAAGGAAACACCGTTGAGGGCAGAGATTTAGAAGCAACCTATGGAAGTTTTAGCAATTATGAGGATACCAATCCTCTCGACACAGATGTTTCACGGCTTTACATCGCCAACAATCGTCTACTTAATGGTTTCGGATGCGAAAGGGAGGCGATTTCCTTTGATAGCACAGGTCGCCAGCCCTGGATCGGAAGCCCACAGGAAGCAGATAGAAACTCTTTCACCGTTCCGGATGGAAACTGGAAAGAGAACGATTTTGTGGGGCTAGCCTGTCTCGTCGTTTGGGGAAAAGGGCTTGGGCAGCATCGTCGCATTAAAGCCAATACCTCTAACAAAATCACCCTTGATAAGGCTTGGGAGATTGTTCCAGATTCATCGTCTATTATTGCTATTCTTCCCTATCATCGTGATGTTGTGATCTACCATAACTATACTCAGGATACCAGCTGTGGGGTGGAATTATGGGGCGGAGGCTACAACTTCATTATTGATGGAAACGTGGCCGTTCGTTCCGGAGGTATGTGGGGCACGGCAGCACAGTATACCATCAACGGACAGCATCGTTTAGACCTCTGCTACTTTACACAGTGGAAGAACAACGAGATACGCGAAAGTTTCATCTATCAGCAGGGGCCTGAGCCAGACAACAGTGCCACTTTGGGACTTTATACCCGCGATGTTGCCACAGGTGCGCTCGCCGGTTTGGGGATATGGGGCAATGTGTTTCGGAACAATCGCGTAATGGATAACACCCGAATCGGTTTTCTCTGGTACGGACCGTCCTACCTGCAGATGGCAACTGCGGCCTACTCTGGGAAAAATCCTCCACGCCCTGCAGGGCTAGATAACGTTATTGAAGGAAACAGCATAGCCCATGCAAGGGTTGGTATTGAGGTTCAACTCGGCTACGAAGGAACAGTTGTCCGCAAGAACAGATTCAGAGCCGTCGAGACGGATATCCGCGATTGGCGGAAAACAGCAAAACGCACAGCTTAGAGGCGCGGTTCTCCCTCCCCTTCTAGCACCGGAGGGAGAACCGATATTGCCGAACTAAGCCGTTGGGTTTGACGACGATTTCTGTTTGGCCGAGGCTTCATGCTGCTCCTCAACAACCACCTCAATCTCTCCGCCCGTAGCCGCTCCGGCCCCTACCGGCTGCGGTAACGCAGCATAGCCGATAGGCAGGGAGTTGGATACCGTGTAGCCATTGCAGGTGGCAATCAGTACGATCTGCTGTTTACTGTTCTGCGCCTGTGGGCCGGTGGTGAGCGAAAAAGGAATGCTGGTGGAGGGTTGCCCGTTGAAGGTGTAGGACTGGGGTGTATTGGTTGCAAGCACGTTCGGGTCGGGTTTGACCAGAGACCCTGCGGCGGGATCGTATTGATAGGGGGTCAGAGTAACAGTTGTTGAAGGCAACGTGTTGCCGTTAAAGTAACCAAGCTGCACAGTCACGTAGAACTGCTGCTGGTTGGTGTTGATGGGCGTTGCCGGTATGCCGATGCCGATGGGCACATAGACGATGCCGAGGGTAGGCTGTTTGCTCATACTAATCTCCTTTTACAACAAGGTTGCTATAGTCTAGCATTTATTTGTTGCTAATTGCAAACAATTATCAATATGTTCCATTCCGAACGTGAATGCCTCCGATGGTGTAAGGGTCTCCGCTTGAGCGCATAACTCCTCAAAACGTTTTGTTCCTATCTGCGCCTTCAGGGTCTCCATGAACTTCTCAATCTGGCGAGACTGTGGGGTAAGCAGAGCGGCGGCCTCCGTATCTTTAACAAAAACCTGTGCCATACCGAGGAGCAGCGATGCCGTCTCGGCGTTTTGATAGAACGAGTAGGTGATGTGCGCCAGCGAATCGAAGGTTCGGCTTTGCAGGGCAGGAATCGGATGGTGTTGGAGGAGCTGCAAGCTCTCTTTATAACAGCGCAGGGCATCGGCAAAGTCCTGTTGTTGAAAATGCAGCTCACCCAAATTATAGAACGCCGTGAGAAGGGTGATCTTATCGCCCACGGCTTTGAGCCTTTGGATGGCCTCCTCGAAATAGCTTTTGGCCTGAACCAAGTCTCCCATTTCGGTGCTCAGACCGCCCAAATTCACCAGCACCTGAGCTGCAGCACGCGGGTTCGTCTCCCGAAAAATCTGCAGGCTTTGCTCAAGGTAGTAGCGTGTTTGAGGGAAGTCCGACAGTTTTTGAGCGGCCAATGCTAACCCGTTAAAGGCTCTGGCCTCTCCTTCTCTATCTCCAATCTCTCGACACAGCTCAAGGCTTTCGGTATGGAAACGGAGTGCAGCGGCACAATCGCCCTGCGCCCAAGCCAGAATACCGGCACAGTTAAGAGCATCGGCACGCAGTTTAGGGGGAATTGTAGAGCTTCTCAACAAAGCCCCTTCCAGCCAGCTTCGGCCCTCCGTGAAACGGCTACGCAGATACCAGTATTGATAAAGTGGCACGGCAAGCCCTAAACGAGTTTCGGGATCGAGGGCATAGCGGAGAGCTGTGCGCAAGTTGTCGTACTCCGCATCGAGGCGCGCTAGCCACGCGGCCTGCTCCGCTCCACGCAACCCTTGCGCGGCCTGCTGTGCCAGATGGTTATAGAATTGGAGGTACCGCCGATGTATAAGGGGTATTCTCCCACTCTCCGCCAAACGCTCGGCGGCGAAAAGCCGTATGACCTCCAGAAGGCGATAACGCGACTGTTCTGAGGTTTTTTCGAAGCTGACGAGGGACTTCTCTACAAGGTTAAGGAGAGAGTCCAACGCACCATCGTCTTGAAAGGCGACGACCTCCGCAGCTTCTAGAGTAAAGCCGTCGGCAAACACCGATAAGGCTTGAAGCATCTCCTGCTCGTCTGCAGAGAGCAGGGTATAGCTCCATCGAATGGCGTTTTCCATAGTATCGTGGCGCGCCTCACGTGCCCCGCCGGTGGTAAGAAAACGAAGGTTTTGACGCAGATCACGGGCGATTCTTTCTAGGGATAGACTGCCCGTTCGGGCAGCTGCCAGTTCAATGGCCAACGGAATTCCATCGAGGCTTTGGCATATCTCGCCAATAAGGGCGGCATTCTCCTCTGTAAGCGCGAAAGTAGGGTCGCTTAATTTGGCGCGGTCTACCCAAAGCTGAACCGACTCATAGGCTGCCATCGTTGAGAGGCTTTTTGTTGGCCGTGTTGGAACGCTCAACGGGCGCACCTGCCATATCCGTTCCCCTGCAATGCGAAGGGCTTCCCGGCTCGTAGCCACGACGGCGATATTGCGACAGGTGTGAAGCAGGCGCTCCACAATTGGGGCTAGATCATCAAGAAGGTGCTCGCAGTTATCTAAAATAAGCAGCGTTTGAAACGTATGCAGCTCCTGTTGCAAATGATCGAGCGCAGAGGCGGCCTCGTCGGTTTCATGAAGGCCAAGCGCCGCCAAAATTTTAGGAACGATCAGTTGCGATGAGGCAATAGAGGCAAGGTCAACCCACCAAACACCATCTGCAAAATGAGAGGTCAGCTTGCTTGCCAGCTCTTGAGCAAGGCGTGTTTTGCCGCAACCGCCTGGTCCGAGCAGCGTAAGCAGTCGTGTGGGATTCTCATTCGCGAATAACGCCATCAACTGTTCCATCTCACCGGGGCGTTCGATGAAGCTCGTAAGCCGGGAGGGTATGTTCTCTGCGACGACACCGAAGCTTTTAGACGGAAAACGGGCTGGGATTTCTGGGTGGCTTAGCAGGAACACGCGCTCTGGGCGTTGCAGGCCACGAAGAGCCACAACACCGAGGTCTTTGAGGGCAGCGCTCTCAGGCAGCCGATCTTGAATGTGTGAGACAACGGCCTGAGTCAGCAGAATTTGGCCTCCGTGCGCTAGATCGCACAGACGCGCGATTCGTGTCAAGGAGGTTCCGAAATACTCGCCTTCCCGCAGAACCACCTCTCCGCAATGGAGTGCAATACGGACGTTGAGCATGGGGAACGGCGCCCAGTCGGCAGCATGGAGACGTTTTTGTATCTCGATAGCAGCCAGGACTGCCGCCGATGCCTGGTGGAATACGGCACAAAAACCATCGCCGAGAGCTTTAAAAACGATTCCATTCTGTTCTTCTACGGCTTTACGCACAAGAGCATCATGTTGGGCGAGCAGGCGCATCATGGCCTCAGAGTCCTGCTCCATCATGCGGGTGCTGCCCTCAATATCGGTGAAGAGCAGGGTCACCATGCCGGATGGAAGTTCCATTATCCACCTCCTGTTTTTCAGGGAAGGCTAAACCGCAGCACCTCTTCCCACCGAACGCACCATTCGTGGGCCGTGTTCTGTTTCCCAGCACCGTTTTGAGGCAGGCAGCACCTTGCCGGGGTTACAGAGCGCGTTCCGATTGAATACCGACTTTATTTTTTGCATCAGCTCGAGATCGGCATCGCTAAACAGCAGCGTCATGGCCTCCATCTTTTCCACACCGATCCCGTGTTCGCCTGTGAGCGATCCGCCAACGTCCACGCAAAGTTTGAGTATCTCCTCGCCGGCCTGCATCACGCGCGCCACCTGCTGGGGATCGCGCTCATCGAACATGAGGTTGGGATGAAGATTACCATCACCGGCATGAAAGACGTTTCCTACCAGTAGATCGTGCTTTTGGGCGATGGCGCGTACCTCCCGAAGCACTTCGGGAAGCTTTGTTCGCGGTATAACGCCGTCGTGGGTCACCATTGAAAGCCCAAGGCGCCCAAGTGCACCGAAGGCCTGTTTGCGGGCCTTCCATAGCAGGGCGCGCTCCAGCTCTGTTTTGGCCTGACGCACCTCCCGTGCCCCGTTTTTGAAAGCGATCTGGCGCACCTGCTCGGCCTCTTCATCTAGCCCCACTTCCAAACCGTCTACCTCGATGATCAGAACCGCCTCGGCATCCGCAGGAAAACCGAGATGGAACGCCTCCTCGCAAGCCTTAATGATGAAGGTATCAATCATCTCGAGGGCAGCCGGCAAAACCCCTGCCGCAATGATGTCTGAAACGGTTTGGGTGGCCTGATCAATGGTCTCGAAAATGGCCAAAAGGGTTCGCACCGATTGGGGTAGGGGGGTCAATCGCACGGTGACCTCCGTAACGATTCCCAGGGTGCCTTCTGCCCCAACCACAAGCCCAACGAGGTCGTAGCCCGGCGTCTCTTCCTCGAATCCGCCCAGCGCCACGATCTCACCGTCGGGCAGCACCAGGGTAAGGCCGGTGATGTGGTTGGTGGTGACCCCATATTTAAGGGTATGAGGGCCGCCGGCGTTTTCGGCCACGTTTCCGCCTACCGTGCAGGCGCCCTGGCTCGAAGGGTCCGGCGCATAATGCAGGCGATATGCTTTTACCGCTTTGGTGAGATAGGTGTTCACCACGCCGGCCTGCGCCACCAACCGCCGATTGGGCACATCTATACGAAGGATTTTGTTAAGGCGCGTGGTGGCGATCACCACACCGCCCTCAACGGCCGTGGCACCGCCGGAGAGGCCGGTGCCTGCCCCCCGCGGGGTAAACGGTACCCCAAGCCGGTTGCAGAGTTTTACGATGGCGCTTACCTGCTCCGTCGTCTGCGGTAGGGCTACGGCGTCGGGAAAATGTTTTGCCGGCGAATAGGCATCGCAATCGTAGGCGCGCAGGGCTACCGGGTCGGTGAGCACCCCCTCCGGGCCTAGCAGGGCCTCTAACTCCTGTTTTAGCGTGTGCGACAGGTTCTGCATGGCATTCATCGGCGTCTCCTTTGAAGACGGGGTTGGGACATAGCGCCTGGTTGTGGTTTTGTTGGGTTAGATAGGGTTGCCGCCTCTTGTTCCTTATTCGTTTCGGTTAACGGCGCCGGTTCCCCCACAGGAGGAGCCACCTGCAGCCAGGCCGAGATAGCAGCCACAAAGGCGAGAAGCACAACCTGGGCGATTTCAAGGGCATGCAGAGTGGCCGTTGTTGGCCGGCGGCTGTTGTGCTCCAACTCCTCCACAAAAAGGGCGGCCAGCACAAGCGTTTGGCGCAGCGAATCGCCGAGCGCTTTGGTTCGCTGAAGGCGATAGCGCCGACGTAGAAGCCACTCACAACCTAAAACGATAAGCCCGCAAAGAAAGAAGGGCGCTCGATTCACGGCTTGGAGAGGTGTAGAAAGGATTAGCAGCAACACGACCCCCCCAAACCAGACACCAAAGGCCCATAGGTGGAGGGTTTCCAAGAGAAACACAAGCGCCCATTTCGTTTTCATTGTTGTTCACGTGGCATTCTGAAACAAGAAGGGTTAAAAAGCACCGCCATAGCCGTTCCGCCAACGGAAAATCGGTGGACATGTGAGATCGCGGAGCAGAATCTGTTCACTCGATAAGCCGAAAAAGAGGAGGGCATTGTAAAAAGTTCCTCATTTACTGCGGGCTAGCCGGCAGAACGGTTGGCCGGGAGGGTCTCGATGGTGAAGTGATCGTTGGTGTAGACGCAGATTTCGGAGGCGATGCGCATGGCCGCCTCCACGATCTCGCGGGCGCCGAGCTGTGTGTAACGCAGCAGCGCGCGAGCCGCTGCCGCCGCGTAAGGCCCTCCAGAACCGATAGCTGCCACGCCATCGTCCGGCTCTACCACGTTACCATCGCCGGAGAGAATAAACAGTTTGTCGCCATCGCTCACGATCATCATCGCTTCGAGTCGGCGGAGAATGCGGTCGGTACGCCACTCTTTGGCGAACTCGATGGCAGCACGGGTGAGGTTACCGGCACTGGATTCGAGCTTACTTTCGAACTTGTCGGCTAAGGATTGGGCGTCGGCCACGGAGCCGGCGAAGCCGGCGAGCACGCGCCCCTGATAGAGCCGGCGGACTTTGCGTGCGCCGTGCTTCAACACCGTATCGCCCATGGTCACCTGGCCATCGCCGGCCAAAGCGACTTCTGCCTCCCGCTTTACGGCCACGATGGTGGTGGCTTTGATGGCGTTCTGTGGGCGCAACCTATGAGACCTCCAATTGGCTGCGAATGAGTTGCAGCGGATCATGCCATTTACCGATATTGCGATATCGCTCGTAGCGTTCCTGCAGAAGCACGTCCAACGGTTTCTTATCCAGCGCTTCAAGATGGCGTGCAATGGCCTCTTGAAGCGTTTTGGCGGTCTGTTGAAGGTCACGATGAGCTCCGCCGAGGGGTTCCGGCAGCACCTCATCCACCACCCCAAAGGCCTGTGCGTGGCGTGCCGTTAGCTTCAGAGCGTCGGCCGCTTCGGGCGCGCGACTGCGGTCGCGCCCAAACTCCTTGAGGATAGCGGCGCACGACTCGGGGGGGATGACGGAGTAGATGGCGTGTTCGAGCATAACCACGCGGTCGCCCATGGCGATACCAAGCGCACCTCCGCTGCCGCCCTCACCGATAACAGCCGTGACGATAGGGGTTTTTAGCTGTGCCATTTCCATAAGGTTGACGGCGATGGCCCGGCTAATGCCCTCCTCTTCGGCCATGAGGTTAGCTTCGGCGGCCGGGGTATCTACAAAAGTGATAAGAGGTTTATGGAACTTCTCGGCCAGTTTCATAAGGCGCAGAGCTTTGCGAAAGCCGGCAGGGCGTGCGCTTCCAAAGTTACGAAGCTGACGCTCTTTCAGGTCGCGCCCTTTCTGATGGCCGATAACCACCACGGAGCGGCCGTTGAAGCGTGCCAACCCGCCGACGATAGCGGGGTCGTCCGCATTGATACGGTCGCCGTGCAGCTCCATAAAATCCTCAAAAATGAGCCGAACGTAGTCCAGCGTATAAGGCCGTTGGGGGTGACGTGCCATTTGTACTTCATTCCATGGGGTAAGATTGGCAAATATTTGGCGCATCACCTCCTCACGACGCCGTTCGATGCGTGCGATCTCCTCGTCAATGTCAATGCCACGGTCGAGGGCATCTTTGCGTAAAACGGGGTCGGCGGCGATACGCTTGAGTTCGGCGATATTGGCGTCGAGCTCAGAGATGGGTTTTTCAAAATCGAGCGGACTTACAGACATGCCGTAGGCTCCTCACAGAGTAAAGAGAGTACGG
>NZ_DATGLN010000239.1:0-29516 GCF_035294165.1 Chthonomonas sp.
CCACGAGATTGGTGAGATCGCCATTGATGCAGCCATCGCCGGCCTATGGGGTGTGCCTGTGGCGCTTGTGAGCGGAGATGATCGCACGGCAGAAGAAGCCCGTGCTCTACTGCCCTGCCACACGGTGGTCGTTAAGGAGGCTACCAGCGAAGAAGGCGCCATCCTTCGCCCTCGCGCGGAAGTGCTTCAGGCCATCGAAGAGCAGTCGCGCCGTGTTGTCGAGCGTCTTTCTAAAAAGAGAGCGTCCTTCCCGCCTTTGGAGCTATCTCCGCCCTTCCACCTCCGTGTGGAAAAAACGCAGCATTCAACCGGCCAGACAAACGTCCAAGAGTTTCATCATCACGATCTGCGTGCCCTGTTTCAACAGGCCTTAGGGGAGGGCTAGAACTTGTGAGCTAGGTCGCAGCGGCACGTAAGCCCTAGGCGCCTTCCGTTTGCCAGGAGACAGGCGTGTGCTCTAGCCGATAACGCAGGTAAAGCTCATCCCCATCCCTATACAGAGAAAGCAGGTGAGCACGGAGATAGCAATCGGGCGGAAAGCCCACACCGCCGACCGGTGTTGGAAGATGCTCCCCGCCTTTCAGCTTTGGCGCGAGGGTGAGAAACAGCTCGTCCACCAAACCTTCACGTAGGAGCGCATCGTTCAACAGGCCACCGCCCTCACAAAGCAGATAGCGAACGTTCTGTTCCTGCCGCATATGCCGAAAGGCCTCTGCAAAACGCACCTCCTCCTCCCCACACAGCAGCAGCGTAGCCACCGACCGCAGGTGGGCTTGCACAGCGGAAGGCAGGCTTCGAGGGGCGATTACAAAGGTTTGCTCCGGTGCGGTCTCAAAGAAGCGATTTTCGAGGGGGAGATCGCCGGTACGTGTAACCACATAGCGTGGAAGTTCCGGAGGATAGATGACGGGGCCGGCCCGCAGGGTGCCACTGCCGATGATAACGGCATCGGCCGTGCGTTGTAGGCGCCGAAAAAGCAACTGATCGGTTGGCCCTCCGACCCCCTTCGCCGGGCCGTGAGGCTTTCCAACCACGATCTTGCCGTCGAGTGTAGAGGCTATGTTTAGGTAGACATAAGGACGATGGTCTGGCGGCGGGGGAAAGGCGACATGCACATAAAGCTGATCGAGCGGTGGTGGGCACTCTGTGAGATCGAGAAGACGTTCTAAAGTCATTGCCTAACGATAGTCCTTAAGCACCGATGGGCGCATTTTGGAGATAGCGAATAGCGAGGTGGCAGAACATGCCGATGCCATAGGGCAAGGGGGCATCGCCGAAATCGTAGGTGGGGGTGTGCAGGGGAGTGACCTGCTTTCCCACCCCAAGGCGAAACATGGCACCGGGAGCGTGCTGCAGATAGATGGCGAAATCTTCCGCTCCCATAGAGGGCGCCTCGAGAGGGATGACGTTTTGCGGGCCTAGCAGCTCCTGCCCGACCTCTTCCATTAAACCCACGATGGCCGGGTGGTTGTTGGTAACCGGTGTGCCGAAATCGTAGTTGAAATGATAGTTGGCCCGCAAGGCACGACATATGCCGGCCACAAGGCGCTCGATGCGCTCCGGCATCGTTTTACGAAGGTCTGGGTTGAGGCAGCGCACGGTTCCTTTCAGCGTGGCTTTGCCGGGAATGACGTTATAGGCAGTGCCTGCATGAAACTGGGCGACGGTCACCACCACCGGTTCAATGGGGTTGATCTCGCGCGAAGCCAACGTTTGCAGCGCCAGGGTGACCTGTGCTCCTATAACGATGGGGTCAACGGCACTATGCGGCATGGCCGCGTGAGCGCCTTGCCCCTCTATCACGATATCGAAGGTATCGGCGGAGGCCATCATGGGGCCGGAGCGCACCCCTATCTGCCCTACCTCCAGCCCAGGCCAGCCGTGGAGGGCGGCGATCGCATCTACCCCCTCCATCGCGCCATCGGCACACATTCTCTCGGCTCCGCCGGCGACCTCCTCCGCCGGCTGAAAGATAAATCGGACGGTTCCGCGCAGTAGGGGGCGCAGAGCGGAAAGCACCATCGCCGTGCCTAAAAGAGTGGCCGTATGGCCATCATGACCGCAGGCGTGCATCACCCCATCGCGACAAGAGCGATAGGGCACCATGTTCTCTTCTTGAATGGGCAGGGCATCCATATCGGCTCGAAGTGCAAAGGTTGGGCCGTTGGCCGCCTCTTCGGCGGTGCCCCTTAAAGAGCCTATCACCCCCAAACCACCCACCCCCTCGCGCACTTCATCCAAAGGGAGGCGCCGCAGCGTTTGAGCAACCAACCGGGAGGTCTCTTTTTCTTGATAGCTCAGCTCAGGGTTTTGATGGAGATGATGGCGCAGCCGGATTACCTCCGGCAACACCCTTTCGATCTGCTCCTGCACGGCTCGATGTATCGCCTCTAGCATTCCTCGACCTCCCCACTGCAAACACACTGGGAATAGGATACCTCACAAGCACGCCGAGCCAACCAGGTGCAAACGCGCCGTCCAACCCCCACCCCCCGCCCCTCCCCCCATTGGGGAGAGGGGCACCTCGCGGTGGGCGTCCTAGCGGACGGCACCTCAGCGGCCTGTGTCGTTTCCTTCACCGCCTATCTCGCTGGCCGCTGCATCGCCGTCTGCTTCTACAGCCCCTCACCCTAACCCTCTCCCCATCGGGGAGAGGGGAGACTAATAAGCTTACTAGCAGTTTCCTGTGATAACCTTCCCTTCGGAAACTAACCACAATCGCCCCCTTTCTCCCGAATCGGGGGAAAGGCCGGGATAGGGGGCGAGCAAGGGAGGCTTGCTTGGTTAGCTGCCTCTAGAGCCGCGAGATTGGCAGCCCCATCCCTACAAGCCCCCACCCCCACTCCCCTCCCCCAATTTGGGAGAGGGGCACCTCGCGGTGGGCGTCCTAGCGGACGGCACCTCAGCGGCCGGTGTCGTTTCCTTCATCGCCTATCTCGCTGGCCGCTGCATCGCCGTCTGCAAGACCGCTGCATTGCCGTCTGCAAGACGGAAAGGAAGGGATAGGGAGCGAGCAAGGCAGACTTGCTTTGTTAACTGCCTCTAGAACCGTGAGATCGGCAACTCCTTCCGCGATGAGGAAGAGGAAGCGCAGAGCGCTTTTTTCTATCCCTGAATGGAGGCCATGCAATTACCGAAAACTTTTTCGCATCCGAGTCGTCTAATAAAGTAGAAACGCATCTTCTAGCCTAGAAGCGCTATAAGCTGCGGAGGGAGAGACGAAATGAAAAGAGCGGAGTGCCTACTTACCACTACCCTCCTAGGAATCGGGCTCGCTTTTGGTATGCCCGGGGTGAAGGCGCAAAAGATCATACCGCCGCCCAATGGAAATAAAAATTCCTATGTCTACACACCGGCGCCTTTCAACGGCTATTGGACGCCGACTACGGGTTTCTTCTTGCCGTGGTCTATGCCTTTCGGAGGCTACTACAACTATCCAAACTACTACTTCCAAGGCTACCCCAACCAGGGCTATGGCAGACAAAGAGGAAACTTTCAGGGTCGCAACTTCGGGCCGCAAGCTCAAGCGGGCTTTGCACTGTTTCAAAATGTGATGAGCCGGCTGCCGCAGCAAGGGCCGCTTTTCCTCGACCCCACACGTTCCAATGAGGCCCTACTATTGCGACGTGACGACGTGCGCCATGAGCTGCTGCTGAGCGGCGATCAACAGAACCAGTTGAACCAGCTCATCATAGGTGCTCAGCGCGATACGTTCACCCAGGTAGCCGATGCATGGCGGCAAAACATCGAACAGAATCGGCAGAACCTTCGTGACATGACCCCAGAAGAGCGACGAACCTTCTTCCAACAGCAGGGGCAGCAGATGGAGACCACGATAGCCAAAATAACCGATCAGGAGGATGCGAAGCTTGAGGCCGTTTTGAACGACTGGCAGAAGAACCGCCTGCATCAGCTCGACCTCCAATGGAGAACTGCGATGGCGCTGTCGGACGACAAGGTGGCCGATAAGCTGAACCTTACGCCTGACCAACGCACGGCCATTAAAAAGATCGCCAACGATTTCCGACAACTGCAGCGGCGAACGCTGATGGGCCTCTTCCAACCCGAAAACACGAATACAAATACGGCAGAGGCCAACCAAGCTGTGCCTGGGCAACAGCCTGCCCCAGGGCCTCAAGGGCCGCCGCGTTTTGACCCGGCTCAGTTACAGCTGATCATGGCCACACTGCCCGATCGGGCCAGGCAAGCCGAAGCCAAGATGTATAAGGCACGCACCGAATACGGTAACAAGGCGTTCGCCGTTCTCACCCCCGAACAACGTGCGCAGTGGCAAAGCCTGTTGGGCAAACCCTTCTACTTCAACCCGAACACGCTGGACGATGTGGCCCTCGCCCAACAGCAGCAGCCACAATGATATAGCCTGTTGACCTTACCTTGTACTGTCTTTTCTATGTAGGCCCATCAGCCCCTCTCCCATTCGGGAGAGGGGCTGATGGGCGTCCTCGCGGACGGCGCCTTTGCGGCCAGCACAGTTTCCCTCAAGGGTACCCCCTACAGCCCCACCCCTACCCTCCCCCTACAGGGGGAGGGAGAACAGCAAGCCCATTGGCAGTTTTCTTTGGTTAGCTTCCCTTCGGGAACTAGCCACACCCGCCTCCTTTCTCCCGAATCGGGGGAAAGGCCGGGATAGGGGGCGAGCAAGATAGGCTTGTTTTACAAACTGCCTCTAGAACCGTGAGATTGGCAGCCTCACCTCTACAAGCCCCCACCTCCCCGCTCTTCAAGCCCCACTCCCCGCCCCTCCCCCCAATTTGGGAGAGGGGCACCTCGCGGTGGGCGTCCTAGCGGACGGCACCTCAGCGGCCAGAAGGGTTGTCTTAATCGCCTATTTTACTGGCCGCTGCTGCGCCGTCTGCAAGACGAAAGGATGGGATAGGGGCGGACAAGAGAGGCTTGCTTTGTGAATTGCCTCTAGAACCGTGAGATTGCCTTTAAAGCCCCTTACAATGCGGCGAGAAAGGCTTCAAACAGGCGTTTGGAACGTGGGTCGTGTGCGGCAGCAGTCTCTTCCGGGTGGAACTGCACGGCCAGGACGAAGCGGTGCCGCTCCGATTCAAGCCCCTCGATGACGCCATCGGGTGCGCGGGCCACCACCTTTAGGCCAGGCGCCACGTCGCGCACCGCCTGATGGTGCAGCGAGTTTACCTGCATCTCCGTGCAGCCCACAATGGAAGCAAGGCGGCTACCCGGCTCGATGGTTATAGAGTGGCAGAAATCGCTACGTGTGTAGCCCAAATCGGTCTGCCGATGATGAATTTCAGAGGGAAATTCGCTCGGCAGGTCTTGATACAGTGTGCCTCCCAAGGCCACATTCAGAACCTGAATGCCGCGACAGATGCCGAAGATGGGTAGGTTCCGTTCTATGGCCTTCCGAACGAGCGGAATCTCGGTGGCGTCGCGCATAGGTTGCACTTCGCCAAGCTTTTCATGGGGGGCTTGCCCGTAATAGGCAGGGTCAATATCGGCCCCACCTGTTAGCAACAGCCCATCTATGATGTCGAGATAGCCCCTCCATGTTTCTTCCGAAGGGGTGCAAAGGCTGGGAAGCACTACCGGAATGCCGCCGGCCTCTTTGATGGCGCGAACATAGGCATCATTAAGAACATGACGGAGGCCCGATGTCCCAGACGCCTCCATTGTTCCACAGGTCATTCCAACGACTTTGCGGCTCATGAAGGCTTCTCCTTTACGGAAGTATTGACCAGAGAAGGAGATGTTTCCGACTGCGATGCGGCGGCCACCGGCTCCCTTAGGTCGGCGCCATCGCCTTCTGCAGGAAAGTCTGCATGCGAAGGTACTGTGGCGACATCGGGGGGCAGCTCGGTATCGCTGTAGGCCGGGCGTCGGCGTCGCAGGGAGAACACACCCCATAACCCGATAAGAACCATAAAGATGCTTACGATGTGGGTATCGGTAATGTGCAACGATGGGATGCGATAGGTGGATGTGGCGCCGGCACGAAGGAACTCCACGGCAAACCGGTAGGCACCATACATGGCGATGTAGGCCCAGAACAGCTCTCCATCACGACGCGGGCGCTTTTGCCAGCGGGTGAGCCACCAAAAGAACCCCAGATTGAGAATGGTTGCATAGAGCTGAATAGGGTGGCTTGGCGGGGTAAGCTGGCCGGGATGGTCTTCATCGGCAAAGCGAATGCCCCAAGGCAGGGAGGTGGGTGCGCCATAGCAGCATCCGTTCAGCAAGCAGCCGATGCGCCCGATGGCGTAGCCCAATGGCCAGGCCGTGGCCCCGATGTCGGCCACGGCATAGAATGAGAGCTTGCGACTTCGACATATCCAAAGCAGGGTGAGTATGGCAAACAGCATCGCCCCATGAATGGAAAGGCCACCCATCCAGATGCGAAATATATCCAGTGGATGCGCGGCATAGTCGCCCCAATCAAGCAAAACGAACACCAGACGGGCCCCAATGATGGAGAAGATCACGCCGAAAAAGGCGACATCGAATATGACATCCGGGTGAATTCGGCGTGGAGAGCCAACGGGGCAAACGCGCATGCGGTAGTCACATAGGCGCATGGCGTAACGCGTCGCCAGCAGCACCCCCAGCATAATCAGCACGCCATAGGAGTGAACTGCGTAATGGCCAATATGAAACAGAATCGGGTGCATGGAGTCTACTCGGTCTGCATCGGTTCGGAGCAAGGGGCTTCTGCCGGTTCGACAGCAGGAGGAGTATGGGGATGGGCCTTCTCGTTCCAAAGCGACACAAAGAAATGGATTATCAGTAGGGTAATGCCTAATGTGATGGCCGAATCGGCGATGTTGAAGATGGGCCATTGGATGATGCGCACATCGAAGAAGTCCACCACATAGCCTAGGCTCAGGCGATCGGTGAGGTTACCCAGCGCGCCACCCAGCGCGAGCGCGAAGGAGGTGCCCACCAGCAGATCGACATGGAGCATGCGATGGTAAGCATAGAGCAAGGTAATGGCCGCCACGATGGCAAAAACGATGAAGAGCGGGTTGCCACGTGGCAACAGGCCCCAGGCACCGCCGGTGTTATGGGTAAGGGTCAGCAGAAACGCACTGCCGAAAATGGGGCGTGAGGGGCCTTCGGGAATAAGATGCGTCTGAACCCAATGCTTACTGAGCTGATCGCTAAAAAATACAATGGAGACAATAAGATAAAAATAGACCGGTCGTAAGGCACGTACCGGATGGGCTTCGGGTTGAACTTGCTCCCTTAGCGGAGCGGTTGCTACTTTTTGCACGCTATCTTCCATACTCACTATTGTACCACGTCCTTTTTGGACTACGGTAGGTAAGGGGAAGCAGGTTCCCGAAGCGATTGGGTTCTCGTACCGATTACCAAGCAAGCTTATCTTGCTCGCCCCCTATCCCGGCCTTTCCCCCGATTCGGGAGAAAGGGGGCGATTGTGGTTAGTTTCCAACAAACAGCCTATCAAAGGAAACCGCCGATGACCTTACTGGTCTCCCCTCTCCCAAATTGGGGGAGGGGAGTGGGGGTGGGGGCTGTAGAAGCAGACGGCGATGCAGCGGCCAGTAAAATAGGCGATTAAGACAACCCTTCTGGCCGCTGAGGTGCCGTCCGCTAGGACGCCCACCGCGAGGTGCCCCTCTCCCTGATTAGGGGGAGGGGGAGGGCGTCGGCCTTGAGGGGCGGGGGGTGGGGGCTTGTAGGAGTGGGGCTGCACAACAACCTGCGAAGCCTAAGGCGGATCGCCCCAGTCGGGCACGGTGAGCACCTCGCCATCGCGTAAGGCGGATTTGTGGGCCATTACGCCTGGGACGGTATAGCGCACCGCCTCCCAAGCATGGATGGCAGGGCGGCGTCCCTCCTCTAAAGCCGATACAAACTCGTGTACCAAGTAGCCATGGGAACCCTCATGGCCTAAATAGGCCTCGGGCACGGAACATCCCGACACGTAGGCGTTCCAGACTTCTGGGGGCAGGGGATCGCGCATCTCCTCCGCCGTGAGAGGCTGCGCCCGCTCTTTTGTAACCCAAACGCCGTTTTCATAGGAGCCATCGGTGCCGTAAATGCGAAAGGTCTCTCGTAAAATGCTGCAGTGACGGTGCTCGCAGATGCGCATGGTGGCACCGTTGCTCATTTTAAACAGGGCGGTTACGTTGCTGAAAGGGGTTAGTCCCTCTTGGAAGTAGGGATCGGTAGATGGCGTGCCCCAAGCGCTTACTTTAACGGCATGAGCGCGCATCACGCAGATGGGGCCGGAGGTGGAGTGTGTGGGATAGTGCATCGGGCTATCTTGGGCGCCTTGTTGGCGATATTTCTCTAACTGCTCCTGCCACTCCTTGCCGGCCTGGCTTGCCAAACGATGGGCCATAACCACCCGAAGATCGCAGCCGAGGCTATCGAAGCTGTGAAGATATTCGCCTTCCGCATAGATAAACGCGCCGAACGCTCCCATTGCCGCCTGACGCCTGCAGAACATTGCGCCCGGATGAAAGTAGGTGGTCTCTCCAAGCATGTAGCTCATGCCCGTTCGCCGACAGGTGGCGATAAGACGTTCGCACCACTCCAATATCTCATCGCCGTAGGGGATGGAGATGAGCGGCACGGCACTGTAGACGTGCTTCCCCCGCTCCATAGCGAAAATAGCCTGCGGAGCGTGAAGCCAGTGCTGTGTGAAGATCGCAACGGCGTCTACGTCGCTGTTACAAAGCGCCTCAAGGCTTGTGAACCCATCCTCCGGACGAAACTTCTTTTGAAAAAGTGGCTGTTCGGCAAGACGGGCGATGCGATCGGGTTCGCGATCGCAGAGGGCTATCCGCGAAACCGCCGGATGGCAGCAAAAAAGTTCGGCAAATAGGCTGCCAAAGCTGCCTAAGCCCACAACCCCAATGCTCAGCCCCATAAGCCCCACCTCCTTAAAGACCGATTAGCGATACGACGTTTTGCGGGTAACCTGGTCAAGAAGCACCGCCAGCAGGATGAGAACCCCCATAACGACCTGTTGCCAGAAGGAGCTAACGCCATGCAGGTCGAGGCCCATGCCGATGATGCCGATGATGAGCGCCCCGATGACGCTTCCAATAACGGAGCCTTGCCCGCCAAACAAGCTGGTGCCGCCCAACACCACCGCCGCAATGCTGTAAAGCTCAAAGCCCGAACCGGCAGTGGGTTGACCGCTTACCAGTTTGGACATCAGTAAGATGGCCGCAATGCCGGATAGAAGTCCCGATAGCAGGTAGACGATCAGCAGGATTCGTTTCACGTTGATGCCGGAGAGCCGGGTGGCCTCCGGGTTGCCGCCGAGCGCATAGACCTGGCGTCCAAAGCGGGTTTTGCTGAGGATGATGTGGCCGATGACAACCGTAATCAGCGCGACCAAAGCGGAAAGGGGAAGCGGGCCTACATAGCCCATGCCGAGCATGGTGAACTGATGTTCCAGGATGTTGTTGCGCAAAGAGGCGAGCGGGGTGCCGGGCATGGCCGTGCCAACGGGGGAGCCGTTGGTAAGCACTTCGGCCAGGCCTCGCAATATCCACATGGTGGCCAGTGTGGCGATAAAGGGCTGGATGTTGAGGAAGGCGACGAGGAGGCCGTTAAGAAGCCCGATGAGGATGCCGGCAACGGTTCCGGCCAAAACGGCCAGCACCATCACCCCGCTGCCGAAGCGGGCGACGAGGGGCGGGGCCATAAGCACCAAAGCGGTAACGGTGCCCACCAACCCCTGCACAGAGCCAACAGAGAGGTCTATGCCCGCCGTGATGATGACAAACGTCATGCCCACCGAGATGATGACGTTGAGGGAGACCTGCTGTAATAGGTTTTGAAGGGTAGAAACCTGGCGAAAGCTGGGCGTTGTGGCCCAAAGGGCAATAACCAGCAGCACAAAGCCCAGCATAACGCCGGGGTTCACTCCAAAAAAGGCGAGCTTCCAGGTAAGAGAGGAAGGCCTCTGCTCTTCACGCGACTTAGGTACAGAGATGGGCTGCATGGCGATGGCCTATTTTTTGGTGAAGCTGGCTTGGGTTACAAGGCCCGTAGGGATGGCGATTTTGGGGGGCACCGTTCCCCCGTTAAGCACTTTCACAACCGCATCTATGGCGGTTTTACCGATGAGGTGCGGGTACTGTATGGCTTCGGCCTTCAGTTGGCTGCCAGAGGCGATGTAGTTTTGCGCTTCCGGGCCGGCATCAAAACCCACCACCATCACCGTTTTGTTGTTAAGCTGTTGCAGCGCAGAAAGGGCGCCAAGAGCCACCGGATCGTTGATGCCGAAGATCAGATTGATGTGTGGATGTGCCGTGAGGACATCGGTGGCCACGGGCAGCGCGTTTTCGCGTTTGGCGCCGGGAACATCCTGGTCGGCCACGATCTTGATTCCCGGATACTGGGCGATGGCCTGTTTAAAACCTCTTACCCGGTCTTGAACCGAAGTAACCGTAGAGAGATCGAGAATGGCCACCTCCCCTTTTCCGTGCAGCAGGTCCTTTGCGGCGTACTCTCCAACAAGCCTCCCGCCCTGCACGTTATCGGAGGCGATGTAGGAGACGATCTTGCCGCCGTTGCTGGTAATGTCGGCGGTGAAGACGGGGATATGCGCGTTGTTGGCGAGGGCTACCGCGGAGATCACGCCCTGGCTATCCACCGGGCAGAGGATAATGGCATCGTACTTTTGGGCCACGAAGTTCTGCACCTGGTTGATCTGTTTATTCAGGTCTTTATCGCCCGATTCCACCGTCAGTTGCACGCCCTCTTTCGCCGCCTCTTCGCGGAGGCCTTTTTCAAGGGTAATGTAGAAGTCGTCGTCGCGGGTAAGCAGGCTAACCGCGATGCGATAGGGGCGTTTGGCGGGGCCGGAGGGAACGGCGACGGCCGGTTCGGGCGGCTCCGGCAGGTTGAGCGTGTAATGTGCGGATGGAGAGGGGGAGGAGCCGTTGGTGGCCTCCGATGGGTGCGGGGCGGCAGCGGGATTTCTACACCCGGCCAGCCCTAAGGCGAACGCGAGCCAGGCGATGGCTCGAAAAAGCCGAACAGAGGAGCGCATCATGGGTTCTCTCTTCTCGTTGCGAAGAAAATCTCTTACCGAACGGCTTTATAATACCCGTAGAGGGAACCATTTCGTTTTCGGTTGCACTATGGGTAGCCCCCTATCCCTTCCTTTCCGTCCTCGCGGACAGCAATGCAGCGGCCAGGCCCTCTCCCTATAGGGGCGGGGGAGTGGTGCTTGAAGAGCCGATGATACGCCTGTCATTTCTCGTGAGACAAACACCTGTCATTTCGAGCCGAAGGCGAGAAATCTTAAGTTTCCCTTCCCACCCGTTCTGATGGGAAGGGATGGGGCTGCAGAAAGCCGATGCCAAAGCCCCCCTCTCATCCCCCCGCACGCGGGGGGATGCTTTGAACGATTCCTTCCAAGTGGTTGGGCGAACTAGGCTGTTACCTCAAATCCGATCATTTTCCAGGAGATGGCGTCGCGGTTGCCGCCGTTGCCGGGGTCGCTGTAGTAGCCTTCGGCCACGAGGTGATAGAGGCGCTGAAGGAAATGGCCGGGGTGCAGGGGCCAGGTGAGAGCGTGCTGGCCCCTTTCGAGGCGCGTGAGGACATCCTCGCGTTGTTCGGCTGAAAGGTTGGGGAAGGAGGCCCCATGAAGCAACTCGACCTCCTCATTCAGCAGATCGAGGCAGAGCCGATAGGTGGTCAGTTGCCCCCTGAGATCGGTGGAGAAGATTCTTATGAGGTAGCGATCGACGCCGGCCTCGGTGGCGCTTGGGTAGTCGTCGGCAGGAATGACCGTATCGGCCAGCGCACAAAGGGTTTGCCATTGAAGCGCGTTAAACAGGGGCGCAGCATCGTTTGTCATCGCTCTTCCCTCCTGCGGCTACTGGGGCCGCTCGCCCACGGCGTCGAGGCGCCGTTTGGCCTCCTCGTAGACATCGGGCGGCAGAGGGCCTTTTTCCGCAATGGCCACATTTTCTCGCAGATGGTCTGGGTTGAGGGTTCCGACGATGGTGGTGTGGATGTGCGGGTGCGCCAGCAGAAACCGAAGCAGAAAGGCCGTTCGCGATTCGCCCTCCGCGCGCAGCTCGTCGAGTTTGGCGGCCTCGAAGATTTTCCATCGGTCGGGGTTGCCCAAACCGGCGCCCGGCTCTCCGCGCGCCACACCACCCCGATCGATGATGCCGGCCCCCTTTTGTGCAGCCTCCGTAATGACATTCTCATGGGCGCGCTCTAAAGCCGAGTAGGGAATCTGAAAAACATCGAAAACGCCCCACTCGATGTAGGTGCGAATGTGCGGCAACGTGGAGGAGCAACCGATCCATCGTACCTTGCCCTGCTGTTGCATCTCTTTTAAAACGTTGACAAGGTCGCCCTGTTGGCACTGCTCCACGGTGGGGTTATGCAGTTGCATAATGTCTATATAGTCGGTCTTAAGGCGTTGAAGGCTTTCATGTAGGCCTCGAAACAGGTTTTCACGGGTCCACTCGTGGGGCGTATCGTCTGTGTTCTCATCGCGATAGGTCACTTTACAGCCGCACTTGGTGGCGATGTAGAACTCGCTGCGCCGTTTCGAGAGGTATTTGCCTATGAACTCCTCACTGCGGCCGTAGTCGTTTGCGGTATCAATAAAGTTGATGCCCGCATCGAGGACGGCATTTAAGATGGTTTCGGCCTGCTGTTCGGTCACGGGGCGCCCACCCCAGATGCGAGGTCCGCGTATCTCCATGGCGCCATAGCCCAACACCGTAACCTGTAGACCGGTACGGCCCAACGTTCTTTTTGCTAGGGACATAAGTTCTTCTCCGAACGGGTGTTTTTTTGATACTATTCGCCGTCGCCCCGCATTTCCCTGCTTGCGTATCTAAAAGGCCCTATTCCTATGGGGGCTTACATCTCCCTCCTCGCTCAAAGCTAAACAGGGTGCCCAAATAAGTGGAACGCAGCTCTCATCCCTACCCACAAGGGCATGGTTTTCTCGCCGTAACTTATAAAATGTGTGCGTGCAAACCGGCGGCCTTAGTCGCCGGAAATACCCTCTTTTTTAATTTGTTCTAATAGGCTATACTGTTCATACGGATTTCGCCATATAAGAGAAGCTTATGCCTTCAGCAAAATAGGCCCTCTTACTCAAGACGCTTCAGGCAGCCAACGCCGTCGGCAACCTGGCCCGTCTGTCGGGTGTGCCGTACGTGTGGTAGCCTAGAAGAACACCGGTCGCATCTGTCTTGTTCGCGATGGTGTAGAGAAGGCAAATCGTGGTTCTTAGTCGGTTTTTCCTCCATACGTCTTGTAGGTAGGCAGCACTTTTGTTGAGGGGAACGGCATTGGCCTTGACGTGCGTGTCGCCTGCAGTATTTGGGCTAGGGCTATTCGCAACCAGCTTAGGCTGTCTCCGAGGTAGGTGTAAGCTGCTTTAGCGCGCGGCCGCTGACTTCGTGAATTTCGACAAGCATGAGGTGTGTCTATGAAAGAACGTCAGTCTTTGGTTTTCAAATTCGCTTCCGAGGATTGGGAGTTCGAAGCTATTCATAGGCTCAACTACAAAACTTTCGTTGAGGAGATTCCTCAACACGAGCGTTCGCCCTCCCAACGATTGGTGGATAAGTTTCACAGTGAGAACACCTATCTCATTTGCCTGTGTGAGCGAAAACTAGTTGGGATGCTGGCAGTGCGGGGCAAACGCCCGTTCTCTCTTGACCAGAAGCTGCCCAACTTGGACAGTTTCCTGCCTCCGGGCAGGCGTATCTGCGAGGTACGCCTGCTGGCCATTGAGAAGAAATATCGTGGGATGCGCGGCGGTCAAATCCTGGCCGGTCTGCTGGCGCTTCTCTGGCAGCATGGCATCGAAAAGAGCTACGATCTGGCCATCATCTCCGGCACCACCCGACAGCAAAAACTCTATCAGCACCTCGGTTTCGTCCCTTTCGGGCCGCTGGTGGGCTCAGGCGAGGCTTTGTTCCAGCCCATGTATATTTCTCTGGAGACATTCGAGGCGCGGGCCGGCGAGTTTCTGCGCTGTGCCCCAACCCGCTCGTTCCATGCCCCACCCGTGAATTTCCTGCCGGGTCCGGTGGCGGTTCGTCCCGAGGTGCGCCGTGCTTTAGAGCAGTTACCCACGTCACATCGCAGCCCGGTTTTCATAAGCGATTTTTACGCCACGAAGGAGCGCCTGTGTGGATTAACCAGAGCAGCGAAATGCCAGATTCTGATGGGCTCAGGCACGTTAGCCAATGACGCCGTCGGCGGGCAACTGTTTCTGGAAGGTGGCCGCGGCCTCGTGTTGAACAATGGCGAATTCGGAACCCGCTTGGTAGACCATGCCCGGCGATGGAGGCTCGATTTCGAGGTATACGAGGTGCCCTGGAGTGCCCCTTTCAATCTCTGCGAGGTTCGGCGTCGAATCGAAAGCACCTCCAGCCTAATATGGGTCTGGGCTGTTCATTGTGAGACCTCCACAGGCGTTCTCAACGATCTAGAGGCTTTGAAAGCTTTGTGTGCCAAGCTAGGCCTGAAACTGTGCATGGACTGCATCAGCTCCTTAGGTACGGTATATGTAGACCTGAACGGGGTGTACCTCGCTACAGGAACCAGTGGCAAGGGCATGGGCAGTTACCCAGGCTTATGCATGGTGTTCCATCACCACGAACTGCGGCCTGCGCCCGATCGTCTGCCGCGGTATCTCGACCTTGGTTACTACGCTGTACAAAACGGCGTCCCATTTACTTTCAATTCGAACCTCCTATACGCCCTGCGCGCGGCCATTTGGGACGCCGAGTGGGAACGGCGGTTTGCCCAGATAGCCAAAATGGGGGCCGAATTGCGCCGGCGTCTCCGCGAAGCAGGGTTTCAGCTCCTCATCCCCGATTCCGTGGCCGCTCCCGCGGTGGTAACGGTGGTACTGCCACCAGACATCCCGTCTGTGGAGCTGGGTCGTCGCTTGGAAGAAAAAGGTTTCCTGCTTAACTACAACAGCGAATATCTCCAGCGTCGTAATTGGATTCAGATCGCTCTCATGGGTGAGTGCGACTGGGAAGAGGGCATGGCGCTGGTCAACGTGCTCAAGTATGTGGCTTTCCACACTACAGGCGTACGGCGTCCCGGCTTGGCGGTTGAATAATCTCTGCCTCCTATACAAATGGATTCTGGGCTAACGGGCTTTTTTAAGAGCGATGGTGCTGCGCTCAAGGCCGGCGCTCTCCCCCTCAGCGGCCTGTGTCGTTTCCTTCATCGTCTATTTCTCTGGCCGCTGCGTTGCCGTGCGCTAGCACCTCCCGAATCGGGGGAAAGGACGGGATAGGGGGCGAGCAAGACAAGCTCATTCTGCTAACTTGCTCTAGAACCGTGAGATTGTCAGTTGCTGTAGTCCCACCCCCACCCCTCAGAGCTTGTGGGAGTTGAAATTTAAGATTTCTCGCCTTCGGCTCGAAATGACAGGTGTATTATCGGCCCCCACCCCCCCGCCCCTCCCCCTATCAGGGAGAGGGGCACCTCGCGGTGAGCGCCTCAGCGGCCACTACAACACCCATGATCGTCTATCTCGCTGGCCGCTGCATTGCTGTCCGCGAGGACGGAAAGGACGGGATAGGGGGCGAGCAAGACAAGCTCATTCTGCTAACTTGCTCTAGAACCGTGAGATTGTCAGTTGCTGTAGTCCCACCCACTCACCCCTCAGGACGGGTGGGAAGGGAAACTCAAGATTTCTCGCCTTCGGCTCGAAATGACAGGTGTATTATCGACTCGAAATGACAGGTGTTTATCTCGAAAGGACAGGCGTATCATCGGCACTTCAAAGCACACGCTCTTCCCCTTCCTTCAAGCAGGAGCCAACGGAGGCCGAGGTGAATTTATTTATGAGGAAATAGCTATGCCAGATTACGATGCGATAGTGATCGGTGCGGGAGCGGCAGGTGGCATCGTGGCCTGCCTGCTGGCCGAGGCCGGTAAACATGTGCTCCTCCTTGAACGAGGTCCTAACCTCCACATGGAGCAGATTGGGCGCGACCACCTGCGCAATCAACGGCTTTCACAATACGGCCATAACGCCGGGCCTGATAAGGAGGGGCATCCGAGGGTCGCTACAGGGCTGTTTGGGGAACGCATCCTGGTGCGCCCTCATGAGGGAGGCTATCAAAACAATGCGGCCTGCGTGGGCGGGGGAACGCGCGTTTACGGCGCCCAAGCGTGGCGCTTTATGGAGGAAGATTTTCGCATGGCCAGCCTCTACGGTGTGCCCGAAGGCAGCTCGCTGGCCGACTGGCCTCTTTCCTATAACGACCTGGAACCTTACTACGAGCGCGCCGAATGGGAGTTGGGCGTCTGTGGCGATTCGGAAGCCCATGCCCCTCCGGTGCCGCGCCGAAAAAGCTACCCCATGCCGCCGATGCCCCTTACCCGATCTGGCCAGGTTTTGGCGCGTGGGGCGCAAGCCCTAGGGTGGAAAACCTGCACCCCCCCGCTGCTTATCAACAGCGTGCCTTACAACGGAAGGCCGGCCTGCGTGCAGTGCCAACACTGCGTTGGGTTCGACTGTCCCTCCGATTCGAAAAACGGCACGCACAATACCCTGCTGCCCCGTGCCCTGGCCACCGGCCTCTGCACCTTGAAAATCCGCGCCGTGGCCGAACGCATCGAGACGGACGCACGCGGCAACGTGACGGGCGTCGCTTACATCCTGGAGGAGAACGGACGACTGGAGCGCCACACGGCCACCGCCAAATGCGTTGTGTTGTCGGCCGGAGCCGTCGAGTCGGCCCGCCTGCTTCTGCTCTCCGCTTCGCCGCACCACCCAAACGGCCTGGGCAACCGTTACGACCTGGTAGGGCGCAATCTGCAAGGACACTACTATCCGGGAGCGTTGGGGCTTATGGAGGAACCGGTCTACGACGGCATCGGCCCCGGTGTCTGCATCGCCACCTGCCAGTTCAACCATCATAACCCCGAAATCATTGGAGGGGGCATGTTGGCCAACGAGTTCATTAAGCTGCCCATCATCTTTTGGAAAAACGCCCTGCCACCCGACCTCCCTCGCCGTGGGCTGGAGAACAAGCGCTGGATGCGAGAGAACTATCGGCGTACCCTGCATGTGATGGGCCCCGTGCACGAAATTCCGAACCCCAACTGTCGTGTGACCCTCGACCCCGATGTGCGCGACCGTTACGGCCTGCCGGTGGCGCGCTTTGAGGGCGTTGCCCATACCGAAACGGTGCGCACCGCCCACTATATGTGGGGACGCGCTAAAGAGTGGTTGCTGGCCAGCGGGGCCATAAAGGTGTGGGGCGACCCTCCGGGCTATTACCTAAGCGCCGGCCAGCACCAGGCCGGCACCTGCCGCATGGGGCACGACCCGAAAACCTCCGTTACCGACCCGTGGGGGCGCGTGCATGACTTCGATAATCTCTTCGTTATAGATGCCTCACTGCATGTGACTAACGGCGGCTTCAACCCCGTGCTCACCATCATGGCCCTCGCCTATCGCTGCGGGGAGCACCTCGTGAGGAGCTTGTAAACTATGCCCGATACCCAGGCGCTTTCGCTTATTCGCAAGCTGGTCGCCCTCCCCGGCCCGCCGGGGCAAGAAGAGCATGTGCGCCAGTTCTTGAAAGAGCGTCTTACCCAATTCGGCTATCATCCCCAAACCGACTCCAAAGGCAACCTGGTGGTAACATTGCCCGGCGATCCGCAGCGTCCCTCGGTGGTGGTTACCGCCCACATGGACGAGATCGCTCTGATGATAACCCGCATTGAGGAGGATGGCACGCTGAAGGTGGCGCCGTGTGGGGGCATCTATCCGTGGAAATGGGGCGAGGCGCCCATTCATGTGCTGACCCCGCATGGGCCGCTGCCAACGATTCTCTCTTTCGGCTCGGTGCATACCGAGCACGAGGCCAGCGCCGCCCAGCAGGCGCGTAAAGGCCCGCTGGAGTGGGAGAGGGTTTGCCTCTTTACCGGCCTTTCGGCCACAGAACTTGAAGCGCTAGGCGTGCGGCCGGGGCTGCGCGCCGTTTTAGCCCCGTCGCGTCGCACCATTACAGCGTTCGGCGACCACATTGCCGCCTATTTTTTGGACGACCGTGCCGACCTCGCCGTGTGGCTTTTGGCTTTGGAAGCGCTGGCACAACAGCCCCTCCCACAGATCGGCTCGCTCACTTTTTTGGCCACCACATCGGAGGAGGTGGGCGGAGAGGGCGCGCGTTTTTATCTTCAACGCCATCCCGCCGACATCTGCATTGCATTGGAAATCGGCCCCAAAACGCCGGAGGCCAACTTTGCCATCAACGCACAGCCCACCATCTGGGTTCGGGATAGCTACGCGGCCATGGAGGCCGTGGACGGCCAACTGCTTACGGCCTGTTGCCAAACCTTGGGGCAGCAGCCCCACTGGCAGTATCTGTCGCGTGGAGGCAGCGATGCCTCATGCTGTGCGGCCAATGGCCTTGTGGCGCGGCCGGTGACGCTGGGTTTGCCTGTGGAAAACTCGCATGGCTACGAGATCATGCACTGCCAAGCCCCCGATGAGCTGCTTCGGCTGCTTCTGGCCTACCTTCGCGCGGTTGGTGAAGACTAGGTGCTTTGTGCCGCCCACCCCCGGCCCCTCGAGGCGCACGCTCTTCCCCTCAGAACGGGTGGGAGTTGAAACTTAAGATTTCTCGCCTTCGGCTCGAAATGACAGGTGTATCACCGGCCCTACAAGCCCCCACCCCCCCGCCCCTCCCCCAATTTGGGAGAGGGGCACCTCGCGGTGGGCGCCTCAGCGGCCAGTTTTATTCCCTTCATCGCCCATCTCGCTGGCCGCTGCGTTGCTGTCTGCAAGACGAAAGGATGGGATAGGGGGCGAACATGGGAGGCTTGCTTTACTGACTGACTCTAGAACCGTGAGATCGTCAGCCTCTACAGCCCTACTCCCACGTAGCAAGTGACCACCTATGTGTTGGTGGTTTATGACCCTAGCAGAAAACGGCGCCAGAAGGGTGCGGTCGGTTTTGGGGTTCCCTCGAGGCCGCTGGCCTCTAGAGCCGACTCTTTAGAGGTGAGCCGAGGGGATGTAAAAAAGCTCTGAACCTCCTCAAGGCCGACGGTGCTGCGTTCAAGGCCGACGCCCTCCCCCTCACAGCCCACAACGGCCCGAACCGAAAGCACAAACACCGTGATATTATCGCGCCCCCCACGGGCATTGGCCAGTTCAACGAGTTGACGGGTGGCCTCGGAAGGCGCATGGCTTCCCACAATCGTTGCGATCTCCGCGTCTTCCACATGGCCGGTGAGACCGTCGGAACATAGCAGCCAAATATCTCCCTCTTGCACGCTCTCTTCATAGAAATCGGGGAGGACGTTTGGGGTTGCACCAATGGAGCGCGTAATGACATTGCGGAAAGGCGACAGTTCGGCCTCTTCGCGGGTGAGCACGCCCGCCCGCACCTGTTCCTCTACCCAGGAATGATCGACCGTTACCTGCCGAAACTGCCCTTTACGCCACAGATAGGCACGGCTATCGCCTACCTGCACAATAAAAACCCTATCTTCAATAAACACCGCCGCTACCAGGGTGCTCCCCATGCCGTTGCGTTCGGGAATGGCCTGGGCTAGGGCATGGATGTAGTTGTTCGCCTCCAAAATGGCCTCGCGCATGGCCGTATGCGGATCGTCTGCCGGATGGTCATAGTAGGCCGAAAGCAGGCGCTTGAGGGTAAGCTCACTCGCTATCTGGCCGGCCAATGCGCCCCCCATGCCATCTGCGACCGCGTAGAGACATCCGCGCTGCGCAAGAATGGCAGGCTCTTCCGGCTCGTAAAAATCGAACTTATCCTCGTTGTTCTCACGCACTTGCCCCATATCCGTGCGGGCCGCAAACTTGATGAGGGGAAGACAGCGCGGCGCACGCGGCGCGTAGGCACGCCATCCCCGCACCAGCACCTCACGCTCCAGTTTCGCGGTAGGCTCTTGGCCTTCCGGCGATGTAGAATACATTTCAGCCATCGGTAACGGTTTTCACCTCGTAATCTACAGTCTCATATTCTCCCCACACAAGAGCTTACCCGCTTTTATTCTTCGGAGATATTGTCTGCCCCTTCATTTGGGTGCTCTTCTTGAGGCTCCGGCATCCCTTGCGGGGCCTCTTGAGATTGAGGCTGCTCGACCCATTCAAAACGATAGCTTGTCTGCCCGATTTTTACCTCATCTCCAGGTTCCAAACGCTGTGGCTGATTGGGCATCAGCCGCCTGCCGTTGACAAAGGTGCCGTTGGTGCTGCCAACATCGGTAAGCCACGCCTCCCCGTTTTCGACCCGTATCTCCGCATGTGAGCCGGAAACGTAGGCGTCGCCGGTAACGACCAGCTCGTTGGCCGGGCGCCGTCCGATGCGCGAAACCCCGGCAGGCACAGGCAACTCATTGCCCGGCCCCTCCAGCTTTCTGAGCCAGGCCACAGGCGGAGCGGTCTCGACCGGCTGCATCGCAGGGGCAAGCAGCGTGGCCTCGGAGGAGGCTGCTATGGCCACCGTCTTTTCGGCCCCCTCAAGGCTGACGCCCTGCCCCTCGCCTCCACGCACTTCAAGCCGCAGTTGCACATTGCCGAAACGCAGCAGGGTGCCGCCGGTCGCCACGACCGGCTGGTTGGGGCTGAGGCGCACATCGCCCACTTTGGTGCCGTTGGTGCTGCCGAGGTCTTCCACAAACACCTGCCCATTCTCCACGCGAATGCGTGCATGGCTTCGCGATACCGTAGAATCTAACAGCAGCACATCCGTTCCCTGCCGCCCCACCGTGTTCTCTCCCACACGCAAGCGGTGGCGGCGCCCCGTCTCAAGCTCCACAAGCTCTGCAGGGGGCGCCTCTTCCGGCGCCATCTTTAGGCTTTCCGGAACGGTCGCCGATAACAGAAAGCCACATTCGCAGCAATAGCTCTCCAGCACGGGGGTGGTGGTGTGGCACACGGGGCAAACGGTGGTACCACCCAGTTGGGTGCGCAGGGGGTCGGCCTGCGGTGTGGCCAGCAGCGTTTTCTCCGGCCCGGCCGGAGAAGTCATCATGCGGGTAGGTTCATCGCTCATGGTTTGGTGTTCTCCTTATCGTTTGCCCTGTTCGATATCCACAATGGTGCCCATAAGGGTTTTCTCCACATCGCCGCTGCCTCGCTGAAGCGACTGCATGGCCGCATCCAACTGCTGAGCCTTCTCTATTTGGCCTGTTTGCATAAGGATGGTGCGGGTGCGCTGCAGCTCGGAGAGGGCACCCATTGCCGTAAGCTGCTGCGTGCGCATGCCCATAATGGTGCGTTGGAGATTCTGAGAGGCCTGTGCAATTTCGATCTCGTTGTGTACAATGGGGTTAACCCCTTGTGCCAAGAGCGCAGCATCTTTGGTGAACTCAAAAACGCAGTCGGCGCTCGCCTGTCCCGGCCGGTTTGCAAGGAGGTCATCGTAGGTCACCACAACCTTCGCCACGCGGAAAACACCCACCGGATGACGCTCGAACTCCAGTTCGGCCAGCACCGTGCGCGAGGTGCCTCGCTCGATGTCGGGCACGGTCACCTCGACGGTGCGCGGGCCGAAGGAGGGCTGTAGCCCATAGACTTGGCGGAGGTTAACCCATCGCGACAGTTGCAGGCGCACCTGAACGTTGCGGGCCACAACCGACATTACCGTCTCCAGCTCGCGTCGAAACACTTCGGGGATGAGGTCGGGGCGCTGAATGTAGTAGTAGTTGCCACCACTTCGTTTGGCAATACCTGCCAAAAGCTCCTCGTTGTACTCCGGCCCGAAACCCAGCGCCGTAACGGTAATGCCTTTAGCGCGCTGCTCCGCAACCTGCTGCACAATGGTGCTATAGTCTTTAATTCCCACCGTCGGGTCGCCATCGGTAAGCAGTAATACGCGCGTTACATAGCCCTGTGTTTGCGGCAGAACCGAGGCGATCTGCATGAAGGCAGCGACTAACCCATCATACAGGTTCGTGGTATTGCCCGGCTCGATGCGGTGAATATGCTCCTTAATAAGCGCCTTGTTCACCACACGCCGAGCCGGCATCAGCACATCCACATGCTCTTCAAAGGTGACGATGGAGAGAATGTCGTTCGGCTCGAGCATGTCCACCACATAGTCGCACGCCATTTTCACGTAATCTAGCGGGGGCCCCTCCATGCTGCCGGAGCGATCAATGCAGAGACACACGTTGATGGGGGCGCGCCGCCCGAGCTGTTGCCCTGTGGCCTTAAGCACCACGAGCGCGTGCTCGCGGGAGATGTCGCCGGCGAGGGCATAGCGATTGCCCGGCATGCACTCCACTTCCAGGGTTTGGAGTGCGGTTCCCATCTGTGTTGGCGCCACTCCCATTTGCGTGGGCATGGCGCCCATCTGCGTGGGTGATGCGCCTATAATCTGAGTGCGATCTTCCATGTTCCTGCCTCTTTTCTCACGGCTTTAAAAGCCGGTGCAACGTGTTTTCGGTGTAACTCTTTCACTACTCGAAGCGAAAACGGCTCGAACCAAACTGCACGGTGTCTCCGGGGTGCAGCACCTGGCTGGTAACGCGCACCCCATTGACGAACGTGCCGTTGGATGAGTTATTATCTCTTATCATCCAAACTCCGTTCATGTAGCTTAACTCCGCATGAGCGCGCGAGACGGTAGGGTCGTCGATCACGATATCTCTGCCGACCTCACGTCCGATGGTGATGGTGGGCTTCCCTAGCGAAATGACATCCCCGGCGAGAGGCCCTTCTATTCCCACCAGGCGACCAACCGAGGTTCCGACCCCTGCCATCGTCGCTGCGGCACCTGCACCGCTACTAAAAGACGTACCTGCTGGCGGGTCTAGTGCAGCCATGGGAGCTGAGGGCGCCACGGTGCATCGGCAGTTGCCGGCCGCATCTTTAGGCGCTCCGCAGTAGGGGCACAGATGAGAGGGCATGGGCGAGAGCGGATTGCCGGCAGCGCTGCGCGGCGTCTCCACCCCAATCGGTCGTACTTTGGAGGCGGTGGCGCGTTCTCGAAAGAGGATGCGGTGCATTCCTATCTGAATCATATCGCCGTCGTGCAACACCACTTTGCCGCCAGGCGGCACCGGCTGCCCGTTCACCAGCGTGCCGGCGGGAGTGCCTGCATCCACCAACACGTGCCGCTTGTCCTCCTTGCAGATGGCAGCATGCTGAATTCCCACATTTGGGTCGCCATACAAAGGCACATCGCAGCGCTCGTCACGCCCCAAAATGTTTATCGGTTTGTCTAAAGAGAAGTCGCGCCCTTCGTTACGGCCCACCAGCACGCGCACCCAGGCCTCTTTCAAAAGCTCCTCCACAATGCCCACCAAAAGGCCGGTGCAGGTAGCGATGGCCGTGAACCCGATGATTCGACTTAGCCCGCCCGCCTCATAGCAAGCGCCCGACTGAATCGGGGCTTCGAGAGGCGCCACCGTCACGGCTACAAGGTCGAAAACAAAGCCGCCGATAAACCCACCAAGAAAACCGCCCAACGCCCCACGCCAAATCCGCTTTAGGTGCATGGTGGCCATGCCGGCACCGGTGCCGATGCCCGCACCAAGCAGCGACCACCCAAACGCCCGAGCGATGACCTCATGGAGGAAGCTGGCCAAGCCCCCGTGGGAGTTCATGTTTGCCGAGCCGCCGAGCAGATTGTACAGCTTATTGCCAAACATCATGCCGATGTAGCCCAACAGGAAGCCGCCGATCAGCCCCACAACAACGCCGCGCAAGAGTTTGCGGAGATTGCCTTCTACAACGCCATCGGCGGTTCCCAGCAGCATACCCGGAAGCCCGCCCACGCAAAAAGCCAGCAGCCTTTCCTGCCCGGGAGTGGGAGGAACCGGCAAGCAGTCGCCAAATATCGTGCGCATCACTTGATAGTGAATGAGAGCCTCTTGAAGGAGCGCTCCGGCCAAACCACCAACCAAACCGGCAAGCGTACATACGATGATACGTGAGCGCATGGCTAATATCCTTATATCTCGAAACGAAAGCGGGTCATACCCACCTGAATCTCATCGCCCGGGTGAAGTGGATGGGGGGTTAGCGGGGGAATGCGCACCCCATTGACAAACGTTCCATTGGAGGAGCCGTTATCCACAATGACGAACTGTTCGCCCTGGTTTTGAATGCTGGCATGACGCCGCGACACGTTGCTATCCTGCAAAAGCACCACCGTGTTGGAAGAATCACGGCCGATGTCCACCTGCGGGCCTTGCAGTTCGAATATCTGCCCGGCGTAGACGCCCATGGTGCCCACCAAGCGCGGCCCACCCCCAACACCCCTAGGAGAGCCGGCCACACCGGAGGCGAAGGGGTCGGCAGTTCCTTCGGTGATCGGTGGAAGAGGTGGTTGCTCCGGCTTTTTAAAGGGCTGTACGTCCGGCTGAGACTGGGCTTCGGGGATGTGCATCCCGATCCCCTCAAAAAAGCGACGCAGGTGGCCTTGCCTATACGCCCAAACAACCCCATAGCCTATTCCTCCGATAACGCCAAGCCCGATGAGGGTAGAAATGATGTCGCCCAGCGGGTTTGACGGGGGTGGCGCCGGTGGCGTGGGGGTGACGCCTGGGGGCGGGGTTGTTGGTGCCGATGGGGCTGCAGGCAAGGGAACGCTATGAGCATCAGGCCAAGTGACGGTGATCGTGGGCCAATGATAGCCCTCTGCCGGCGGGTTGGTTGGCAGCGTTTGGGTTTGGCTGATAGGAGGGTCGTCGTCGTTTTTTACCGTAACGGTAAGGGCCACCCCCATAGGCACATTGGTGAACTGGGCGACCCCTTTATCGGCGGCCTTTAGGAGCCAACTCGCCTTATATTTTCCATCGGAGCTGGTAAGGGTAACGACCGCATCGGTGAGGCCGCCTTTACCCTCCACCTGAACAGGCACCATTACCGTTTGCACAAGGGTGAAGTCGGCATCGGTAAGGGCGGTAACTCCGTTGGTTTTGACCGGCAAGTGGGCCACTTTGCCGGTGGTGCGATTGATGACCTCCAAAACGGCATTTTTAGGCAAGTTTGCCGGCAGCGTTATGGCCACAACCTGGTTGGCATCGGTGGGGGTTGGCAGGGGCACAGGCGCCGTGGGAGCGCCATTAGGAGCCAGAAACCGATAGAGGAGGTCGCCGCTCACTTGCCGCTGAATCTGCAGGGTAGGCTGCGCGGTGGGCGACGGCTTGGCCGATGCCGAGGGAGCGACGGGCTTTTGGGCGTAAGCCGCCAGGCCGCAAAACAGCAGGCTCCCCAGCATCGCCACGGCGGCATAAGAACAGACCGTCGCCCTTCCTCTGCGTTCTCTCAACCTATCCCCCTGCCTACAGAAGAGATGAGGGGGGGCCGGTCTAAAAACCACTTCGATGCCTCCTAAAGAGATTCCGTAACACACGGACTTGGTTCAACAAAGAGTTTGCTGAACGCCATGGGCAGATGTTGGATGATGTCTCCTGCCGTCAGCGCTGCCTCTCCCAGTGTCCGGCAAGCGAGGTCTCCTGCCAGCCCATGCAGATAGGTGGCCAGCGCCACCGCCTCGGCAAGAACGTCCACCCTACCTCTTATATCGGTTTTATTGCGTTCTTGCGCAAGGGCTTGAGCTAATATACCCCCTAAAATGCCCGTTAGGCTATCGCCACTACCTCCTGTTGCCATACCGGGGTTCCCCGTAGTATTTACGGATAGCGTGCCGCTAGGGGTAGCAACGAGTGTATAGCGCCCTTTTAACAACGCTATCGCGCGAAAACGAGAGGCCAGCAACTTTACCGCTCCTACACGGTCGGACTCTATCTCCGACGTTGTTGTTCCTAAAAGTCGAGCCGCCTCTCCTGGATGTGGGGTAAGAATGAGGGGGGCCTCTTCGGGGCGTTCACGCAAGCAATCAGGGTTTTGGGCAAGGGCGTTTAATCCATCTGCATCTAGCACAATGGGTTTGTGAAGCACGCCGAGCAGATGCTGCACCAGAGCGACGGTTTGGGGATGTGTGGTAAGGCCGGGGCCAATGCAGAAGAGGGTGGCTTTCTGGGCGAAGCGCAGGATGTCGGACAGAGCCTCTTCTGTGAGAGCGCCCTCCGCATCGGCAAGCGGCAGCGTCATCTGCTCGTCGAGCTTAGCGGCCAGAACCGGCTGAATGCAGCGCGGTGCCAACACCGTTACAAGCCCGGCGCCGGCCCGCTGGGCTGCCCTCGCCACCAACGCCGGTGCTCCCACCATGCCCTGAGAACCGGCAACTATGCCCACATGTCCGAAGTGGCCTTTGTTGGCGTTGGGGTGACGGGGGCCGCATACGGTGGTGGCCACGGAGGAGGCTTTAGGTGCAAAGAGCCTGCCGAGATAGGGCAACCCGAGCGTATCCCAACAGAAACCGATGTCGCTTACATGCAGTTGCCCCACGTAGTCGGCAGCAGGGAAAAGGAAAAGCCCTATTTTGGGGCAGGCCAAGGTGATGGTGTGGGTTGCGCGCACGGCCTCTGCCGGCACGGCGCCCGTGTCCGAGTCGATACCGGAGGGAATATCCACCGCATAGATGGGGCAGCCAAGCCGGTTCATGGTGACGATGGCCCCACGAATCGGTTCGCGAGGGGCCCCCTTACTTCCGGTTCCCAACAGGGCATCTACCGCCAGTGCAGTATGGGGGTCGAGGGTAAGCTGTTGCGGGTCGGCGCCCACCACCACGGGCAGGCCCATACGACGCACCACCTGAAGGTGTGTGGCGGCATCCGCTTTCAGGCTCTCTTCTTTGCCAAAGAAGTAGACGGTAGGTCGTGCACCCAAAAGCGCTAGCCGCCGCGCCACCACAAAGCCGTCGCCGCCGTTATTGCCTCCTCCACAAAACAGCGCAACAGAGACGCCGGCCAAGGCCCCATACGTTTGCGCGATGACCCTGGCAACGGCGGCGCCAGCGTTCTCCATAAGCACGGCGCCGGGAAGGCCCACCTGCTCGATAACGTGGCGGTCGTGTTCGCGCATCTGCTCGGAGGTCAAAACGCGCATCGTACGAACGGGCTATCCTCTCTCCACATCCACCACACAGTTGTTTTCCCAGCTTTGAATGGCCGCCTCGATGATCTCTTGCACGGCCAAACCATCTTCGCCGCTCGCCTCTATCTGGTCACGAGGCACGCCGGCGTTCACCTGCTCTATCCAGCGCCCTATGCGCCTATCGAACGTCTGGTCGAAGCCCGTCATTCCGCCCATAATGCTGTTGCGAATAACCGTTAGTTCCTGGCTACGACGGGGATAGAACGTCAGCTCCTCGTAGAGGTTTTCCAAAACGAAGCGTCCCTCCGTGCCCATTACCTCACATCGCTCCAGGTTATGGGCAGGGTTGGCATCGTAAGAGCCGGTAAGGTGTCCCACCACGTCGTTCTCGAACAGCAGGTTCACCTGAACGTTTGACCAACAGACCCGCTTGCCGCCCGGCCCATCGGGCTTGGGTGCGCGATTGAAGAAGGCATGGACTTTTTTCACTGGGCCGCAGTAGTAGCGCATAATATCGAGCGAGTGGGGGTGAAGTGCCCGAATATGGAACCATGGTGAGCTTTCGTTGGGGTTGTCTATCCACATGGTCATATTCATAAGGAGAAGGTGCCCCAATTTTCCGCTCTGTACCCACTCTTTGGCCTTGGCTGCCGGCGGTGTAAAGCGGTGGTTTAGATTAATGCCAAAGTAGAGTCCTTTTTTACGTGCGGTCTCCACCATTTCCCGTGCGTGATGGATGTTGTTGCTGATGGGCTTTTCGCAGAGCACATGCAGGCCGGCCTCGAAACACTGCATGGTCGGCTCGTAGTGGTGCCCACCGTTCTCCGGGCCGGCCGTACAAACCGATACGGCCTGCAGCTTGTCGCCCACATCCGCCAGCATCTCTTTAATGCTGTGCCAGCTCTTCACGCCGTCGCGTGCCGCAAGACGGTCGGCACGAGCGGCATCTATATCGCAGTAGCCCAACAGCTCGGCATCGGGGTGACGCATGTAAACCTGTCCATGCCGCGCCCCAATGCCTCCGGCCCCAATAACGGCCACTTTCAATGCCATAACATCGCTCCTTATATGTTGATACCCTATCTGTTGGAACTCTACACCGTTTGAGGGCATGATTCCTTCTTTGTTTTCGATTTGAGATGGATCTAGGCAAGCCCTGTGCCTGCCCCTACTTACCTGTCTCCCCTCTCCCTGTAGGGGGAGGGGATGGGGCTTGAAGAGCCGGTGATACGCCCGTCATTTCGAGCCGAAGGCGAGAAATCTTGAGTTTCAATGCTCAGCAGTTCTGAGAGGATAGGGGTGGGGCTGACAATCTCGCGGCTCTAGAGGCAGTTTGTAGAGCAGGTCGGCTTTGTTCGCCCCCTATCCCGTCCTTTCCGTCCTCGCGGACAGCAATGCAGCGGCCAGCGAGATGGGCGATGAAGGGAATAAAAACTGGCCGCTGAGTTGCCCACCGCGAGGAGCCCTTATCGCCAATTGGGGGGTGGGAAGCGAGTAGCCTACTGCACCAAAAGGGAAGGTTGCCGGGAGCATGGCGCGCACACCATGTGCTGGCAATGCGGTCGGATGGTCTCTCACAGGGGTGAGACTTGAATGATGCCGTCTACAATGCGCGCCACTTCGGGGCGCCGGCTTGCTGTTGCCGCGCGGGTATCCTCCTCGGGTGCGCGAGCAATTTGGCCGGCAATGCGGAGTTGTTGGGGGCGCATGTTGCCCGCCACAATGCGCGCCTCCTCGTTGCCATAACAGCCAGCATGGGCCAAACCGCGCAACGTTCCTAAAACCACAATATCCCCACCGGCAATTACCTCTGCACCTGGGTTTACATCGCCGCCCACGATCAGGTGCGCGTGGTGCGTAAGCCTCTGCCCGGAGCGCACCGTCCCCGCATAGTAAAGCGCGTTGTTGCCTGTGGCATCCGCGCTCGCTTCGGCGCTAAGGGGCGCGCCCGGAGCGATAAGATAGACGCCGAGGGCTAGCCGACGGGCCGCCTCTTGGGTGTGCATGTCGGTACTGACAACGGCCACAACCAGCACCCCGTAGCGATCACGTAAAAGCGCCACCAAATCGTGCAGTAGCTCATAACTAACTTGGCGCACGCCAAACTCGATGGTGACCTGCACTCCCCGCACCGACATGGAGGGCTTGGCCTCCTCAAGCCGTGCTTCTATCTGGGCAAGTGCCTCTTCCCACTCCAAGTCGGCAGGCACCGTAAGTAGAAACTCCTGCAGCAACCCGTTATGCCACGGCTGCAGCGTTACCATAGATACTCCTTTTGGTACAGAGTTTTCTACTATTATTCGCCGTCACTTCCCAATATCCTGCTTAGTCGTCGAAGTCTCTCTCACAGCACGTATGTCCTAACAATATGCTGCGTTTGTTAGTTGTTTTCAAATACCAACTTAATTATGCAGATACAATTTTGCTATCTTACCTCCTAAACGCTAATTTACACCGCAAACGCTTAGGGAAACGGTTCGTGGTCTTTTAGGCCAATTGCACAGGCAGCAGAAACGCGTTACAAGCGTCAGAACTTCCCTTTTGACCAGCCGCTGTAAAGTGCCCAGCCTATCCAACCGTGCTCGCCAGGTTTCAGGCG
>NZ_DATGLN010000240.1:0-14050 GCF_035294165.1 Chthonomonas sp.
GGAGAAGGACATGGCAAAGAAGCGTGCTCTTTTTGCCAGCTTGCTTACCTCGCGATTTCGTGATAGGCCCGATGCCATTGCCATTCGCGTCTCTTGGACAAATCCCAACACCATTAAACTCTGCTGCCCGGCACGTATGGAGCCGTGGAACATGAGCCGCATTGCCCTGATGGTGTGGCATGAGGCACGCAACGACCTCGGCGAAAACTGCTCTATTACCATATTTCATACCTACATAAGCCCTGGTCTCATCAAGGTGGGAGAGTTGCAACCTATGCCCCAAAACCCAAACCGTGCCGAGGTGAAGTATAATTTTCATGTAACCGCAAATCAACTCTGGTGAGGCACCTTGGAACCGGATAATCGGCAGACGTGTGAACCGCTTGGTGAAGTGGTAGAAACCAGCACCATCGCTTTCACCGCCCAGTGCCACCCTCCACGCCTGCACGCTCCGCCTGAGGTAGGCACTTTTGTGCGCATATTGCCTCCCGGCGCTTCGCCTGCTGCCGACAGCGATTCCTCCATCGAAGACCCCTTTCTCGAGCCGGAAGAGCAGATTGGCCATGTTGCAGCGCCACCCGAGACACTATATGCGGTGGTGGTAGAGGCCTACACCACCGGTGCCGATCCGGGCCGAAAGGCAATGGCTTACGGTTTAGATGAGGAGAGTCTGCGGGCAGAACAGCCACAGATTTTTCATCTGCTGACCACCGAGTTCCGTGCCGTCCATTTGGCGGTTCAAGGCCATAACCAGAAGCTGCGCGGCGGCCCGCCTGCCGTTCCCCCACGCCTGCACGCCTTTGTCTATCCCTGTACCCAAACCGAGTTCTATGCTCTCACCGAACTGCCCGATCTGCCACGACGTCTGCTCTTCTTGCCGGAAATAGCTCTGCCAGACCCTCTGATCGTGGCCTGCCTCCGAAAGGCTTACGCGCAGCGTGGTAACGACTTCGACTTTTTGGTGCGCATGGGCAAACAGTTCGCCGTTCTCTTAAGAGGTGATGCCGACCGGCTTAACGCACTGTTGCGCGATCTAGAGCCTTAAAACTCCGCGGAGCCGGGCGTTCGTGGAAACGGGATAACATCACGAATGTTCTTCATGCCGGTGAGATAGAGCATGAGCCGTTCAAAACCAAGCCCAAAACCGGCATGAGGCGCGCTGCCGTACTTCCTCAACTCCAGATACCACCAGTAGTTCTCTTCCGACAGGCCGCAATCTCGAATGCGCTGAAGCAGCACGTCATAACGCTCCTCGCGCTGGCTTCCTCCGATGATTTCGCCGATGCGAGGGGCAAGAACATCCATGGCACGTACCGTGCGACCATCCTCATTCACCCGCATGTAAAACGCTTTAATCTCTTTGGGGTAGTCGGTTACGATCACAGGGCGTCGAAACACTTCCTCCGTAAGGTAGCGCTCGTGCTCGCTTTGGAGGTCGGCGCCCCAATGCACCGGGAACTCCCAGTTACGACCGCTTTTTTGCAGAATCTCTATCGCTTCGGTGTAGCTCACATGGGCGAACGAGCTTTTGACAACGTGCTCTAACGTCTCTAACACCTGGGGATCGATCCGCTTATTAAAGAATTCAAGGTCGGGCAAGCTTTCATCCATCACTTTTGCGATAATCGCCTTGAGAAACTCCTCTGCAAGGGCCATGTCGTCTTGCAGATCGCAGAAGGCCATCTCCGGTTCCACCATCCAAAACTCGGCCAGGTGTCGGGGTGTGTTAGAGTTTTCGGCACGAAACGTGGGGCCGAACGTATAGACGTTGGTAAAAGCGAGCGCAAAGATTTCCGCTTCAAGCTGCCCACTTACCGTGAGATAGGCCGGTTTCCCAAAGAAGTCTTGGGTGAAGTCTATCTCGCCGATTCGAGGTCCCTCTCCATAGCGAGGGAGGTTCATGAGGTCTAGCGTCGTAACACCAAACATGGCGCCTGCCCCCTCACAATCCGACGTCGTAATGATGGGGGTGTGCACATAGAGGAAGCCACGCTCCTGGAAGAAGTCATGAATGGCTTTGGCAAGGGCGTTGCGCACCCGAAAAACGGCGCCAAAGGTGTTGGAGCGCGGGCGTAGATGAGCGATCTCCCGCAGAAACTCCATGGTGTGCCCCTTTTTTTGGAGCGGGTAGGTCGCCGGGTCTGCAGGGCCGTACACCAAAATCGCTTTAGCCTTTAGCTCCACCGGCTGTCCTGGTGCAGGAGACGGCACCAGGTCGCCCTCCACACGAATGCACGCACCGGTAGTGACCTGCTTGAGAACGCTCTCTTCAACCGTCCCTTCCTCGATAACAACCTGTAGGTCGGCAAAGCAGGAGCCATCATTTATCTGCACAAAGTGGATGCCTTTGCTATCTCTGCGCGTTTTAACCCATCCGTGCGCTACCACCGGCCGTCCAACATCGCCGGCAAGAATATCGCGAATATACTCCCCCTTCCGAATCATCTCTGTACGCTTTTCCTTTCCCGCCTTTTTAGGTTCATGTTACCTCATTCCCACCTTCTTCATCGAGACTGCGTTCCTTTGTAGTTGGCTTGAAGAATGATCAATTTTCAAATTGCTAGCAATTAGAAATTTTAAATAATATTTTTCACAATAGCAACTCATATCATTAGAGATGTTATTCTGTTCAACCCATGTTACGTCCCATAGGCGCGAGGTGAGGCCTGGTAACAAAACACAGGCAAGAGGCAGCCTCTTGCCTGCTGTCGGGCGCGTAATAGCATTACAGTTGAAAAATAGTGTCGCTGATAGAGACACATTAAGGATGAATAGCCTAGTATCTACTATTACATCTCTACTGCTTTTAGTATACGTGACTGGCTTCTCATTTCTCTGCGTAAATCGCCTTATTTCAATCTATCTGCATACGTTTCCTGTGACGAACTACTTATCCTCCCAATAGGGCAGATAGAACGTCTTTTGCCCTGGATGCTTGCGTTTCCACGCCTCCCAACAGGACTTGGGCACAGCGACGTTGATGTTGTTTAAACTAAAGTTCGTTTGCGCGGTTACGTAGGCCGAGGGGCCTTTTTTGATCAGGCTGTACATGTACTCGTAGACATCAATGACCTGCATGTAGTGTTTAAGGGCGTAGAGCAGCACGCAGTACTGTTGGCAGGCATCGAGATTGTTGGGCATCAGCTTGTAGGCCTCCTCCGCATATCTCAAGGCTGCCTTCAAGTCTCCACAATAACGAGAGTCCGGCGGTGCACTGATAAACCATCCTCCACTTGCTGCTTCTTCCCCTTCAGCATTCAGCGTCTCTGCTAAGTAGAGTATCCCCCCTAACTCTTGATAACCTATCTCCCTAAAGTGCTCCCGCAATCGCTGGGCATAGTAGCCAAAGGTAAATGGCAGAGAGTTGCGGACTAACCAACTCTGTAAAAAATAGTCCCGCGCCTGCACATATTCCCTCTGCTGATAGTAACATATCGCTAGGTCTAAATCGATCCCGTACACAGAGTTGTTCCCTACCTGAATAGTCCCACTGCAAATCGCGTCTTTCGGCCAAGTGTGAATTTGCGCAGGCGTCTGATACTGCTCACCCCCATACGTGTACTCCCAATGGTAGCTTTTCGCCTCGGCTAACAGCCTCTCCCCCTCTGCTATCGCCTGAGCATACTTGCCCTCCAAAAACAGAATATGAATGGCATAGCCATGCCCAAACCCCGATAAGCCTTTGATGTAAGAGACCAGTTTGTCCAGTTGCAGCTCAATCCACCGCTCCCGTTCGCCGCCGACATCGAATACGGACTTCGCTTCTGAGGCATGCGCCTGAAGCCAACCGTCTATCTCCTCTATCACACTCGGACCTGACTCTGCCAGCGTTTTCTGCAGTAGGCTCTTGTCCTCTCCAATCTGGATAAGGGTACGACATAAAGACAAAGCCTCGGCATAGCGCCCCTGGTCAAGACGCGCTTGCAACGTCTGCATATAGGGGTCATACCGATATTTCAGCCCGTTTAAGGCCGCCTCTACTACGGTGCTTTGAGCCGGGAGTGTGAAGCGCGGGGGTTGGGCGTTGGCCTGAGAGCCGAGAAGCCCCAGAACACCTAGAACAAGGAAAAGTTTTGAAAGACTCGGTTGGGTTGGTTTCATGGGTGTATCTCCTCTTCATGGGGATTAGGGAATGTTCGTGGAATGGCTATCAAGCAAGAGTGCATCTGTATTCCACAGGTATTTAAGGTTGAATTCAGGGTTTTGCCAGTTAGGTGGGAAAGCAGGGTAGGTAAACACGTTGAGCGTAGCGGGGCTGTTGAGGAAGGAGGCATTCCCAGAGAAGACGGAAATCGTGGGGGTAAAGTAGATAAAGAGTGTGACGGCACCCGTGTCGGAGGAGGTGATAAATTCAGTGGGGGTCTTCACTTGGTAGGTATAGGCCGCGCCGACGCTCATTTGCCCTGAAGAGGGATCAAAGCCGATAGTGCCGTTAGCGGGGGTAAAGGCGGCTGTTAAGACAGGTGGAGCAGGCTGATCAGGACTAGGTGGTGAAGGCGGGTCAGGCGGTCTGAAACCAATGTAGCGGCTTTGAGCCGTGACGGTTTTGGTAGTGCTTCCATCATCCCAATGGGCTCCTTGAGGAACGGTGAGGTCTACGGTACATTGGACAATCCCACTCGTGGGCACTTTAGGGTAAAAGGTTAACGTGCTTTGGGTAAGGTCTTGGTTGGTGAGAAGGATGAGCTGAACGGTTTGGGGTTTATCAATGTCGTTATAGAAGAAGTCGGTCAATTTCCACTGTTTGAAAGGTTGGCAAGCGTTGGCAGGTGTCCAATGGTAGTTGCTCGCCGTTAGGTCGCTCGGATACGTTAAGCTACAGTTTACCTGCTGACCAATCAGGTACTCCGGCTGCGTGTTTAGGTTAATGCCGCTGCCTCCTAACACTACCATCAACGGAGAAGGGGACGCCGTAAACTGCACTACCCCTACAACCACCCCGTTTGGAGTAGCACTCGCGCTCACTTTGGGGCTGCACTGCACCGAAAAGCTCTTTAAAGGAGCCCCCAGTGTATCTGATTGGCGTATCTCGTAACGTACCCCCTGAGAAATTTGCCCAGGACGAGTCGTCGCTTGAGCGGGGTCGCCAAAACCGTCATCCGCACTCCCGCTATACTGCACATTCACGCCTCCTCCATTGGCATACCACTGAGCAAGACACGTTTCCTTTATCACCACAGCAGGAGGAGCCACCGAGGGGTCGCCGGGGTAGTCTGGTACCCAAGTAAAGGTCGCAGTGATGGTGCCAGAACAGGTCACTTGGCTGGAACCCATAGAGCCTCCGTAAGGTCCGTTGCCGGTATAGGGCTGCCCGTTGACGGTTCCACCGGAGTAGGAGACGGTGTAATGGCCGGCGTAGGCCTGTGGGGGGAGAAGGGTGAGAGTGGTGAATGCCAGCAGGGTCACGAGGGTGGCTCGAAGAACGAAATAAACTGCTTTAGGTTTAGGCTTGGCAGGAGCAGGATTTAGCCGTGTAACACGGGGGGGGAGGCAGACAGGCCGAGACGGCTTCGAGAGGAGCCAAGTAGAGACGAACACGTTTTCATTGTTTGAGCAGAGACCTCCTTGTTTATGCATGAGCTGACAGAGTTGTTGTAGGCACAGTTGGAGAGATAAGTCGGCATTGTGCATACTACGATACATATTATAACAAACCATGTAGGGATAGTCAAGAGATTTTTTGATGTATTGGAAGACGTATAGCGAACACCTGTGATACTGCCATTTCTCCAAGTCTGGGGAGTATTCCGAATGCCCGTCCACAGCTTGCAAAACTCTTCGTTTTTGGGATAAGGTATCTTCTAGTGCTTTGGAAAGAGAGGATGCGATGCAAGCCGAAAAGGTAACAACGGTAGAGATAGGAGAAGTGCGCATAGGGTCGCCCGCACAACCGCTCGCGCTGATCGGAGGCCCTTGCGTAGTGGAGAGCCTAGAGCTGTGCTTGGAGGTCGCCCGAACCGCCAAGCAGATAACTCAAGAATTGGGCATGGGCTATATTTTCAAAGCGAGCTTCGACAAAGCAAACCGAACCTCCAAAAACTCTTTTCGAGGGCATGGTTTAGAAAAAGGCCTTGAAATTTTGGCAGCGGTAAAGCGGGAAGTGAACGTTCCTGTGCTGACCGACGTTCATGAAACGTGGCAATGCGCCCCGGTGGCCGAGGTGTGTGACGTGCTGCAGATTCCGGCATTTCTTTGCAGACAAACCGATTTGGTACTCGCTGCCGCCAACACCGGCAGGGCAATTAATGTGAAAAAAGGGCAGTTTTTGGCCCCGTGGGATATGAAGAACGTGGTAGAGAAGGTTCTTTCTACGGGCAATAAGCGGCTGTTGCTTACCGAACGCGGGGTCTCTTTCGGCTACAACACGCTGGTGGTTGACATGACGGGGCTGCCACAGATGCGGGCTTTGGGCTTTCCTGTGGTGTTCGACGGCACCCACAGCGTGCAACGCCCAGGGGCTGCTGCAGGGGGGACGGCGTCGGGTGGCCTTCGAGAATATATCCCTCATCTCTCTCGTGCTGCTGCCGCCGTAGGGATTGATGCGCTCTTTCTTGAAATTCATCCAGAGCCGGAAAAAGGCCTTTCCGACGCGGCAACCATGCTTCCTCTAGCGCAGCTAGAACCGCTCTTGCGGCAGGTGCTTGCCATCCATCAAATTGCTCACGGAGTGCGCTGAGCGAACCAATCGGCATCCGCCTCCCACAGGTTTAAGACGGATGGCGGTGATGTCACGCCCTTTTCGAGGTCTCGTCTTCTAAAAGTGTGCAGTGAAAACTGCCGAACATTGCGAAAGGAGGCGAGATGCCATGAGATATGCGAAACAAGGTTTGGCCGGCGTGTTAGCGCTTTCCAGCATGGTGGGGGTCTTGATGTTCCCTTCCAAAGCGCTGGCCAGCGAGGAGGGGCGACGCAACACCACCTATGCGCTTGGTGCCGCTGCTGCCACCCTGTTGCTAACCCAACACAATAAGACGGCGGGCATCCTCACCGGCCTTGCTGCGGCCTATGCCTATAAACGGTGGAACGACTCCATTACAGCCCGGCATCGCCGAGAGGGCTACTGGGATCACCACTACAGGTACCAGCCACGATATTACCACGCCCCCTACCGCCCAGAGCGCTGGGACCCCGACTACGACGGTGATAACGATGACTACCGCCCGATAGCTTGGCACCACGACAACGGAAAACACCTCGGATGGTACAAACACGGGCGCATTCCACCCGGCCATGAGCGGTGGGATCACGACCACGATCGTGACGATCGCTAACCTCTGCACCTATAGCGATACAACCGCTAGCTCTTGCGCGGGATGATGCGGAGGCCCAGCTCTATTAGCTGGGCCTCCTCGACTTCTGAGGGCGCCTCCATCATCGGATCGTAGCCTAGCCCCATTTTCGGAAAAGCAATGACCTCTCGGATGTTGGGTTCATCCAAAAGATTCATGATAAGCCGATCGATGCCTGCAGCAAACCCACCGTGCGGCGGCGCCCCATAAGAAAAGGCCTCCAACAGATGCCCAAAACGCTCATGCTGTTGCTTCCTATCGATGCCCAAAAGGTCAAAAACCTTCTGTTGGATGTCGGCCCGATGGATTCGAATGCTGCCAGAAGCCGACTCCTGTCCATTGCAAACGAGATCATAGCACTGGGCGCGTATCCTGGAGGGGTCGGTATCGAAATAGGGTAGATGCTCCTCGTAGGGCATTGTGAAGGGATGATGCTCGGCTTCCCACCGCTGCTCCTCCGCATTCCACTGCACTAAAGGAAAGTCGGTTACAAAGCAAAACGCCAACACATCCGGGTTACGTAGCCCACAGCGCCTTCCAATCTCCAACCGTAGTCGAGACAGCGACTCCGCCACGATTTGGGGGTTGGCATCGGCCACAATGCAGAGCAGATCGCCGGCTTCCGCCTCGCACAACTGTAGCAAGCGTTGCATTTGGTCGGCAGAAAAGAACTTGGCGATGTTAGATTTTACGCCCTGTGGGGTCGGTTCCTGGACGGAGATCGTAGCTAGCCCCTTAGCCCCGAACTCCTTAACAAACTCTCCCAAAGCCTCTTGCTCTTTCCGCGAGAGCTGTGCCCCTTGCGGATAGCGTACGGCTTTTACTTGCCCGCCGGCCTCTATGGCCGCGCGAAAAACGCCGAACTCCGTCTCTTGAGCTAGCGGTGTAAGGTCGCAGAGGGTGAGGCCGAAACGAAGATCGGGTTTATCTGTCCCGTAAAGTCGCATCGCCTCATCGTAAGTAAGGCGCGGGAAGGGACTGGCAAGCAGTCGTTTTTCGCTAAGCTGCTGCACAACGGCCGTCATCACCTTCTCGATAACCTGCAACACATCTTCCTGCGTTACAAATGACATCTCCACATCGAGTTGGGTGAATTCGGGTTGACGATCGGCCCGCTGAGCCTCATCGCGAAAGCAACGCGCAATTTGAAAATAGCGCTCGCATCCGGCAACCATCAGCAGCTGCTTGTACTGCTGTGGCGACTGCGGCAGCGCGTAAAATAGGCCCGGTTGCAGCCGATAAGGCACCAGAAAGTCCCTTGCCCCTTCAGGAGTGGATTTTGTGAGAATGGGTGTTTCGATCTCCAAAAAGCCCTCGGCATCCAACAGATCGCGAATCAACTTCACCACACGATGGCGAAGCTCCAAAATGCGCATCATTTTGGGACGCCGCAGATCGAGGTAACGATGCTTTACGCGCAGCGTTTCATCCACCGAGCGCATTTGGTCTTCATCGTTGAGAGGAAACGGCAGGGTCTTCGCCGTATTAAGTATCTCGATCTGTTGTGCGGCGATCTCAACGTTGCCTGTAGCAAGCTTGGGGTTCTCCGTGCCAGGCTTACGCAGACGCACCAGACCACGAAGGCTCAGCACATATTCGCTTCGCAGGGCATTTGCCGTTTCGATGAGATGGGGCGCATCGGAACGGTCTACGACCACCTGTACAAGGCCGGTGCGATCTCTTAGGTCAACGAAAACGAGATCGCCAAAGGTACGCACACGGTGCACCCAACCGTTCAAAACAACCTCTTGCCCTACATGATCTTCTCGCAAAGCCCCACACGCTACGGTGCGCTGCCAATAAGCCACGAAAACCCTCCTGTAACCTCTCTCGATTTTTAGGCATAGACGCTTTGCCATATCGGCAAAACGTTATCCTTAAAAGGATTGTGGTTCATTTTACCCCTTACCTCTTGTCTCTATACGTGGTACCAGGGCAAAGCTGCCGCATTCAGGCCGCGCGGTAGTTTACGAGCGGTTGCAACGTTGGAACAGATAGAATGCGGGCGCTGCTAGGGGATGCGCCGGATCGTGCCACACATGAAGAAGACGATAGTGACTTTCCAAGCGCTCGACCAATGGAAGCGTTCGCTCGTAACGTAAAAGCGTTTGGTACTCTCCAGCACGCAGTAGCACGAAATCCGGCAGAAAGTGGCTCCAGAGGGCATGGAGCGGCGAGGGATAGCGCCTTGAATAGAAAGGCAAAACTTGCGGCGAGACCAGCCCAACGGTATCGAGTACACGCAGGCCGCTGAAGTAGCCGATATAGCCTATGGGTTCCAGCATAAGGGTTTGGTAAGGCTGCGCGTGTGTATGAAGCCAAACCCCTATAGGCAAACGCAGCCTCTGCTCGGCCGTCTGCGCCTGTTTCAGGGAATGATAGGCGTAGGGCACGGTGATAGCGCCCAGCAGCAGGCTTGCCAGAGCTATGGCAACCAACGGCGAAAGGCGGACACGTTGGGGAAAGAGGCGTGCGCCGAGCGCAAACCAACCGAGCATGCCCCATAGATAAAAGAGAGGAGAGGGTGGCACAAAGTACCATCCGAAGAGGAAAACAGGGGAGAAAGCCATTGCGGCATAGTAGGTAAGCATCCAAAGTAGAGAGGCTAACAGCTTGGCATTTTGCAAGCGAAGGGTGGTCTCTCTATGAACGAAGCCCCAAACCGCCTGTAAAACGGCGAGCGTGCAACCCGCACTCATGCATCCCTCGAAGGGATGCAAAAACATATGACTTAAGAAAGGCCTAAGCTGAGGAAACCGCCCTGCATACTCGCGAGAATATACGATTAGCTTCGCCGGGACTGATGTGGGGATAACCGAACCGAAATAGACGGTCGCAAAGGCAAACCAGGGAAGAACCGTTAAGCCAAACAGAAGTAGCCCCTTCCATGGAAAACAACGCCGGCGTAAGAGCGAGTCGCCCAAAAGGAACAGAGCCAGCACACCCCCATCAATGCGCAATAGAAGCAGGAGAGCAGCGCAAAACCATGTTGCAAGCTCCTTTTCCAGTATCTGCCAGAGAAAGCTCCATACGATGGCAGCAGCAACTGCCCCCACTTCCATTCCCCGTGTGGCCCAGGTAAGGTTGAGAGGAAAAAAGGCTACAGCCCATGCAGCTCCTAAACCCACCCCAGGCCTGCCCACCGCTCTCCCGATTCGGTAGACGCCGAAGGCTGTCAATAGATCGCATGCAATGCCTAAGAGCTTCCCTCCCAGCAAGGCATTGAGATGAAGACGAAACAACAGGGCAAGCCAGAGGGTGTATAAAGGCGTCGTTGTCCCTAAAACATGCTCTCCGGGATTATAGACAAACCCCATGCCGTGTGCAATGTTGGCGGCATAGCGCAGGGTAATGTAAACGTCTTCTTCGGTGGCACCGGTAAGCAAGAGAGGGATGCGTACCAGAAGGGCGACGCTAAGCAGCAAAAGCAAAGTAGTCGCGTAGGGATCGCGAGAAATGGTTTTGAGGCGATTACATAACGCCATAAGCGACCCTAGCTGTTTACTTTATCGCGAGGAGTGGACAGCGACGCTAGTGAGAAGGGAGAGGAAACCTCTTGAGAGGACGATGGGGCTACAAACGGCCAGGAGAACTGAACAGCAGCACGCACGATAAGCCTTCCTGGCTCGCAACGAATATCTTGGAGGGCGAGGGGAAAGGGGAGGCTGTTCAAGTTAAGAATAGGCAATTCATTAATTAGGCGCTCTATATGATGAACCGCCATCTCCGGCAGTGCAAAGCCGGCACGTACCGACTTCAGTTCCACACGAATCTGGGTTGTGCTTGCGATAACGGGCACCACTTCAGCAGTGAACGGCACGGGGAGATTCGATAAAAAAGGAAGGTAGGGATTCTTTTGAGCGGGCAGGAACTTCCCATCAACGCTCGCCTTGCCGGAAAGTAGCTTTATTTGCAGTTCGCGTACCGGCGCGCTCGGCGGTGTAAAATTGTGAAGAAGCGAGTTTAAAGTAACTTCTGAGAGTATAAGCCCAATGGAGGTAAGGTCTGCGGATATCTGCGGCTTCAGACCTGCTGCTTGATCAAAGTGCGCGGTGCCAAGATCAACGGTCACCTCATCCACATGGAGCGCTCCGGGCAGTTGCGGAAGCTGCAAGGTAACGTTATGCAGACGTACCTGGCCGTCTGTACACCGGAAACTTATCACATCACCCACGCCATACCTTCCCTATGCAAGTGCATTGAGGCTATTTTAGCACATGAAACCGCTTAAAGCCGTATACTGAGTTATGCGAACGCTTGCAAGGATTACGCAGATCTTGATCGCGTTTCGCCTCTAGTCTCGCCTCAACCTACGAGGGTCTAACTAGCCGACTATCAGACGTTCGTCCTCTCTATCGGGCGAATAGCGTGAGCGAAACCGAAGGATGGCCGCTCCAAGTCCTCCAACGGCCACAATGGCGATCAATAAAATTCCTATAGGTGAAAGCCCGAAGATACTTAGCAGGAGATTTGCAAACACCAAGAACGTGATGCCGGCGACCGCTTTACGTGGCCAGTTGGTGAGATAGGCAGAATACTTCGGAAAGCGTTCTACAATCTTATCCATCAAGGCGGCCGATCCACAAAGCCAACCCACCCCCAGACTACAGAACATCAGCAGCGCCCAAGCGACGGCGAGGGGAGCGATGTAGAGCTTATAGCTATAGCCGATAGCGCACAGGCTTCCCAAGGCTACCCCAGTGCAGAGCAAGATAAGCAGACCACCTATTCCTCGTCCCATCGCCTCACGTGGTCTATCCAAAAGGGTGAGACTGACGTTTTGTGCCCATCGTGGGGCCAGACCTGCGAGAATGCCGGTTCCCAAAAGACCATAGAGCCACAGCCCAAGCAGTGCCAGGGGTCGGGCAAGTGACGTCGCTTCGGCATCGGCAGGGGCGTGATAAGTCGAGATCGTGTTGGTGAGTGTGGGTGATCCTGTCGGCAGGTAACTACCTGTCTCGTCCTCGGTCACTATGTTGGCTCCAATAAGCGGCGACTCCTGCTGCAAATCGGAGCTTTCAGCTTCACTTAATGTATAGCCTTGGCCGGAATTCGACTTAAAAAAGCAGGTGACTTTCAGATTTGGTGTCGGACGAAATGTTTTCAGCGGTGTTGTCTTCTGGGCCGATTCAAAGATCGCGACCTTGCGTACAAAGGCTTTAGGAGAGATTTCCAGGGTAGTGGGGCCTTGAAAGAGCTTGATCGTCCCATCGACTCGGGCGCCTGGTGCCACGATAACGCGCGGGCACTGATAGGCATAGATATCTTTGAGGATATGGCCCTCTATTAACAGCGATTGATGGAGCGCTTTAAGCTGTTCCTCTTTGGCATTGGCAGGTATGCGAAGCAGAGCGGGATGAAGGTTCTGTGGGTTCTGTCCCCAACAGGGCAGTATAAAGAGGAGATTCAGCAGAATGGACAGGGAGAGGATCGTTTTTACGCGCATCGCTACATTCCTCCTCGCCAGAGTGGACGACGCCGATGACGCATCAATGCCGCCAGCACCGCCAAAAGGGCTACATCAAAAAGAACCCCTACCAGCTCTGTACTTCCTCCCTCCTGCCAGATATGGAGGAGGGTATCGAGCGAAGCAGCCAATGACTGCAGCACGTTAGCGACCAGCCAGCCAAACAGGGGAACTGAGCGCATGGAAGCGGCAAACTCGCGCAGCATTTGGACACCCATCTCCAGGTTTGCGCCCAACACCAGCCGCCCCCATGTGCTCGCAATGAGGAAAAGGAAGATACCCGAAAAAAGCGCTGCAACGAGCAGACCGTATCGGCTGAAGGTCTCTTTGGGAGCTTGAGAGTAGCTTTGAAGTTGACGCGTTGCTTCATGGGTGAACTCGTCGCAGGTGTCTTCGGGAGCAACAACGGGGGGCGGGAGAAACTGCAGGCGCCTTAGAACTTGATCAGAAAAATCCGATGGCGGGTCAAGCACCGGCAGCTCTTCAAGGCACATAACCACCTGCTGCATCTGCGCGAACTCTTGTGCGCACCGGGTGCAGACGGCTAGATGCACGTTGAGCGCGACGGCCTGATCGGGTCGTAGCGAGCCGTCGTTCTCAAGCAGTTCCGGCAGATAGCGGCGAACTTCTAGGCAAAGCGCCTCGTTTACCGAAACTTCAGAATGGGTACGATAGAGCGGCTTTTGCCCCTGTGGTTCTTGCTGCTCATGAAATTGATGTTCCATCATTTTATCTCTAATGCCGTGGCTAACCGTTCGCGGAGCATCTCTCTGGCACGAAAGAGATGGGTTTTCACCGTGCCGGCAGGGATATCTAGCGTCTGTGCGATCTCATCTACACTCATACCCTGGAGATGGCGCAGAATGACCACCGCTCGGTAGCGAGCAGGCAGCGTGTTAATGGCATGTTGTACCACCTCCTGCGTAGCATTGCGCATCGCCACGCATTCTGGGTCTGAGGTGCGAGCCTCCGCCGCGGGTTCACGGCCCTCTTCCAATTCAGAATCAAGAGAGAGCGTCCCTTTTGACTTTCTTGACCGCAGCAGGTCAATGCAGAGGTTGGAGGCGATCTTAAAAAGCCATGTCAGAAAGCTTGCATCCTTCCGAAAGGAGTGCAGCGATTGGAAGGCGCGCAGGAATGTTTCTTGACTAATGTCTTGAGCATCCTCTGCATTGCCCATCATTCGGTAGGCGAAGTTATAGATTTGGCGCTGGTAACGCTTTACGAGTTGATCATAAGCGGACCAGTCCCCACACAGCGTACGCTGTACGAGGTCGGAATCCTTTTCTTCCAC
>NZ_DATGLN010000241.1:0-17250 GCF_035294165.1 Chthonomonas sp.
GGTCATCCAGGTTTGCGAAACCGATAGCATGGAGATGGCACGCCGGCTTGCCCGAGAAGAAGGCATCTTTGCCGGCATCTCGGCCGGAGCGGCCGTGTGGGCCGCCGTTGAAGTGGCGAAACGCCCCGAAAATGCAGGGAAGCTGATCGTGGTGATCGTCCCCGATACCGGCGAACGCTACCTTTCAACGCCAACTTACTCCATCTATGAAGAGTGAGGTCGGAAGCCCATGCTTCCTGAAGAAAACCCTGTAACGCTTATCGCCCGGCCTGGGCGCGTGGAGTTTTGGATTTACGGCGGGCTGTTTGCCGTCTACCGAACCTCCTCGGTCGCGCCCTGTGGTTTTACCGCTGTCTATGCCAAAGACCGAAGGCCCGTTCTCAAGCCGAACGAGGCAGGCATCGTGCTCGGCATCGCCCGTGAAAATGTGGATGGTTTCGACTTTACCCCCTCCTCAAACTCTGCCTATCCCAAAGGCGCCATCGTTCCCCTTTCCACCATGGCGCGCCGAGGTCCATGCTCCGTAGGGCTTCGTCAGGATAGCCTCTGGATTACCCCCGTCGGGGAGCCGATCATCGCCGAAACGCGCATCTTTCGTGCTCTTCCCGGCCCAGGCCCCTCTCGCATTCTCGACATTTTTCTGCATCTACGCCCCTGCGCGGGGCGCGAAATCGTCTTCGGCAATGCCCCGCATGATCTGCTGCAACTCTACATCGCCGAGCCGTTCCTTCGTGAAACCGGCCTCGCCCGAAACAGTCGTGGCGCCATCGGCATAGAACAAATCCATCGGCGCAGCGCGGCCTGGTGTGGCTTTGTGGGCGTCATCCAAAAAGAGACAGTCGGCTTCGCTCTGATGGACCACCCCCAAAACCCCTTCTTCCCCACCGACTGGAACCTCTCTGCCGATGGCACTCTCTCCCCTTCCCCCCTCCTGTGGAGCGGGTTTGCGCAAAACCTTGCCAAAGCCATCTCGCTGCGCTATCGGCTTATCGTGCACGACGGCTACGTGGATTTCGGTTGGACGGGCGCCCGACTGCAGGATTTTGCCAAAGAACATCTTCTGGGAGTGCCCTAACCAACCCCATGCCGCTGCTAGAAGTGCAAAACCTTCAGGTGCAGTTTCAAACCGCAGAACAGACGGTCTACGCTGTAAGCGACCTCTCTTTTACCCTCGACCGCAACGAGACCGTGGGGTTAGTGGGTGAATCGGGCTCCGGGAAAAGCGCCACGGCGCTTGCCCTCATGGGGTTGCCCCCCGCTAAAATTACCGGAGGCTCTATTCGCTTCGACGGTGAGGAGCTTATCGGCAAACCCTCTAAGTTCCTCCAAAAACTCCGCGGGCAGCAGATGGCCATTATCTTCCAAGACCCCTTCTCCTCTCTCGATCCCACGATGTCCATCGGTGCCCAACTGCTCGAAGCCATCCGAATCCACCTGCCTCTTAAAGGCAAGGCCGCCTACGACTACGCCGTTGAACTTCTCAAAACCGTGCACATCCCTACCCCCGAACAAAAAATGCGGCAGTTTCCCTACGAACTATCCGGCGGCCAACGCCAGCGCGTGCTCATTGCCATGGCCTTCGCCTGCAAGCCGCTTCTCCTCATCGCCGACGAACCCACCACGGCTCTCGATGTCACCGTGCAAGCCCAAATTCTGGATCGCATGGCGGCCCTCCAACGCCAAAACGGCTCCGGTCTGCTTCTCATTACTCACGACCTCGGCATTGTGGCCGAGACATGCAATCGAACCCTCGTCATGTATGCCGGCCAACTGGTGGAGGCCGGCACCACCGAGCAGATATTTCGTACCCCGCTCCATCCCTATACCCAAGGCCTTCTTGCCGCCACCATCCCACTTGAGGAGCCAGAGGCGCGGCGCCAACGCCTTCCCACCATTCCCGGCCAGCCTCCTAGCCTCACCCAAAAGCCTACAGGGTGCCCCTTCTTTCCGAGATGTAGCGCCCGCATCCCCAATCGCTGCGATAAAGAAAATGTGCCCCTCTACAGCCTGTCGTCCGGTCAACAGGTTCGCTGCCTGCTTTATGAAGATCAAAAACACGGAACCCCATCGGTCGTTTCATCCGTCTAAACAAGTGGAAGCCCTCCAATAAGGCCGGTGTGTGCGGTCACAGCATCAAACTGTCACGGAGCACACGCCGATACGTTACAGAGAATGTAAGCCGGGCGCAGGTGCGTACCGACTGCAACCTGTTCCGAGGAGATAGCCCGTGAAAACACAGGTAACGGTATGGCCACTACCGAAGCCTCCAGAAACGTGCGGACGGCCTGAGGCTCTTCTGAACGATGAAACCCTCAGAAAAGCAACGGACACCGTCCTGCAGCGCTATGGAGCGCGCGCCGTCACCCTTCTCTCCTCACCGCGCCCTCTTGAAGATGGACGGCTCCTTCCCCCACGTCTTAGCGCAAACGACTGCTATGTGGCTCTTGAAGAGGCCTGCCGTAAGATGGCTCGTGTGGCTCTACGGCAATACCATGCCGCTGCCCATCTGCAGGGCGTAGATTTCTCTACCGCCCTCGACAGCCTCTTTCCCGACCCCGTAGCCTATCTCAGCCGCTGCATTCGCTCCGTTATTAGCGATGCGGAACGAATCGCACGGCGTGAAGTCCCCACCGTTTCCCTTGATCAGCCGATAGGAGATGAGGACGAAGGCCTTTGCCTGCGCGATGTCATCGCCGATACCTCCGAGGCGGCCTACCCAGAAGCGTCCCTCATAGAGAAGGAGGAGCGAGCGCGCTTCCGCCAAGCGTTGGCCCAAGCGTTACGCGCCCTCCCTCAAAACTATCTCGAAGCCCTTAAGCATGATATTGCACGCGAGCGCCAACGCCAACAGGGGCAGTACGTCCCCCCAGAAACCGATCGAGAACGTCAAGCGGTCTGCCGCGCCCGTGCCACCCTGCTTCGCCTCCTCCGACAACAGTGCGATGCCGATAACCCCTTCCTCCATGTTCTGCTGCAATCCAAAACCGCCCCAGGCCGACGCCAGAACGCTCAGCCAAAATCGTCTGTAGCCACGTGGAACGAGGCCCGTAAAGAAGCCCTGCGCTCCCGATTGCTCCAAAGCACCTGGGCCGCTCGCTCCGCGAATACGCTCGATCCGCAAGGGAATGTGGACGAGGCCATCGTGAACGAAGTAAGCTTTGCAGATGGCGTCGAGCCGCCCTCGCCGGAAATGCGCAAAACCGTGCGCGTTCTCGATACCTATACCATCGGCGATCGCCCCACCTCCACCTCTGATGAGGCGCAGGCGCTCTACGAAAAAGCCTGGCAACTTCGCAAGGGTGGAAAATTGGAAGAAGCTGTTGTATACTATAAACGGGCGTTCGAGAAAGATAGCATGTTCTATCCTGCGCTTACCGAGGCCGGTGCCACCCTCATCCAACAGGGGCACCTTCGAGAAGCGCTTCAACTGTATCAACTGATTCTAACCGATTCAAAAGCCGGCGATGAACGCTATATCGCTGCCAACAACATCGCCGACATCTATCTCACATGGTTCGACGCCGGTCGCAATAGAGAGAAGAATATCGAGCGTGCTCTCTACTATGCCCAGATCGCCGTGCAGAAACCGACCCCGATGCGCGTAGTGAACCTTTTGCTGGCCTATGTGAAGGATCACTACTACATCGAGGCAAAACGGGCGCTGGAAACGGCGCTGAAGGCGAACTGGCCTTCGTGCCCGCCGGATAAACTTTTGCAAACTCTGTTCCAGATTCGCGATCCTGACCTGGTCTCGTGGTGGAACTGGCTGGAAACCGAACTCGGAAAGGAAAACCCCCAATGAAAAAATCTTTGGCTGTAGTCGTAAAATGGCTTATCGGTGTGCCCGCGCTTTTGGTGCTGACCTGCCTGCTCTTTACCGCACAGAGCAAGCATTCTCAAGCCCGACACCCGTATAGCCTTACCCTAACGAAAACCGCTCCTCCCGCCACCATCGCCGACGACGGCATTGAAACCCATGGAGGAGGCGGAGGTAATAAGGGCAGCGGCCACTGGCACGCCTAATGCTTTGAAAGTTGACGTCGCAAAAAGAAGGTAGGAGATTTTGTGTCTCCTACCCTAGGGTTGGTTTTTGCCGAAATATTTTTTAGGAAAGCGCTCTATCCAGTAGCTCGACCGGATGGCACACTTTTATGGCCAGTTTCGCATCTTCAACACCTTGCTCTATCCATGCCAAACACCCCGGATTGCCGGTTGCCACATAGCTTGCTCCTGTAGCCCGAATGTTCTCGATCTTTCGATCCAGCAGCCTCTTTGCCATTTCCGGCTGGGTGATGTTATAGACTCCAGCGCTCCCACAACAGGTATCCGCCTCCTCTAGCTCCACCAGTTTCAGCTCCGGAATGGTCTGCAACAGAGCGCGCGGCTGGCTACGGATGCGTTGGGCATGGGCTAAATGGCAGGCATCGTGATAGGTCACCGTTAGAGATAAAGGGTTCGGCCGGGTCGAAAGCCCTATCTCCATCAGCCACTCGCTAACGTCGCGTACCTTCTCCGCAAAACGATGCGCCCGCTCCGCATAAGCCGGGTCGTGGTGCAACAGCTCCGCATACTCCTTCAACGTGGAACCACATCCGGCCGAATTAACCACAAAAGCATCCATCTCCTCTAAAAACGGCGACAAAGCATCCAGGAAGGCTTGCGCATAACGTCGCGCCTCCTCCAACAGCCCCACATGCAGATGCAAGGCGCCACAGCAGCCTAAACGTGAAGGCGCCAGCACCTCGCACCCGTTTTTTTGCAAAACCCGCACCGTCGCGGAGTTAATATCGCCAAATAACACCTGCATAACGCAGCCGGTGAGCATGCCGACCGTATATCTCTTCTCCCCTACAGCCGGACTTCTCTCCGGTAGAGGAACGGCCTTTCCGTGGCTCCGCGGCAGTCGCACCGGCGTATCGGTGGTACCGGACAGCAGCTTCGCAGCGAAACCGGGAAGCCTGCCCTGCCGTGCACTTGGCAACAGACGCCCCGCCTTCAAGGAGAGCGCCAACCTTTTGGGGTTCGCCAGCAGGTCTACAAGTTGCTTGCGCGCCATGCCCTGCAAACGCGGACGCTTGTGGTTGGCCTCTATTTCGGCACGCGCCATCTCCAGAATCGCCCCATACTCCACCCCAGAGGGACAGGCGGTTTCGCAGGCACGACAGCCCAAACAGGTGTCGAGGGCCTCTACAACTTCTTCATTCAAAGGGATAACGCCCTCATGCCAGGAACGTACCAGATAGATGCGCCCGCGCGGACTAAGGGTCTCCTGGCCGGTTAGACGAAAGGTAGGGCAGGCATCTAAACAAAAACCGCAACGAATGCATTTGAGAGTTTTCTCTTCTACGCCATCCATAATCCTATACCGCCAGTTTCTCAGAACAATCCGCTCTGTGCTGCACTACAGGCACTTCGGGTCGCTCCGCAATACATAATATCGTTAAACCGAAGGGCAGCGACAAGCGACAGGCCCATTGGTTCTCCAGCTTTAACAGGGCAATGAGTGCTTGATTAACGAAGCCGGGCACCATCGGCATCGCCGCCTGAGGGGGGTCGTGCGGGGGACGTTTGGCCAGCAGGCGCCGTTGTAAGGCCACCACAGGATAGAGCAGCGTCATGATATGCGTTATCTTTTGGATGCGAAAGCCAACCCGATTCACCCGATCCTCCAGCTCATGCCGCAAGTAACGCCGGAAATGCATAAGGGCGAGGTCATGCTCGCCCCATAGATGCGGATAGGCCGGCACGGTGGCAATAAGCCGTCCCCCCGGTTTCAAAACGCGAAACAGTTCACACAGCGCCGCGTGGTCATCCGGCAAGTGCTCAAGCACGTCCATACAAACGGCCAGATCAAACGAGCCTGTGGCAAACGGCAAGCGCATGGCATCGGCCCGCAAAAGGTGTTGAAGCCCGCGTCTGCGAGAGTACTCCAACGCCAAAGCGGAAAAATCGGTGGAGACCACCCGCCCCCACTTGGTGAGCCTCCGCGAAATCGCTCCGGTTCCACACCCTACATCTAAAATAATCGGTGCGTCTTTCCCGGCAGCATGGTCTCCATAAAACCGTGCGAGGAGCAGTTCAAGTAACGCCTGACGGCCAACAAACCACCAATACGCCTCTTCTAGGCGATACATTCGCTCGTATTCAGCCGTTTTCATCGCAGGGGCAGCTCTAGAGAGGGGGCTGTTATTCCCCGATAACGGGTGGTACGGATGCGCCAAACGGCGCGCACCATCCGCAGCCCGTCCCGCAGCAGATGAACCTTCGATCCCTCCTGATGTGCCCAACGCACGGGCACCTCAGCAACCTGAAACTCGAAAACGCGGATCGCTAAATAGAGCACCTCGACATCGAAGGCAAAATGGTCAATACGACAACGGCTAAAAATGGTGTGGGCCGCAGAACGTGAGAAAAGCTTAAACCCACACTGCGTATCATGAATGCCGGGCACGGTAAGCAGACGTACAAGACGATTGAAGGTCTTTCCGGCGGTCTCTCTCAGCCAGGATTGACGCTTTACCAACTCGGAGCCGAGCACATCGCGCGAACCGATGGCAATATCATAGCCCGCGTCGAGCTTGGAGTGCAGCTTTTCCACCTCTTCAATGGGGGTGGCGAGGTCGGCATCGGTAAAGAGCAGGCGTTCGCCCTTAGCGCGCAGCATGCCGTAACGGACGGCGTGGCCTTTGCCCCGGTTCGGCGTATAGGCCAGCAACTGCACCTGGGGCCGACAGGCCGACATGCGGCGCACAAGCTCCTCTGTGCCGTCGGTGCTGCCATCGCTTACAACGAGAATTTCGTAGGAGTAGGGCTGTGAATCGAAGTAGGCCAGCATGCGCTTGAGGGAGGGGCCTAGCCGTTTCTCCTCGTTAAAGGCCGGCACAACCACACTAAGATAGGGGGAGACAGCATCGGACGAGGCCGTCGCCTCCGTCTGGGGTTCGTGGCTCAAACAGTTCACCTCCAAAGAAACCGTCCGCGCGAAGTTCAGTTCCTCCCGGACTTCCTATATTATATACCCGCTCCCTGCAGAATCTATTCGCCCTTTTCCTCAGTACCCTAGGCTTGCCCCAAGCCAAACGTGCGACTCCTCGAATAATCCGCCGTTTAGCGGATGTGCTGACCCCATACCCTCCTGTACAATGAGCGTGTAACACCAAAAGAGATGGGTTCCAACACACGGAACCGAAAGGAGCACACTATGCAAGATCGTATGTCCATTATCCTGTTCTCAGGAACCCTAGACAAACTCATGGCCGCCTCCATTCTCACTGGAGGAGCCGCAGCCATGGGGATGGAAGTCGAGCTTTTCCTGACCATGTGGGGCCTTCTCGCCTTCCGAAAAGACGCAGACCCAACACAGATGCATATCAGCGCAGACTTTGCTGCGCAAGAGTCTCAAATGCTGCAGGTTATGCAGACCAAAAAGGTGCCCTCCTGGCAAGAGAACATCGAAAGCGCCAAAGAAGTCGGCTTGGTTAAGGTCTACGCCTGTGGGATGTCTATGGACCTCTTCGACTTACACCATGAGGACTTAACGCTCGTTGATGACGTTGTTGGCGTGGCCACCTTCGCCGAGCGCGCAAAAGAGGGAAAAATCACGCTCTTTATATAGCAAAGACGTGAATGATACTACAAAGTAAGGAGAATTCCAAACATGTCTACACCCGAACAGCAGAAAATAGAAGTTACCCAAGAGATAGATGCACGTGGCAGCTTTTGCCCCGGTCCTTTAATGGAACTGATCCGCGGGATAAAGACCCTGCCGGTTGGTGGCACCATCGCGGTACTCTCTAGCGACCCAGGTTCCGTCAAAGATATTCCTGCATGGGTAGAAAAAGCAAAACATGAGCTGGTCGGTGTGTTTCCTCAAGAAGGGTACACCCGGTTCGTCGTTCGCAAGACACATTAGGAGGTTGCAGCACCAATGCCCAAACACATTCTTATTGTGGGGGGTGGCGTCGGCGGCACGATTACGGCTAATTTGCTCGCCCATACGCTTTCCCCCCAAGAAGCCGAGGTCACTCTGATATCCGCCTCAGAAGACCATCTTTATATGCCTGCCTGGCTTTATATTCCTTTTCAAGGGCAGGATAACAGCGACGCGCGACCCGAAAGCAGCCTACTCGATCCTCGTGTAAAGTTTATCGTAGGCACGGCAACACATATAGATACAAAGCAAAGAGAGGTTACGGTTGAGCCACCCCCTCAGGCCGACCTCATCGGCAATATGGGCGGCGCCAAAAAAGCAACTTTCGCCTATGATTATCTTGTGCTCGCTACAGGAGCGCGACTATACCTAGAAGACCTTCCCGGCCTTTCAGAAGGTTTAGGGAAGTGGCACGACTTCTATCATCGAGAGGGGGCACAGAACCTCTATCAGGCACTCCAGGAGTTTCAAAAAGGGCGCATCGTTGTTGCAATCGGCGGCGTGCCCTATCGCTGCCCACCAGCTCCGTTAGAGTTTGTGTTTTTACTGGACGAATGGCTCAGCAAGAGAGGCATACGCGATCAAGTCGAGATCGAATATCTCTACCCACTGCCACGTGTTTTCCCAATCGAAACCGTTGCAGAGCTGGTTACGCCCCTCTTAGAAGAGAGAAAAATCAAATACCAAACTTTCGTTAACCTCGCCGAGGTGGATACAGAAAAACGGCAACTGACTTCGCTGGAAGGCGATAGTTTTACCTACGACCTGCTCGTGATCGTGCCACCTCATAGAGGGGCAAAGGTTATCGAAGAGTCCGGCCTCGGTGATGCTCAGGGATGGCTACCCACCGACCGCTACACTCTCGAGGTCAAGGGGCAAGAAGGTGTCTTCGCCATAGGCGATGCCACCGATCTACCGGTTTCTAAAAGCGGTTCGGCAGCCCATTTCGAGGCCAAGGTAGTGACGGCACGAATAGTTGCATCGCTTCGGGAAGAAGCCCAAGACACAGACACCGCTCTTTATGATGGAGAGGTTATGTGCTTCTTGGAGACCGGATATGGCAAGGCCACTCAGCTTGTCTTCGACTATAGTCATCCTCCGGCCCCGCCCCGCCCAAATCGGTACTATCATCTGGAAAAGCAGCTGTTCAACCGTCTGTACTGGTATATTGTGCCTTCCGGGAGAGTGTAAGTAGCATAAGGACTACGATCGCAGAATAGAAAACTAGATTCTAACCCTAAGTAGGAGGAGAATATCATGAACACTACTAGGTTCATTACACAGAGTTTCTCCATATTGCTGGTACTTCCTATCCTGATGTCGCGATCAGGTGCTGCCACACAAACCGATCCGCACAACGCATCGAACTCACCAACGATTACAGCAACCCTGTTGGGAATCTCCAAAACAGAAGATCGGCTAACACTGCTGATCGCCGGGCAGACCGCTCCCATCTCAGTGCCGATAGATGGCAACACGATTATTGGAGGAACCTGTCACGACTGTCATCAGCTGCAACAGTTCAAAGCAAGCGCTGCGGCAAAAATTTGCACCGAATGCAACTGCGAGAGCAGTAACGCGGAATGTCTGGCTTGGCAGCCTATCCCACAAAATACCTGGCGTGCCCTCCTAAATGCCCTGCCTTTCGGAACGGTGCTGCATCTCACCTTGAACCAACCTAATAATCCCAGCTCCGGCCTTCGGTCACTTCTCATTGACCGTCACACCATTCTTCTTCCCATTGCAGGCCAAACCGGTATAACGCCAGAACAACTCCTACAGATCGTGAAGCCTTTTGGGGGAGTTAAAGTCGAACCCCTGGCCAGTGGTCAACAATGGCTCATTCATCTAAAGGGCTTCTGGACATCCGAGCAGGCATCAAAGCTTAAAAAAGCTCTGTCCGACGTCGGTCTGAAACTGGCATTCCCCACAAATGCCGATTCTACCCAATCGAAAAACTAAAACCTTATTTTTCCCAAACTAGGAGAGCAAAGTTCAATGCAAACTATGAAAAACAAGGGTAGTGGTTATTTTTGTGTCCTCCCAATCCTGGTAGGGCTGCTCGCCTATTTACCTCAAAGAGCTGTTGCCTATCCGGTGTTTGCGCGCAAATATCACCTTCCTTGCGCGCGCTGCCACTCGATGGTACCACGGCTCACCCCCTTCGGGTATGCCTTCTACCGTGCGGGCTTTCGTCTCCCCATCAATCCACCAAAGTCTTACACGCTTACCAACATGATCACCTTCATGAGCGAAGTAGATGCTACCCACTCCCGAGAGACGAATAGCACGACGATACCCTACGAAAATATCGAACTTGCAACCGCAGTTGAAAGCCACTGGGCGCTACGTGCAGAGTACTCCATGTCGAATGTGGCAGATACAAGCTCAGGTTTCGGCGAAGTTTGGACACAATACAACACCTCGCCCAAAGGTACCGCTTGGTCACTTAGGGTTGGTCAGTTCCCTATTTTAGACGGCTATCAACTGCTAGGGGCGCGTAGTATTACCCTAACCGACCCGACACTGTTCGGAGCTTTCGGGCCGCTTAGTGGGGCGGGACAAGGAAACCTCTCCCTAGAGGACCTCGAACGCGGTATAGAAGCAGGCTATAGTAGCAACAACTTCTTCGCCCGCTTTTCATGGTTGAATGGAATCGATTCGGCGGGAGACAGCCCCCTAGCAAACAGCCGACTACGCGATGTGGTGTTTCAAGTGGAACGTATCTTTCCTGAAACCGGCAGTTCTATAGGCGGCTTCTACTATCTCGGCAAAACATCGTTTCTTGGTTTTAATAATCACTTCCAACGTGCGGGGTTGTTTGTTACCTATGCGAGAATACTTGAACCAGGAGATGCCGGTATCCCACGTTACCGCGTGGAGTTGAACGGTGGGCTGCTCTGGGGCCGTGATCGTATCTCTAGTAGTGCAAGTGCTAACAGTTTCGGCTCAATCCTCGAAGCCGATCTCTACTCCCACAACCGGACGGCCTATGCAATCAGGTACGATACCGCTCAACCCTCTGATGCACCCGGCACTCCTACAACCGACGCTCTCACCTTTGCCATCGGTCACCTTATTAGTAACGGAGCCCGTCTTGGCCTGGAGTATCGTCATCAATACAATCCGAACGACGATGCATGGTCGGCCTCGATTTGGCTGCTCTACTGAAAGGCGACACCGATCCTTTCAAAATTTAGGAGGAAACTAAAATGCACAAACACATCTATCTCCCTGCCTTACTGCTTGCCTTCCTTCTGATTGTAGGAATGCCAAGTGGTATCGCCTTCGGGCAGACCCATCATGCTGCAAAGCATCGAACCTCTATTCCATCGCACAAGTCGAAGCTACAGAAGCATCGGCATCCCACTCCAAAGAAAAAGTTCCTAGTTACCTTTACCTGCATACACTGTGGACAGAAGATGACCCTTCACCACCCTAGCGATTGGAAAAAGACTTGCTGGGTCTGCGGCTGCAAAAAACCGGCGACCTCTTGCCACTCAAAAGCGGCTCACTAAAACAGGCAGTGCTGAAGAGGGGAGGAAGCCCTCCCCTCTTCTTGAAGGCTACACAGACGACAACTTTAAATCCGCCATTTCGCGGATGCTTTTCTTCTAAACCCTGTTGCAGAATGAGATCGGTCAGATACCTAAATAGCTTTCATGGAGCCTGAAAGATGGAAACAATGCGTGCGAACGTTTTTCGAGGAGTTAACTCGTTTGAGATTCAGGAGGTGCCGAAACCCCATGCCGGTCCGGGTGAAGCGGTTATTCGAATCACTCTTACCACCATCTGCGGAACCGACCTGCACATCGTGCGTGGTGAATACCCCGTTCGGCCAGGGCTTGTTATCGGGCACGAACCTGTCGGTGTCGTTGAAGAGCTTGGGCCTGGAGTAAGCGGTTATAATGTTGGCGAGCGCGTGCTTGTTGGAGCCATTACCCCATGTGGTCAGTGCAACGCCTGTTTATCTGGGCATTCTTCTCAGTGTGGCCACGGTTCTGGATATTCGGCGCTAGGCGGCTGGCGATTCGGAAATACCATTAACGGCGCTCAGGCAGAATATCTCCTTGTTCCTTATGCTCAGGCGAATTTAGCCAAAATCCCACCGGATGTCACCGATGAACAGGCCGTGCTCCTAGCTGACATCGCCTCAACCGGTTTCGGAGGAGCCGAGTCGGCGCAGATCAAAATAGGAGATACGGTCGTTGTCTTTGCACAAGGACCTATTGGACTTTGCGCCACAGCAGGGGCACGGTTAATGGGGGCAGCCTTCATCATCGGGGTAGATACCGACCCTGTACGTCTAGCAATGTCACGACGCATGGGTGCAGATGTGGTATTGAACCCACAAGAACAGGATGTCGTCGCCGAGGTTAAGCGCCTAACCGAGGGAGGTGCCGATGTCGCCATTGAAGCTCTTGGAAGTCAAACAACCTTCGAGAGTGCGCTGCGCTGTCTACGCCCCGGTGGCACGCTTTCGAGCTTGGGTGTCTATTCTGGAAAGCTCTCCATCCCATATGAAGCGTTTGGGGCCGGCATCGCCGATATCCGAATCGTAACAACGCTCTGCCCAGGCGGCAAGGAACGGATGCGACGGCTACTTGAAACCGTTCGACATCATCGTGTAGACCTCACTCCTCTCCTAACTCACTCATTCTCCCTCGATAACATTCGAGAGGCTTATGAGCTATTCGGCGAAAGACGCGATGGAGTTATTAAGGTGGCGATCCATCCATAAAGTTCGTAGATGCCTCTTCTCGAACATACTAGGAGCAGGCTTTCTTAGCAGGAACTAACGGGTGCGGATGGCGAACTAATCCTGTACTTTCAGGAAGGAGTAGTTCCCATGCCGATCCATGTCCCATTAGATCACTTCGATGGTTTTGAAGGTGAACATGAGCTTAATGTGCTGCTCAAACCCATGGAGGACGCCATTGTTATGGTGAGGCCCGACGGCACAATTACATACTGGAGCAAAGGTGCTGAACGCATTTACGGACGCACAGCGGAGGAGGTTAGGGGGCACCCTTTTTCTCTGCTTACCCCCCAAGAAAATCGTGCAGAGATGGACTATCTGCTGCAACAAATGCGGGAAGGTCAGTCAGTCTGCTTTGAAACGATGCACCTCGACCAATATCAAAACCTACTGCCGGTTACAATAACCGCCTTTCCACTTTGCAATGCAGAGACAAAATGGACGGGTGCTCTTCTGATTGTAAAAAAAACACCGGAGCGACATCACGATGAAATCAAGCAGCAATATAAAACGTTAGAAAATATCGCTATCTTTGAAGCCATGCCACAAGTGCTATGGATCGCTGAACCAGATGGACGCATAACTTACTGTAATCGAAAGTGGTCTCCCACTTCCGACCTACCGATAGAAGATGTTGCTTCTTTCGGGCAGCATCTATTGCATCCCGAAGATATTCCGTCTTGGCTCAAGCAGTGGCAGCAGGCCCTTCAAAGTGGTTATGCCTTCGAGGCCGAGGTGCGGCTTAAAGATGTGTCTAACGTTGCCTATCGTTGGCACCGTGGCTATGTGCAGCCCCTTCATGATCAAACAGGCACTATTCTGCGCTGGATCGGTACCTTGATTGATATTGATGATCTTCGGCGTGCTGAAACACAACTACAAACACTCCAGCAGACCGCTGTTGAGCGCGCTCTTATTCTTGAGACCGTTAATCATGTTGCCCTTGATATTCTCGCAAGTCGTACAGGGCGACAGGTACTCCGCCATATCGCCGAAGCCGCACGCACCCTTACCCATGCACGCTATGCCGCTCTTGGGGTTGTTCATCCGGACGGGCAGGAGCTAATAGAGTTTGCGACAGCCGGACTAACCCCTGAAGAGGAAGCCGCTATCGGGCCTCGTCCAAAAGGAAAAGGGGTGCTCGGACTTCTCTTGCATCGCACCGAGCCGTTGCGCATTGATGATCTAGGAAAACATCCTCAATCAGTTGGCTTTCCGCCAAACCATCCTCCTATGAAAAGTTTTCTCGGAGTCCCTATTCTGCGTGAAAACACTGTTATTGGCAGTCTCTATCTTACCGAAAAGGAAGATGGTCCTTTTACAGAAAGCGACGAGATCACAGTGCGCGTGTTGGGTGCCTATGCTGCAGTGGCTATTCATAATCTTCATCTCTTATCTCGTCAAAGGATGTTGGTAAGCCGCCTCATTGCCGCCCAGGAAGAGGAACGTCGTACCATTGCTTATGAGCTTCACGACAGTCTAACCCAGTTTATTATGGCCGCACACGCTCATCTTGAAGCCTTCCAACATGCGCAAGAAAAAGGCAAAGAAGAGCGAGCTAGGCTTGAACTCGATAAGAGTCTGCGATACCTTAAGGAAGCTGTTATGGAATCTAGACGTCTCGTCAACGGATTACGCGCACTTGCACTTGATGATCTCGGGCTCGTTGGCGCTCTTGAGCAGTTGCTACTGGAAGAGAAAAGACGTGCCGGCTGGACTGATGCCGAGTTTCGGCAGAATATCGCCGGACGCCGCTATACTACCGATCTTGAAACCACAATCTATCGTGTAGCCCAAGAAGCTCTCACCAATGCGCGCAAGCATGCCCATACAGATCGCGTGCGCCTGAGCCTTTTTCAAGAGACCGATCCGGTGACGAATCGCCGGCACCTCCACCTCGAAATTAAAGACTGGGGATGTGGTTTTACCATAGACCAAAACCTAGAAAACCAGGGGCACCTCGGCCTTCACAGCATGTCAGAACGCGTGGCAATGCTTGGAGGCACCTATAATCTGCAAAGTGCTCCAGGAGCCGGTACCACAATAAACGCCACTTTCCCTATAACGGAGGCAGATGAAATGAAAACCGATCCAGCTTGAACAACATGAGCTGCACATAATGCAAAGATTTCCATCGTTCTGTACCAATGCCACAATTCGCAAATGCCAGGCAATCCATAACCTGTGAAAGGAGGGGCCTGATGGTGGGTGCCTGAAAAGGCTACTCTTCAGCGCACCTTGGCCCGTAAAACCTATGAATTCGTCAGATACTTCTCAGACAATCGATCTACCCGTGCCTTCGTCACCTATTCGCGTTCTCATTGTTGATGACCATGCGATCTGGAGAGAAGGCGTGCGGAGTATGCTAGAAGACACGGAATTTAAAGTCGTCGGTGAGGCAGCTTCCGGGCGCGAGGCCTTAGAGGTCGCACGACAGCTACTTCCTAACCTAATACTCCTCGACATTCGCATGGCCGGAGGAGACGGTCTCGAGGCACTCGTTAGCTTAAAGCATGAGTTCCCGACCACCTCTGTTATTATGCTGACGACCTATGATAACCCCATCTATATGGCCCGCGCAGTGGCCAACGGAGCAGCGGGCTACCTCCTTAAGGGAATCAGCCGTGAAGAGATGCTTCAAGCCCTTCGCGCTGTAGCCAATGGGGAGATGTTGCTCTCTCCCAAAGACCTCGTCCACTCCTTACGCAACATCAGCCAAATAGCGGCAGACGCCGAGGAACTGATAGAACCCCTAACCGATCGGGAGCAGGAAGTTCTACGCCTTCTGGCTACCGGATTATCCAACAAAGAGATCGCATCCATTCTCTTTATCGCAGAGTGCACAGTAAAAACACATGTTGAGCACATCATCGCCAAACTCGGTGTCTCCGATCGCGTGCAAGCTGCCGTTTGGGCAGCACAACACGGCCTCGTCTCTGGCCAAAGTTCGCTCACCCAGAATCCTAAATCAGATGGTGAGCTTACCTAAAGCTATCCACACTTTCTTAAAAAGGAGAACAAGACGATGAATTGTGTTGAAACTGCACAACCACTACCGCCTGAAGAAGACACAGAACTCAATCAGAAGATATACCATGCAGGACAATATGCGCCTCCAGGACGTTATCGCCAGCTCGATAGCGGTCGGGAAGTCCTTCTTGAGAAGGAAGATATTTTGCCAGCGAGTCTCGACGGACATGTCGCCTGGTACATTAGAATCACGCCTTATACAACTCTAGACAAAACTGGAGAAACACCCTCACATAAATAGCATACTTGCATATCTTGTTTCCTATGCAGGAGGATGGCTATGCGACAGAGAAATAGTAGGGTGTGTACTATCCTCCAATTTTTAGAAGAAGGAGTTGGCTATGGGAACGATCAAACAATCGCTGGCGTGGTGGGGATTTGCACGCTCCATCGAGCCGGATAAGCTTATTGCGGAGGCAAAGCGAATAGGCTATGCCGGGGTGGAAATGTGCCCTCAAGAGCTTTGGCCGAAAGTGGTGGACGCGGGACTGCGCATCGTGACAATGGGAGGTCATCAATCCCTCACCGATGGCCTTAACCGCCGTGAGAATCACGACCGAATCGAGAAAGAGATCAACCAGAACTTGGAGATCGCCCTGAAATGGAACATCCCCTCCCTCATCGTCTTCAGCGGGAATCGAGGCGGCATCTCCGATGAAGAGGGGCTGACAAACACGGTTGACGGGCTACGCCGGGTGGCAAAAGCGGCCGAACAGGCCGGTGTTACCCTTGTCTTAGAGCTGCTGAACTCCAAAGTAGACCACCCCGACTATCAGTGCGACCACACGGCCTGGGGCGTCGAGGTATGTCGCCGTGTCGACTCGCCGCGCGTAAAGCTGCTCTACGACATCTACCATATGCAGATCATGGAGGGCGACATCATTCGCACCATCAAAAACCATATCGAGCATATCGGCCATTTCCACACGGCAGGAAATCCAGGCCGACACGAAATAGACGACTCGCAAGAGCTGTACTACCCGGCCATCATGCGTGCCATCGCCGAGACCAACTACGAAGGCTACGTCGGGCAGGAGTTCACCCCCACGCGTGATGCCGTCGCTTCACTCGAACAGGCCTACCGAATCTGCAACGTTTAACCGGCTCGCCTGAAGGGAAGAGCGAATTTAGAAAAGGTGTTGGGGGCGAACAGGGTGTTCGCCCCGTTCAAACGTAACGGAAAAGCCCTTCGATAAGCCCAATGGAACCATTCCGAATGAAGCAAAGTATTATCATATAGATTTAGTGTGGTACGCGCAATTCTCCCTCATTCTCTCGGCTCGTGCGCAACCCCACACCTTTCTATCTCGTAATTCTTAAAGGCACCACCCAACATTAGGCACCAAACTCGAAGGGAACCAACAAACAACGATGTCCATCGAAGCGGGTACAGACCTATGACACGCTACCGATTTGGCTTCCTTCCGAACGAGCTTATCTTCATCCGCGTGGACGCCGAATTCCCTTTCGGCCCCGATGGCGTCTTGCAGGCGCGCCCCCTGCGCCCTGCCATTGACATGTACGAGAGGGA
>NZ_DATGLN010000242.1:0-14512 GCF_035294165.1 Chthonomonas sp.
TACTCTCTACTTACCAGCGAAAGCGGAAAGGAGTGCGAGGAGTTATTGTGACGCCACGATTGCTCTCGACAATCGGGGGAATGCGGATAGCAATTCCTCCCCCGCGTAAACGCAGGGGGTCTCCTTGCTATGTTTTTATGAGCAACTATGCCTTGCGGCCGCTTAACTATCGTGAGCCTCTAAGAACCGCAAGAAAACCTGAGGCGGCCTTCTGTCCTGTAAAACGGCGCGCACCCGGCCGTCTGGGCTTATCACAACATAGGTCGGCAGGGTTGCAACACCGGCAAGCTTCTGAAGCAGTTGGGCGTTCTGATGGTCTTCCGGCCTATCCCGATCCGTGTAAAGCTCCACCAGCACAAACTTCTTCAGTTCGGCGGCCACCTCTGGGCGGGGAAACACATTCTGCTCCATATCCCTACAGTTGGTGCAGTTGACGCCGGTGAAGTTGATGAACACGGGGCGGTTTTCCTGTTTGGCGAGGGCCAGCGCCTCGGCGTAGCTATGCAGCCAGGTTAGCCCCCCGCTCGCCGTTTCCGCCTGACCCGGATAGGGATCGGGAGGTAAAAAGGCCGCAAGCGTCCCCAGTGGGGCGTGGTTGATTCCGGCGTAGAGGTAAACACAGGCCACCAGGGTGAGCAAACCAAAGCCGCGCCGAACCTTACCCACCGTGGCGGTGGTATCGTGGGGGAGAAGTAACCACCCCATCAGATAGCAGCCGGCAATCAGCGCGATGGCCGCCCAAATCGCCAAGAAAACGGGACGGGTAAGCCATCCCAAACTCCATACGAGGTCGGCATTCGATAGAAACTTCACGGCGGCAGCCAACTCCACAAAGCCCAAATAGGCTTTTACGGTGGTAAGCCACGAGCCGGAATGGGGCAGCCGGGCAACGTACTGCGGGAAGAGCGCCAGCAGAAAGAAAGGCAGAGCGAAGGCCACGCTAAACCCCAACATCCCTATAATGGGATAGAACAGGTCGCCCTCTGCGGCGGCGGCCAACAATGTGCCCACAAAAGCCACCGTACAGGTGAACGTGGTAAGCGTGAAGGTAAGCCCCATGAAAAACGGCCCTAACACCCCCGTTTTTTGTGTGCCAACAGCAAAACGGTTGGCCAAACCTGCCGGCAATGCGATCTCAAACCCACCCATGAGATTGATGCCAAGCACAATGAACAGAACGGCTAAAGCGAGGTTTACAAAAGGATTGTTGGCGATGGCGCGAATGCCTGTGGCCTTAAAAAGCACCGCCGCTGCAATTCCCAACAACGTAAACGTTGCCACAATGCCAAAACAGTAGGCCAGGGCGTCTCGAATGCCCTCTCGTGCATTCCGTTGACGCCGTTTGGAGAAGAAGCTTACGGTAATGGGCACCATGGGGAAAACGCAAGGGGTAAGCAGCGCCAAGAACCCGGCCCCTATCGAAAGGAGCAGAAAGCTCAACAGACCTCGATGCTCCGCTAAAGCGATAGAGCGGCGGGTGGAATCGCTGATCGGCTGCGACGTGGCCGCCTGCCCCGTCGTATTCGCCGATGAAGAGGTGCCTATTGCAGCGCCTGCCGGTTGCGGCGGCACTGCAGTGATCGGTTGTAGATGGTCGGGACGTGGTGGGCCTGCGGCCACGTTAAAGCGGAGAGGAACCGACACGGTGGTGGGGATGAGACAGTTCCTATCGGTGCAGAGCTGATAGTGCACGGTGACGACGGCCTTCTGTGCCCCCGCTATTCCCGAACGCAGCTTCACCGGTATGCCGAAAGCAACCGCCCCTTCATACTCCTGGTCGTTCATGTGAAACCCGGGGTCAAAAACCGAACGGTAGGGAGGTTGCACCGCCTTGCCCACAAAAGCGAACGGGCCTCCGGCAGGCACCGTAATGGTCGTTCGCACCGGCCCCCCCTCCGGCTGCGTAAGCGAGTAGAGATGATAGCCCGGGTCTATTTTGGCGGTCAACACGATCTCAGCACCCTCGCCGGCCCTCGCATCCGGCGGAACAAGGGTCGCTTGAAAAGCGATATGCGCCGGCCCCCCAAGCTGCCCGAAGGCCGGCACGACAACGCTGATTAGAAGCCCAATAAAGGTTAACCTTCCCAAAAGGCGCCTCATTTTCGTCCCCTTCCTAGGCGTTCGGGCACCTTCAACGAGACTTTCGTCGCCCCTACCACGATCTTGGCTTTGGTTTGCAACTCCGTCGGCGGATAGCAGTTGCGTTCGTTACAGCCCTGATATCGCAGAACGATCGGCAGAAGGAACGTGCCGGGCCGGTCGGCCTTTAACCTGGCTTCAATGGTAATAGCGCCCTCATAGACCGGTATCTTCTGACCGGAAAACAGAATGGTCTTCGCCGGCGGATAGAGGATTTTCTCCACGTGGAGGCTCGGCGCCGTTTTAATTGTAAGAACGGTGGGGATGAAATTCGGTGCCGGCGGGTTGGCCTGAATATGATAGGGCGGAGCGATTATGACCTGAACCTTCAAGCGGAAGGTCTGGTGAACGGCTACGGTTTTAGGGGCTTGTATCGCCACCTTCACAAATCGCGGCTGAGCCAACTGGGCTTTGGCATGAAGGGCTATCCCTAAAACCAGCCAGATGATAATTCCAAAACGTGTTCGCATCTCTCCTCCATTTTCCAAAATTGCCGATCACTTCCCTTACGCCCATTGCCCGCATTCAGGTTCCAGTCAACTACCGCCGATCTTATGTAGGCGGCCGGCGCATAGCCTATCTATACAGAGTAGGAGCGGGGAACCCTGCCCTTATAAGGGTTTTTGTCAAGGCGCCTTGCTGTTGGGTGGTTGGGTTGAGCAACAAGCAAAGGGTTCTGTCCATGGGGGCAGTATACATAAGGAAGCGCCAGGAGGTTCCAATGGCAAAAGTGCCAGGAACGAAGTAGAATAGTCTCCATGTTCATAGACACGCACTGCCATCTCAACCATGAGAGACTTCGAGACGACCTCGCCGAATGTCTGGAACGGGCCATCGCAGCCGATGTGCGTAAGATGATCGTGGTAGGCTACGATGCGCCTAGCAGCGAGGAGGCGGTCAAGCTTAGCCTTGCCCATGCCGGCACCCTCTACGCCGCCATCGGCATCCATCCCCACGATGCGACCACATGGAATGACGCCATAGCCGCCCGATTCCGCGCGTTGGCCTGTACGGATGCAGTCGTCGCCATCGGAGAGATAGGCCTGGATTTCTACCGCGATCTCTCGCCACGCGAACAGCAGTATCGCGCCTTCCAGGCGCAACTGCAACTGGCCGAGGAGCTGAACTTGCCCGTCATCATCCACTGCCGAGAGGCCTACGAAGAGACCTTAGCCATCCTCGCCTCCCACCCTCTTCCCGGTGTCATGCATTGCTGGGGTGGCACGCCGGAACAGGCACGATGGGCCACAAGCTTGGGGCTTGCGCTCGGTTTCGGCGGCACACTCACCTTCCCATCGGCACACAACGTGCGCGATTCGGCCACTTGTGTCGCCCTAGAGCACCTCCTTTTAGAAACCGACGCCCCCTACCTCGCGCCTGTGCCCTATCGGGGCAAGCGCAACGAGCCGGCCTTTACGCGCCTTGTGGCCGAAAAGCTCGCAGCGTTACGCGGCCTCGATCTCGACCTGGTTGCCTCCATAACCACACAGAACGCCTATCGCCTCTTTCCAAAGTTAGCCTCCTCTCCTTAGCCCTTTTTGCCCACCGCTTTGAACCATTTGCAGGAGGCCGCTTTCAACGTATACTTAAGCATGAAGATAGTGACAATCTCGCGGTTCTAGAGGCTATGCAGCAGGCAAGCCTACCTTACTCGCCCCCTATCCCATCCTTTCCGTCCTCGCGGACAGCAACGTGGCGGCCAGAGAGATAGGTGATTAAAAGAATAAAACAGGCCACAGAGGTGCCCCTCTCCCCATTGGGGAGAGGGTTAGGGTGAGGGGCATGTAGGGGTAGCCTTTGAGGGAGGACGTTATTCTTGAAGAGCCGGTGAGATAAACACCTGTCATTTCGAGCCGAAGGCGAGAAATCTTGAGTTTCACTTCCCATCAGTTTTGAGGGCGATGGCGTCGGTTTTGAGGGAGTAGGGGCTGGAGAGACTGCCAATCTCACAGCTCTAGAGGATATTCAGCAGGCAAGCCTACCTTGTCCGCCCCCTATCCCGGCCTTTCCCCCTATCAGGGAGAAAGGGGGCTATTGTGGTTAGTTTTCGAAGGGAAGGTTATCATAAGGGACTGCCAATGAACTTACTGGTCTCTCCTCTCCCGAATCGGGGTAGGGGGAGGGCGTCGGCCTTGAGGGGCGGGGGGGTGGGGACTTGAAGAGCCGGCGATATGACTGTCATTTCGAGCCGAAGGCGAGAAATCTTGAATTTCAATTCCCATCAGCTCTGAGGGAAAGGGCGCAGTGCGCAGCCCCGTCGCCGATACCGATAGGAACGGTGCGTTGGATGCGTATAGGAGAGTATACACCAAAAACATCACCAAAGAAAGGAGGAGTAGACAAGGGGATAGATCGGTTTAGGCGGTTTTCCATCGCCTTAACAGGCGACGAGACAGTTCCCTATGTCGCCTAGTGATGACCGTACCCTTGTCTCAGTTTTTATGGAATCCGTTGTTATTGTAAGCGCGGTAAGAACACCTATTGGGAAAGCGGGCAAAGGTGCCCTCCGAGAGACGCGCCCCGACGATCTGGCTGCCATCGTGCTGGAGGCGGCCCTACGCAGGGCAGACATTGACCCTTACACGGTAGACGACGTTATTTTAGGTTGCGCCTCCCCAGAGGCCGAACAGGGTTTGAACGTCGCGCGTATTGCAGCGCTTCGCGCCGGCCTGCCTGAGCAGATACCGGGGTTGACCATCAATCGCTTCTGCGCCTCCGGGCTGGAGGCCATTGCCCTGGCAGCGGCCAAAATCGCCACCGGCCAGGCCGAAACGGTGATAGCCGGCGGCACCGAGTCGATGAGCCTCGTCCCCTTCATGGGCCCTTCTTTACGCCCCAACCCCGTACTGGCTCAAAAACGCCCCGACATCTACCTCGGTATGGGGCCTTCGGTGGAACAGCTGGCCAAAGAGTTGGCCATCACCCGTGAAGAGAGCGACCGGTTTGCACTGAGCAGCCATCAAAAGGCCATAGCGGCCCAGGATAAGGGGCTTTTTGATGCCGAGATCGAGCCGGTTCCCATCACCAACCAGGCGGGCGAGACCCTTCTTTTTACACGCGATGAAGGGCCTCGGCGCGACACCTCCCTCGAAGCCTTGGCGGCGCTAAAGCCGGCCTTTACCCCCGACGGCATCCTTACCGCCGGCAACAGCTCCCAACGCAGCGATGGCGCCGCCGCTTTGGTGCTTACCAGCGAAGCGCATGCCAACAAGCTGCACCTAAAGCCCCTCGGGCGCTTTGTTGGGTACACCACGGTGGCGGTAAGCCCCGTTCAGTTTGGCATCGCGCCCGCCTACGCCATCCCTAAACTGCTGCAAAGGCACGGCATCACTCTCGAGCAGATCGATCTTATCGAGTTCAACGAGGCGTTCGCCGCCCAGGTGTTGGCGGCCAACAAACTCTATCCGCTCCCCATGGAGCGCGTCAACGTGAACGGGGGCGCGGTTGCCCTAGGGCATCCCCTCGGTGCTACCGGTGCTCGTCAGACGGTAACGCTGCTCTACGAGGGGGCCCGGCGCAAGGCGCGCTATGGTCTGGTCACCATGTGCGCCGCGCTCGGTATGGGCGCCGCCGGACTTTTTGAGGTCTACGCCTAACCGTCAACTACCGCCCCTTGAACGAGGCGGCTTGTCCCTAACTCAAAGCGATCGCTTTCTGCCGAAACATGAGGGCGACTGACCGTTCGCCCTGTTCCCTCTCGCTTTGCTTCGAGGTGACAATATCTCTCACTTCAAGGCCGATACAGGGGTCCCCAGAAAATCGCAAGATTTTCTGGGGTAGGGCGCCCTTCCCCCTCCGAGCTTGTGGGCAGTGAAACTCAAGATTTCTCGCCTTCGGCTCGAAATGACAAGCGTCTATCTCACGAGAAATGACAGGCGTCTATCTCAACAGCTCTGCAAGGCCGACGCCCTTCCCCTCAAGGCCGACGCCCTTCCCCTCATTCGAGATGACATCAACTTCGCTTCGGGATGACATTGCCCGTCAGGGTTTCGATGGCGAGTGCCTTCGTCGCTCAAAGGCAAGGCGAACCGCTAACCCAGAGAGGAGTGCGGGGGCGCAAGGTTTTCAGACGGCAGGCAAGCGGATTGCAAGCGTTTCGGGTTCGGAGTCAGCGTGAACGCGCTTGCCTGCCTGATACGGTTCTGGTTTCTCCCGCTCGGCTAAAGCCGGACAGTCCCCGCGAGACGTTCTTTATAGTCTAGGGAACGTGCATCACGACCTTGCCGCGCGTGTGGCGCGTGGCCACCTGCGCCAGCGCCTCGCCGGCCTGCTCCAGGGCGTAGCGCTTGGCAATGATGGGGCGCAGCTTGCCATCGGCAATCAGCTCGTTGAGGTGCTGCAACTGCGCTCTATCCGGCCGTACCAGTACATACACATAGCGTACCCCTCGTCTCTCCGCCTCTTTGGCCACCTCGGGGTTGGCACTGCTGCCCACAATGGAGACCAGGCAACCGCCGGGCTTCAGCGTCTGCAAAGAGCGCATTAAGGTGTCTCCTCCCACCATATCGAACACCACATCCACCTCTTTGGCCACCTGCTCGAAGGGGATGCTGGTGTAGTCAATGGGGCTATCCACTCCCAGCTCCTTCAAGAAGGGGATATTGCCGGTGGAGGCCGTTCCGTAGACATAGGCCCCGTGCGCTTTGGCTAACTGAACGGCCATGGTTCCGACCCCTCCGGCCGCCGAGTGAATTAGTACCTTCTGGCCTGCTTTCAGCTGCGCGGCCTCAAACAGCGATTGCCAAGCCGTTAGCGCCACGATGGGCAGCGAGGCCGCCTCTTCAAACGTGAGGTTTTGTGGCTTTGGGGCCACAATGGCGGCCGGAACGGCCAGATACTCAGCAAAGGCGCCAAGCCGTTGTAAAGGCGAGTAGCTATAGACCTCATCGCCGGGCTTCACATCCTTCACATCGCTGCCCACCGCCTCCACCACGCCGGCAAAGTCGGCCCCAGGAATAAGAGGCAGTTTCAGGTTTAACCAGCTCTGCGCCGCTCCTGTGCAGATGTAGGTATCCACGGGGTTTACGCTCGTCGCCAGAACCCGCACCAGCACCTCATCCGCGGCGATTTGCGGCTTGGGCACCTCCTCATAGCGCAGTGTGGGTGGGTTCGTGAACGTTGGAACCACAATCGCTTTCATGCCATACACCTCCTTTGAGATGTGTTATGCCGTCAGAAAACCGGCCTCGCGCAACTCGTCCAGCAACGCCTGCTCTTGAGAGGGTGTAAGGTCTACCAAAGGCGGGCGCACGCTGAGTCGCGGCAACCCACGACGGGCCAAAACGCTTTTGCTGGTTGCCATGGGCGGGTAGCGATGCAGTATATCCAGCAGGGCGTCAATGCGCCTCTGAGCCGAGTCCAGCCCGGCCTCGTCGCCCCGTTCCCAAGCCGTTCTTGCAGCAACGATGACTTCGGGGAAGCAGTTTGCCGCACCCGAAATGCCGCCCGCCGACTTATGACGCAAAGAACGCGCCAACAGCCGGTCGCTCCCTGTAAAGATGCGCAGATGGGCGTAGCGCTCGATAAAATGGCGAGAGCTTTCCCAATCTCCGGTGCTGTCCTTTACCCCCGAAAGGTTCGGGTAGTCCGAGAGCAAGGCCATCAGTTCATCCGTAATGCGGACGGCCGAATATTGCGGAATGTTGTAGAGTAACAGAGGGATATCCACATGTTCGAGCAGCGGGCGAAAGTAGGCCGCAACGCCCTCATCGGTTGGATTTTTGAAGAAGAAGGGCGGCAACACCAAAACCGCATCGGCCCCTACCTCGGCAGCATGAAGGGTGAGATCGAGCGCGTCGGTCACCGCAGAGGCGCCGGTTCCGGCCACCACCAGCAGATCGCCACGGTGGGCCATCACGGCCTCAAGCAACTGCTTGCGCTCGGCAACCGAAAGCGAGGTGCCCTCGCCGTTCGTTCCCGCCACAATCACCCCATCTATGCCGGCCGCTCTCTGAAAATCGAGCAGCGCGGGCATATGTTCCAGCGCTAAGCGCCCGTCTGGATGAAAAGGCGTATTGATGGCGGTGAGGATTCCGCGCAGTTTTCCGGCTTGTGGGTGAGGCATAAACGTTATCTACTCCTAATTGAAGGTTTCGGTCGCTTGCGACCGTCGGCCGCGAGAGTGCGGCAGGGCGGAGGAGAAAAAGGAGCGCGGCTCCGTTTACAGAGCCAAAGCGGAGTCTCCACTAAGAAGATACGCATAGAAGCCTGCGGCTGCTTCAAACCTCCACCGGCAGATCGGAACGCGCTCCCCACTCGTTCCAGGAGCCATCGTAGTTCATCAGATGGGTATAGCCCAACATGGAGAGCGTGAACAACACGGTCGTTGCCGCCACGCCGCCATTGCAGTAGGCCACCACAGGCCGATCAGGTTGAAGGCGCAACTCCTCAATCAACCTTCGTAGCTCCTCGGTGGGGCGGTAACAGCCATCCGGCCCCACCAGGCGCTCCCTTGGAAGAGAGAGGGCACCCGGAATGCGGCCGGCTCGCGGGCCGCGACGTATTTTGCCTTCATACTGCCCCTCATCGCGTGCATCTATAATTTGCACGGAGGTACCTAGGCGCGCCTTTAACTCCTCTGCCGTTATGCGCCATTGGGGCTGTGGATTCGGAACGAAGTGCGTTGCAGGGTAAGTGGGACTTTCTGTGGAGATCGCCCGTCCCTCCCTCACCCATTTGTTCCACCCACCGTTCAGCACGCGCACCCTCTCATGCCCACAGTAGCGCAAGACCCACCACAATCGCGTGGCAAATTGGGAGGCCGGATGGTCGTCGTAGGCGATCACCAGGTGCTCATTACCGATGCCGGCCTCCCCGAAAACCTTGGCGAGCTTCTCGAAAGAGGCCACCTGCACCGGCACCGGATCGTCTTCGGCGATGATGTCCTTCGTCCAGTCCAAATAGATGGCGCCGGGGATGTGACCACGCTCATACTCATCGCGTGCTCCCAGATAGCGGGAGGTCTGCGCGCCATCCGGCTGCGTCTCCAGCGCCACCTTTCCCCGCATATCCACAACGCGCAGGGTGTCGTCTCCCATTGCTATCTGCTCGGCGAGCCATTCCGTTTCTACCAGATGTTGGTGACGCAGATCGTCCATCATTCCTACTCCTTGCCCTAGGCCTGCCCGCGAATGAGGGCCAAGACCTCATCACGTCGGCGCTCCATCTCCTCTTGGCTTTTCGCCTCCAGATTCAGGCGGATCACCGGGTCGTTGGCAGAAGGCCGCACGTTGAAGTGCCAATCGGGATACTCCACGGTAACGCCGTCGCGGAAATCGAGCTTGGCATCGGCATAGCGCTGCTTAATGCGCTCGAGCACGGCCTGCACATCGGGCACCGTGGAGTTGATCTCGCCGGAGATGTAGTACTCTCCCAGGCTCGCGATCAGCCGGCTCATGGTGGTTCCGCTTTCGCTCAGCATCTGGAGCACGGCCAGCATGGGGATGAACCCGTTGTCGGCATAGAAGTGATCGCGGAAGTAGTAGTGGCCGGAGACCTCCCCGCCGAACACGGCGTTGTGGGCCCGCATGGTGCGCTTGATGAAGGAGTGCCCCACGCGCTCGGAGACGGGCACACCGCCCATCTTTTTTACCCAGTCCGGCACCACCCACGAGGCCCGAATATCGTAGACGATGGTGGCACCCGGAAAGCGCTGCAGGAAGTGGCGGGCTACCAGCGCCGTAATAAAGTCGCCCGGTATCGGCTTGCCCGTCTCGTCCACAAAGAACACCCTATCGGCATCGCCATCCCATGCCACCCCCAGGTCGGCCCCCTGGCGTTTCACCTCCTGCGTCAAGGTCACAATGTTTTCCGGCTCGAAGGGGTTGGGGCCGTGGTTGGGGAAGTGGCCATCCGGTTCAAAGAACAGCTCCGTCACCGTAAGCTGAGGAATCCGCCGAAAAATCTCATGGGCCGGCAACCCGCCCACGCCGTTGCCGGCATCGGCCACGATACGCAAAGGGCGCACCTTCTCCGGGTCAATAAACTGCATAAGGTGGTCTACATACTCCGGCAGAATATCCTGTTCCTCGATGCGTCCCTCGCGTTCTGCCTGCGGAAACTGCCCTGCCAGCACCCTATCCCGCAGCTCCTCCATGCCCGATCCCATGCCGATCACCTGTGCGCCGCCGCGCACCATCTTCATCCCGTTCAGCTCTTTGGGGCTATGCGAGGCCGTTATCTCCACCCCAGGCAGGTTGTATTTGCCCGACACATAGTAGATGGTGTCGGTGGTGCACCGCCCCAGCAGCACCACATCCACCCCTTGTTTGGCAAACCCTTCGGCCAAAGCTTGTGCCCATGCCGGCCCCGAAAGGCGCGCATCGTAGCCGATATAGACTTTTGGGGCGCCGAACAGGCAGGCTAGACCGCGCCCTATCTGGGTTACCCCCTCCGTATCCAATGGGGCGAGAAAAGCGTTGGGGTCGCCCAGCATCGAATAGAATTCGCTCTGTTCATCTACCAGCTCGGGCACAAGCGCCCGTATATCGTAATTCCGAAACACTCTCGGATCGACGGCGGCCATAATCTCTCCTTCCGATACAAGCTGATTCTTGTTGGCGTGCCTTATATGCTACCGCAGTTCAAACCATTTTACAACCATGTTCCCCTCTTCTTCGCCAAGGCCGACACGCAGCATCTCTTCACGTGGTATTTTGTGACAAAGGTGCCCTTCCATGTCAGCCCCTCACCCTACCCTTTATGGCCGACGCCCTCCCCTCAGCGCCTTTTCCCTCAGAACTGATGGGAAGGGAAATTCAAGATTTCTCGCCTTCGGCTCGAAATGACAGGTGTTCATCTCGCCTACAGATCGAAATGACAGGCGTCTATTTCATCGGCTCTTCAAGGCCTACTCCTACAAGCCCCCACCCCTCCCCTCTCCCCAGTGGGGAGAGGGGAGACCAATTTATCGGCGGTCTTCTTTGATTTGCTTCTCTTCGGGAACTAACCGCGCGCGCCCCCTTTCTCCCTAGTAGGGGGAAAGGATGGGATAGGGGGCGGACAAGATAGGCTTGCTCCACGAATTGACTCTAGAACCGTAAGATTGTCAGCCCCACCCCCCGCCCCTCAAGGCTGATGCTCTCTCCCTCAGCGGCCAAAAAGGTTTACTCAATCGCCTATCTCTCTGGCCGCTGCTTTGCTGTCTGCTAAGACCGGTCACGACCTGCTTTCGGTAAGGCTCTGTTCCAACGACTTCGCCTGCCCCTTGCGCAGATGTGTCGGCATAAACGGGCGCTCGAAAACAAGATGGAAAAGGTAGGCTACCCCCACTATCATCGGTACACCAAATATTAAGAGTGACAGCCATCCCAAGGCCCGGCTACCTGGGTGCGATGATAAAGCAAAGAAAAGAGCGGCAACAAGTGGGTAGTGAACAAGATACAAACTATAAGAAAAACTTCCAAGTCCAACGAGAGGCCTCGAATCGAGGATGCGTAAGAATAGGTTTCTACGGTTTTGTTGTAATGACCTCACCATACCTGTAATAAAGCTCGCAGCAGCCATGCCTGTTAACAAATTGTGTGTATTGTGGAGGGCATCGGAAGGTTCGTAGGAGGAACCAAAAAGATGTGTACGTGCCTGGAGTCGCACGAAAAGAGCACCAAGTAAACATACTGCTGCAAAAGCATACCAAGGCATTCGCTGACAAAGGTTTTGATAAAACGGTTCCTGCCGAAAGTTGATTAAGGCAGCACTCATACCAAAGACAAAACAAACTACCAGCCACGGTGCCGTCCAGGAATAAATAGGCAAACGGCTTTGCAGTAGTCCATAGCTGAAAGCGATGCTAAGTCCCATGGGAGCTAGGATGCCCAAACGCCGCCATAACGGAAGGAATACGAACGGAAACAGGAAGTAGATTTGCCACTCCAATGCGACGCTCCACATGGGGGGATCAATGTTATACCCATGCGAGGTGAGATTGTGCAGCATGAGTAGATGCGTCAGAATACCCATTTTAGAGAAGAGAGGGAAAGCTGTATCCCAATCCGAGGGAAAAGGTGGATGTTGAAGCCAAGGAACAAGCGCAATAAGAACGAATGAAAGTATTAGGGCAGCGTAGTAAGGGGGAAGAATGCGCCGTGCCCTTCGTTTGAAGTAGTCCCAAACCCCTTTGGGCATATGGCCGTCTTGGGTTCGAGCCACCGGCAGCATAAGAACATAACCCGAAAGAACAATGAACACCACCACCGCCTGATGACCAAATGCAAAAACATGGGTGTAGAGCTTTATAAAAACATGCAAAAGTGCAGATGGGTTTGGAGAAGAGGGGGAAAACAGAGAGACATGATGGAAGACCACATAAAGGGCTGCTAACCCACGCAGGCCGTCGAGAAACTCCAGACGCAGACGAGGCGCTTCTTTAGCTGAAACCGGCTCCGGTTGTACTACGGCGCTTACAGTACTCATGATGGTATCCTCCACACCATGCTCTGCGATAAAATTAGGGCATGTAATTGAATGCAGACTTAGGATAGTGCATTATACATGAAAACCTCCCTTTTATCATCGGCAGGACAAAGAGTTTTTTGAGCCTCCATTTCCACGTTTTAACCCAAAGCTCCATTCTAACCTATCGGTGGCATCTGATAAGCCATACCCTCCCCCTCAGAGCCGGCAGAGGCTGAAACTTAAGATTTCTCGCCTTCGGCTCGAAATGACAGTCGTCTATCTCAACGGCTCTTCAAGACCTACCCCTGCAGCCCCTCACCCTAACCCTCTCCCCACTGGGGAGAGGGGAGACCAATTTATCGGCGGTCTTCTTTGATTTGCTTCTCTTCGGGAACTAACCGCGCGCCCCCTTTCTCCCTAGTAGGGGGAAAGGACGAGATAAGGGGGCGAGCAAGGTAGGCTTGTTTTGTAAACTACCTCTAGAACCGGGAGATTGGCAGTCTCTCCAGCCCCGCCCCCCAGCCCCCTCAAGGCCGACGCCCTCCCCCTCATCCGCGAGGACGGAAAGGACGGGATAGGGAGCGAGTAAGGCAGGCTTGCTCCACGAATTGCCTCTCGCACAGAGAGCCTGCAACCCCTCAACCCAAATTCTCGCAGCCCTACTAGGCCACCCCTGCCCCACCGAATGGAAGAACCTCAGTGCAGAAAGAGGAGAACCAGCAGGTTAAAAGGTGCAGGACCTTGCAGTAACAACCGCTTCCCTCTTTCTGCCTAGCAAAACCACAACTCAGAATTGGGGAAGCAAACGATGCTTTTGACATATCTCACCAAAACCAAACGGAACCGCCGCTCCCCTTCTCAACCCATCCGGCAGGCATGGCGAAACGGCATCGCCCTCTGCGCCGCAGTGGCCGGCTTGGGTGCGGCGACCCGACAAAGCAAGGCGATTACACTCCCGATAGAGGTCTTCGGAACCGCTTCAGGCGGAGCGAGCGTGCGCTTCTTCGCCCCTCCCTCCTCCGATAACACCCCCATCACCACCCTGGTCATGCGGGTGCATGGTGTGGAGTACCCAGGAGAGGCCAGCGTGCGTGTCAACAACGGAACGTGGATTCCGCTCGATAACCAACATGTTACCATCCTCGGCCCCGGCATTGCTGGCGATTTCGGCGGCATCGGCGGAAGCCCCATCTCCACCTTCGACCTCTCCATCCCACTGCCCGCAGACGACATTCCCAAAATAGGGGCGGTGAACCTCATCAGCTTCCGCTTCAATCAAACCAACGGCATCAACAGCGGGTGGCGTGTGTTAAACTTCAACTTCCGCCACGCCGATGGCAGCAACGTGCTGCCCGCCTCCATGTTTACCCAGGACGACCCCTCCACCTGGAAGCCACCGCTCAACGACCCCAACGATATCGCTGCCGGCCAAGCGCTTTGGCAAAACGCCACGTTGAAGCTGAATAGCCTTCCTGGTGCCCCGACCATTAAGGCGCACTGTGGGGACTGCCATGCCACCGACGGACGAGACCTCAAGTACTTCAACTACTCCAACACCTCCATCATCGTCCGCAGTATGTTCCACGGCCTCTCTTATAAAGAAGGGCAGCAGATCGCAAGCTATATCCGCTCCCTCCCTGCCTCCTACGGCAGCAAGTACGGTAGACCCTGGAACCCACCCTACCAACCGGGGCCGGGAATGGATGCCAGAGGCGCTCAGGAGTGGGCAGCAGGCGCCGGCATTGACGCCGTCCTCCCCAACGATGACGCCATGCTGCCTTACCTGTTCCCCAACGGCATCAACGCACAGGCTACCTCCGTTCATGGGTATTTGAACATGCGGGAACTGCCCATTGACATGCCCCTCCCCGACTGGAACCACTGGCTGCCTACCATGTCCCCCGTGGACGATACCGTCAACTTCTTTGCACCCCCTGACCCCAAAATCCCCTATGTCCTAAGCTGGTATCAGCGCTACCAA
>NZ_DATGLN010000243.1:0-3513 GCF_035294165.1 Chthonomonas sp.
CCGATAATACTTGGTGATTCGAGTTCACCTTCCTTCCCTGGCGCGGCAGGGTTTTGCTCTCCTTTTACCTGCCGCGTCCCTTTTTATTTTAGGCTCTCCCTTTACTCACCTCCGTCGTTAGAAGCGCCCGATTTCTCCCAATCTCTTTGAAGAGCAGGTACAATTTACGGGTGAAAGGAGAAGTCAATGGAGATTCTGGTTTTTCTTAGCAAATGGCTCCATGTTTTGAGCATGGCCGGGGTGGTTGGTGGGCTTTTCTTTGGCCTCTTCGTACTCGGTGCTCTCCGCCCCCAAAGTGAGGGCGAGGAGGACGAGAAGCTGAAACTTGCCTGGAAACGTTTTGGCATCTCTATGGGGTTACTGTGGATCGTGGTGCTTATCACCGGCTTCTACAACCTCTCGGTGGTCACCCCAGAGGTCAATGCGACCTACCAAACCACGGTAGGCATCAAAATCGGCTTGGCCCTGTTGATGTTCTTCATAACCCTCGCCGTGGCCCACCCTGTGGGGCCGCTCAAGAAATTTTTTCGTGAGCGCAACACGTGGCTGGCCATCCTGCTTATTGCCGGTATCATCATTGTGGGCATCTCCGCCGATCTGAACCTTTCTCGAATCAACGGTTCGGGCCTGAAAAAACCTCCTGCTGCCTCCGTACCTACCGCTATCCCACCGGCTCCTTAACACACGGCGTCGCTCTATTCAACGCTTTTTTGCGACACCGCTTTTCTAAAACAAGACGATAGGATAAACAAAAGGCGCTTCTATACGAGTTGGAAGCGCCTTCACTTCACGCAAGGGATTCCTAATCAGACGACAGCACCGCTTGATAGCGTGGCCAGAACGCCTGAAGGCGGGCTTTTCGCTTGAAAGCATCGAAATCTTTCTGATACTGGGCGTTTTGCTTGGGAGTCAATAGGCTCTGCAGCGCTAAAAGCTCACACTGCTCCTTCACATTGTTGAAGGGATCGGTTGAAGCGGGGGTATGTCCTACCATGCGAATGATCCACCAAGTTGGCCGTAGTTGATGTGTCAGCGCATCGCGCACCATAAAGAAGTGAGGGGTGGTGGTCTGGTCAATGTGTAGGGAGAAGATCAAATCTTTTAGAGCCTGCGGGGCGCTGCCACCCTGTTTGCGCATCCACGGGAGCAGCCCGCCGTTTTGGGCGCTGATGTCTTGGCTATACTGTTTCGCCACCGTGTAGAAGGAGGCACCGGAGGTGAGGGCATCGTAGGCCTTATCGGCGGTGGACTTATCTTTGGTGATGATCACGGCGATCTGAACCTGCTCCGGATGATAGAAAAGCGCATTGGGATTGGATGGGTCGGTGTTCTTCTTGTATACCGCCTCTACAGCCGATGCGGGCAATGGGTGCCCATAGTAGTGGGTTAAAATCGCGATCTGCGCCAGGGTGGAGCGAAGGTTCATCTTTACATCGTCGGGCGTTTCGTACCTGTCGGCCAGCATCTGGTCGAAATGCGGCGCTTTGCTGATTTCGGCATAGCGCTGTTCTACTTCCTGATCGCTCGGAGCCACCCCAAGGCTCTGAGCAAATTGAATGCGCAGCACCGTATCGCGCCAGTTTTTGATCACCTGCGGCCCGGCAACCTGTTCAAGATGACGATAGAACTCATCCTGATAGATAGGGTATCCGTTCACCGCAGCGACCATCTGCCGTGCGCGAACCCTCCGGCTTTCAATATAACCTCCCAGCCCTATCCCAACGATCAGCGTGATGGCGAGAAGCAACAAGATAGGAAAACGGCGTCCGGCGCTAGGCCTGTCCTCAGGGGGCAAGGGTTCCGGCTGCCGGCGTGGCTTGACTTCGGGCAGCGTTGCCACGAACTTTTCTTCTGAAGTACCTTTCGTTTCCAAAACTCTCCCTCCTTGGCGGCAATTTCAGCATCACCAATTGGAACACTCACACACTCACCGTTCAGCTCGCGTGGTTGCTTTACAAAATATATAGGGTTTCGGGTATCTTAAGTTCCCGTCTGCAATTATTATGGCAGAGGCCGAAGGGGACTTAACGCCTCTTTTTACGTAGCATACGAGGTTTACGCTATGCGTTGGCTAAAAGTAGCTTCTGTCTCCGACATTCCCCCCGACACCGCTCGAATCTACCCTTTAGACAGGCTTCTAACCTCAGAAGGTTCCGCGCCCCTACAAAGAGAGGTGGCTCTCTTTCATGTAAACGGCGCTTTCTACTGCTTGGATAACACCTGTCCCCATCTCGGCGGCCCGCTAGGCGAAGGGTGGGTAGAACGGAATGTGGTTATCTGCCCGCTACATTTTTGGGAGTTCGATATCCGCACCGGAAAATCCCCTGACGATCCCACCGTCTGTGTAACCACCTACCCCTGTAAGGTGGAAGAAGGCTATATCTACATCGGGTTGGAAGAAGAAGCGGGGTAAGTTCGCGAAAACGATACAAATTGAGACAAGAAACCGTCGCCGACTGTGAGGGCAAACCACCGTCTAAAGACGGTGGTCGTTGATCTGTGTCCCTAAAAGGCAGGCAAAGTTACCTGGGCACGTACCACTCCGGCCCGGTCATGGCGAGCGGTAAGTTTCACTACCGAGCCTGCCGGGCCACGTACCACCCATTCCACTTTGGTGCGTTCGCGCGTGGCATCGGCTGTCCATCCATAAGGTGCGGAGGCTTTATAGGCCTTACCCTCCAACTGCTCTAACTCCATACGGGGTTTACCGACCTCTAGCACGGCGTCTTCAGGCAACTCGATCTCGGCCACCAGCGGGCGACATACCTGTTTCTCGAGCGCCTTTTTGCTGATATAGGTCGGCAGCCACCCCACATTATCCACCACCAAGCGAACACAATAAGCGCCTTCACCCAGCGGCTCGGCCGTTGCGCTATGTACCTGTAGCAAAGGCGATAGAAGCGCGTTCCATAAGGCCCAGCGAGCAAACGGAGCGATCTCTTTTTCCAGGAATTGGGGCGGTGGGTTACGAAATGCGTACTGAACGTCCCAGCCGCCTATCTCCACGGCGCCCAGTTGTGGGTGTTGGAAGGGACGCCAAGCCACATAGCCCCTGCCGCCCAGATTGGCATCAGACCACTCCAACATCTTGATGTCTTCTTCCAGCGGATGATCCCGATACCACTGAATAAACCGATACTGTCCCGACTTGGTATCGGGGCTAAAGCCCTCTGTGATCCCGGCCTGACGCTGCGGCGACCATATCTCTACCGTCCAGGCGAAGAGGCCGAGATGGTCGTACATCCAGTCGTCCCACACTCCCGTGATCACCTCATTGGGATGATAACGAAAGTCGTGATAGACACTCACATGTGGGTAGCCGGTAAGTTCAGCCCCCTTTTGGCCTATTGTCTGAAAGACCCAAAGGTCTTCTGCAGGCATCGTATCGTCGCTCTGTGTGCCGTAAGGGCGTAGCAGCACCCCTCCATAGGTATGGAAGGTAAGTCCGCCGGTGATGTTTGGATGGCTCGTGATAAACTGCAGCAGATTGTGCACTTCAGGCTCGCTGCCGGG
>NZ_DATGLN010000244.1:0-6636 GCF_035294165.1 Chthonomonas sp.
CGTGGCCTTCATCCGTGGGTTTGCTCGTCGCACAGTGCGTGAAATCGGCAACTTTTGGGTAGATACCACACGGGCAACCCTCTACATTCTCTTGCCGCTCACCTTCATTTTGGCGCTGCTGCTGGTGTGGCAAGGGGTTCCTCAAAACTTCTCCCCCTATACCAAAGTGGTCACGTTAGAGGGGACGGCACAGCTTATTCCACAAGGGCCGGTGGCCTCTCAGGAGGCGATTAAGGAGTTGGGTACCAACGGAGGTGGCTTCTTTAATGCCAATTCGGCGCATCCCTACGAAAACCCCACCCCACTTACTAATCTTTTGGAGGTGCTGGCCATCTTTTTGATCCCTGCAGGCCTTACCTACACCTTTGGCAAAATGGTGGGCAATACCCGCCAGGGATGGGCGCTCTTTGCGGCCATGAGCGTTATGTTCTTGATAGGGGTCTTCTTCTGTTATCGGCAGGAACAGAGAGGTATCCCCCTACTTCAAAGGGCACCCCTTAGGCTTGAGCTTAAGCCATCGTCACTTCAGCCGGGTGGGAACATGGAGGGCAAAGAGATGCGATTTGGCATTGCGGCCAGTGCTCTTTTTGCAACGGTCACAACCGATACATCCTGTGGGGCCGTAAACGCCATGCACGACTCTTTTACCCCTCTTGGCGGGTTGGTTCCCCTCGTGAACATGATGACCGGCGAGGTGATCTTTGGAGGAGTGGGCTCGGGGCTGGCCGGCATGCTCGTTATCGCCGTTATCGCGGTATTCATCGCCGGACTTATGGTGGGTCGCACACCCGAATATCTCGGTAAAAAGATCGAAAAGTATGAGGTAACCATGGCGGTGCTGGTGATGCTCATTCATGCCGCCTCGGTGCTCGCTTTTACCGCCATCGCTTCCGACCTGCCTCTCTCCTCCCATAACCCTTGGAACCGGGTTAACGGAGGCACAACGTACCTGGGTGCTACCTACAACAACGTGAACAATGCCGGCCCTCACGGCTTCTCGGAAATTCTCTATGCGTTCACCTCGACCACCGACAACAACGGTTCGGCTTTCGCGGGGCTTACCGCCAACACTCCCATCTACAATCTGCTGCTGGGGCTGGCCATGTGGGTAGGGCGCTTCTTCATGCTCATTCCCGCCATCGCCATTGCGGGAAGTTTGGCGCGCAAAAAGCTGGTTCCGGCTACTGCCGGTACCTTCCCCACCGATTCGAGCACCTTTGTGCTTCTGCTCGTTGGCACCACCATCATCATTGGGGCACTCACCTTCTTCCCCGCGTTGGCCCTTGGGCCCTTTGCCGAGCAGTTTCAAGTGCTCAGCGGGAAACTCTTCTAAAAGGAGCAAACGATGCGAACCATACAAAATAACCGTAAGAATCCTGCTTCAGATAGAGCGTCGCATTCTGGAAAGCAAACCCTCTCTCTATTTGAGCCTACCCTCGTAAAAAATGCTGTGCGCGATGCCTTTCAAAAGCTCCATCCGCGCCTGGTTGCCCGTAATCCCGTGATGTTCGTGGTATGGGTCGGCAGTCTGCTCACCTCCTATTTCTGGATAAAGCAGCTAATCACCCATACAGGCCAACCGCTTTTTACCGGTCAGGTGGCGCTTTGGCTCTGGTTTACCGTTCTCTTTGCGAACTTTGCCGAGGCGATGGCCGAAGGACGCGGGAAGGCACAGGCAGAGAGCCTTCGTAAAACCAAAACAGATACCTTGGCACGCAAGCTGGTTAATGGGAAAGAGGAGCGAGTGCCGGCCACCCAACTGCGCAAGGGCGATGTGGTGGTGTGTGAGGCAGGCGATATCATCCCCGGCGATGGGGAGGTTATCGAGGGGATTGCCAGCGTGGATGAATCGGTGATCACAGGCGAATCGGCCCCTGTTATTCGAGAGGCCGGGGGGGATCGAAGCGCGGTAACGGGCGGAACGAAAGTGCTGTCCGACCGCATCGTCATCCGCATTACCGCCAACCCCGGCGAGACCTTTATAGACCGTATGATCGCCCTGGTGGAGGGGGCTCAACGCCAGAAAACCCCGAACGAGATCGCCCTCTCTATTCTGTTGTCGGGCCTTACCATCATCTTTCTGCTGGTTTGTGTTACGTTGCCTCCCTTCGCCGATTTTGCTGTGCGCGTTACACAGTCCGGCCAATCGCCCTCCGTTACCGTTTTGGTTGCCCTGCTTGTTTGCCTTATCCCAACCACCATCGGTGGGCTGCTCTCCGCCATCGGGATCGCCGGCATGGATAGGGTGATGCAGCACAACGTGCTGGCCAAGTCGGGCAAGGCGGTGGAGGCCGCCGGCGATATTGACACCATTCTGCTGGATAAAACGGGCACCATCACCCTCGGCAACCGCCAGGCAGTGGAGTTTATTCCGCTTCCCAATGTAAAGATGGAGGATTTGGTGGATGCAGCCCAGCTCTCCAGTTTGGCCGACGAAACCCCTGAGGGACGCAGCATTGTGGTGCTCGCCAAAGAGAAATACGGCCTTCGACGGAGAGAGCTGGCTGCCCATCATGCCGAGTTCGTTCCCTTCTCGGCTCAAACGCGCATGAGCGGCATCAATATGGATGGTCAGCAGATTCGTAAGGGGGCGGCGGAGGCCATTAAGCGTCATGTGCTCTCTTTGGGCGGTGAAATTCCCTGTGAACTCGATCCCATCGTAACCAACATCTCACAAAAAGGCGGTACCCCGCTTGCCGTCGCTAAAAACGAGCGTATTCTCGGCGTCATCTACCTAAAAGATGTGGTAAAGGGGGGTATTCGAGAGCGCTTCGAGCAGCTCCGTTCTATGGGCATCCGCACCGTTATGATCACCGGCGATAACCCTTTAACGGCCAAGACGATCGCGGAAGAGGCCGGTGTAGACGACTTTCTCGCCGAGGCCACCCCCGAAATGAAGCTGGCGCTTATCCGCCAAGAGCAGGCGGCGGGAAAGCTGGTGGCCATGACAGGAGATGGCACCAACGATGCGCCGGCGCTGGCCCAGGCCGATGTGGGCTTAGCGATGAACAGCGGCACCCAAGCGGCCAAAGAGGCGGGCAACATGGTAGACCTCGATAGCAATCCCACGAAACTCATTGAGGTGGTGGAGATCGGGAAACAGCTTCTTATGACACGGGGGGCGCTTACCACTTTTAGCATCGCCAACGATGTGGCCAAGTATTTCGCCATCTTGCCGGCGATATTTGCCCCTATCTATCCCGCTCTCAACGCGCTCAATATCATGAAGCTAACCAACCCCGAATCGGCCATCTTGGCAGCAGTCATCTTCAATGCGCTCATCATCATAGCGCTGATTCCGCTAGCCCTGAAAGGAATCGCCTATCGGCCGTTGGGGGCAGCAGCCATCCTGAGAAGAAATCTGCTGATCTATGGGTTAGGCGGTATCATCGCTCCATTCCCAGGGATTTGGCTGCTAGATCGCCTCTTGGTCTTGCTACATCTCGCTTAAATCAACGAAGGAGAACGATAGTATGAGAACTCAATTACGCCCTGCCATCGTTAGCGTTCTGGCTTGGACGATCCTGCTGGGGTTGGTTTTCCCCGGCGTGGTCACCATTGTCGCCAATATCCTCTTTCCGTTTCAAGCGCACGGCAGCCTCATCGTGCGTAACGGCAAAGTGGTTGGCTCGGAGCTGATAGGGCAAAACTTCGCGCTTCCTATCTATTTTCACCCACGTCCTTCGGCGGCAGGCAACGGCTACGACCCCACCAGTTCCGGAGGAACCAATCTGGCTCCTACGACGGATAAACTGATCAATGGCGTACATCACGGCCTGAAGGCCACCGACAACTTCGACGGAATAAAAGACCTGGCTACAGCCTACCGTCAAGAGAACAACCTATGGAGCACAACGCCCCTACCTACCGACGCCGTTACCCGTTCCGGCAGCGGGCTGGACCAAGACATCAGCGTTGAAAACGCTCTCTTGCAAGCCCCTCGCGTGGCCAAAGCACGAGGAGTGGAGGTTGGCGGTGTCCTGCAGCTTATTCGCGACTATACACAACCGCGGCAGTTCGGCCTTCTTGGCGAGCCACGTGTTAACGTTTTACGCCTAAACCTTGCCCTCGACCGGCTCTATCCCATCACAAAGAGGCAATAGAAGCAAAAATGTATAATGTGCGCACCCAGTTTCTCATCGGCTATCTCATCCTCATCTTTATTTTGATGGGGGTGATTGTAGGAGGGATTCTGCAGGTGCGCCATCTAGGCACCTCGGTAGACCGCATCTTGAAGAACAACTATATTAGCGTGGTGGCTGCCGAGAACATGAAAGAGTTTCTGGAGCGTCAGGATAGCGCAGCCACCTTCTACCTTGCCGGGCAGGTAGGGAAAGCGCGAAAGCAGTATCAGTTCTTTAGACCGCTTTTTGCCCAAGCGGCGGATGTCGAGGCCCATAACATTACAGAGCCGGGCGAACAGCAGCTTTCCGACGACATCCAGCGCCAATTCGCCAGGTATCAGAAAGCAATAGAACGATTGCTTTATGCAAACCCTCCTATGCCGCCCGAGCAGGCGCGTGCCTACTATTTTCATGTGCTCGAACCGGCTTTTTTGCGGCTTAAGCAGCGGGCGCAAGACGTGCTCGATCTAAACCAAGAGGCCATTGTTAAGGCAGATAAACGCGCAAGAACCGAGGCTCGACGTGCTTTTTGGATGGGCATTACGGCCTCGGTGCTCGCTCTGGGTTTGGCGCTTTTCTTCTCCTACAAAATGGTCAATTCCGCCCTCTCTCCTCTACGTTCGTTGGTACGTCAAGCCGAGGAGATAGGGGCGGGGCATTTTAATCAGCGCATTGAGGTTCACCGCACCGATGAGATCGGTGCACTTGCGCGTGCCTTCAACCGGATGGCCGAGAGGCTTCAAGAGGCGCGCCGTGTTGAAGAGGAGCGCTATCAACGCGCGGAACGCATGTCGGAAGCGGCGTTGGAAAGCCTTTACGACCCGGTGATAGTGGCCGATGCAGAGGGGAAGTTGGTGCATGTAAACCGCGCTGCCGAGGGGCTTTTTGGCCCAGAGGCAAGCCTAGTTGGGAAACCGATTGATGAGGCCATCCGCGATAGGAGCATCGTTGCTGCGCTACACAAGGCTATTCATCAACAAAGCGCCTCGGTGGCCGAGGATGAGGCCGGTATGGTTGACCTGGAGTATGCCGGCATTCCACGAACCTACCGCTTGCGCACCACCCCGATGAAGTCGGCGGAGGGAGCGCTGCTGGGCGCCGTGGCCGTTTTGGAAGACATTACCCACCTGCGCCAACTCGACCGACTTAAAACCGAGTTCATCGGCATCGCCTCGCATGAGTTGCGCACGCCGGTGACCTCGCTGCAACTCTCGGTAGACCTCCTTCAAGAGGGCACTCTCGGCCCGCTAACCCCCGAACAGCAAGAGGTTATCCGATGCCAGAAAGAGGACCTACAGCGCCTAGACCGCATGATGCGTGATCTCCTCGACATCACACGTCTTGAAACGGGCGCAACCCCGCCTCGATTCGAGATCGTATCGGCAGCACAGCTTGTTCAAAACGCCGTTGAGGCCATAGAACCTCAGGCGAAAGCGAAGAATCTACAACTGAACGTCGAAGTATCTCCCCTATTACCCCAGCTTCGAGCCGACCCTGCCCAGATCAATCGCGTGCTGCTCAACCTGCTCAACAACGCCGTCCGCTTCACCGCTGAGGGAGGGCAAATTCATGTAAAGGCCTACGCGGAGGATGGAAAGGTCTTCTTTTCGGTGAAGGACACGGGTATCGGCATTCCACCCGAGTACCTTCCGCGCATCTTCGAACGGTTTGTGCAGGTGCCTGGGGTGGCGCGTAGTGGGGCAGGGTTAGGGCTTTCTATCGCACAGACCATTGTGAAGGCGCACGGAGGTCAGATAACCGTGGAGAGCACGCCTGGGAAAGGCAGCACTTTTGCCTTCTATCTACCTGTTAAGGAGCTTTGAAAATGGCCCGCATTCTTGTTATAGACGATGAACCCAATATCTGCCGTATGCTTCAACTTACGTTGCGAGCTGCTGGCCATGAGGTTGAAGTGGCCTATGACGGCCTCGAAGGCATCGCTAAGTTCGGAAATGGGGACGCATGGGACCTCGTTTTGTTAGACCAAAGAATGCCCGATGTGGAGGGCCTATACGTTCTGAAAGAGCTGAAGGAGCGCGATCCTGATGCAAAGATCATCATGATCACGGCTTTTGGAACGATAGACCTCGCCGTTTCCGCCATGAAACTGGGAGCTACCGACTTTTTGCGGAAGCCTTTTACGGCGAAAACTCTTCGAGGTGCCGTAGATGCGGCTTTGAATAGGGAGATGGTGAGCACTGCAGAGTCGCATGGGCTGACCTACGGATTTACCACGGTCAACGGCTATCACATTGAGTTTCAACCGGATACCGCTCTCTATACCGGGGGGAAGTTTGAACAGACGTTCACCGTCACCAGCCCATCGGGAGAGCAAAGCCGGTGTAAGGTGGTTCTCTTACCGCATATTATGGAGCTTGTAAAAGCTTATGCCGATAGAGAGCAGTTTGCAGGCGGAAGTCGTTTTTGGCAAGCCCTGTGCGAAGAGGCTTTGGCCAACTATCTCTGGCAACACGCCGAACTCCCTCCTAATGGGGTGTTACAGGTAGATGAG
>NZ_DATGLN010000245.1:0-1312 GCF_035294165.1 Chthonomonas sp.
CTGGCGCTGTGCACCACGCGGAAGCTCACGCCATCCTCAATGACGTGCCGGTTGGTGATGACACAGCCGGGCGCAATCACTACGCCGCTGCCAAACGCCACGACCGCGCCTCTCGCGTTGAGCGATTCCACCACCATGACGGACGGGGAAACGCGCTTGAAGACTTGCTGAGCGGAAAGCAGAGGTTTCTGAGCCTTCGGCACGGCTGGATTCCGGCTTCCAAATCCACAGGTGCAAACCGCCAGGACCGCTAGCGCGCCTTGGAGGATGCGTATGCGGCACATCACCACTCACTCCAGTAATTGCCGAAGCAAGCACTGCGGCGGATTATATCACCATCTCGACCCACGAGAGAGTTCCGGAGGGCAGCCTTGTTTCCCCGCAGAATTCGGAGTCTGGGTGAGAAAGTATGACTCTTACCACAAAGCCCAAATCGTAATTCATCCCGCTTTCCTCAAGTGACATTTTTATAGGGTCCTGAGGTCAGGGAGCCTCCGCCCCCGCGCGAGATTTTGAGAGAATCCCTAGGATTTTGTAAGTCTCGCTCTCCTTTTTCTTGCCGTCCAATGACACACTCCAAATTAGCTTTGCTTTGTCACCGTTAAACAGCGCCTGGATCGTGGTGTTTCTCAGCGGAATTCGGCAGCTTCGGTACAGGACTGGCTTCCAGGACGTCCAATTCGTCTTTTGGTCGCAGTTCACCACAACTATCCGTGAATCCGGCAGGAGCAAAGCAAGAGTCGCGCCCCGAACCTCATACCCGCCAGCGAAGGATTGCATCCCAGAGGAATAGCAACCCACGGAGGCGGAATTGCCATATCCGTAAGCGTTGCAATTCGTATTTGAGTACCCCGGAACGACAAATGAGTACCGCGTCTCATGGTTTTGCATTCCCACGACCCGCACGGAAAGCTTGATAGTTTTGCCCCAAACTGACGGGGCAGCGAGAGCTACCACAAGAATGGCAACAGAAAGTCTTCTCAAGTTACTACCCTCCCTACCTGCGATTCGCAACACCACTATACTGACGTCACGTCGGACCATAAAGGGCACCTTGGCACCATGCGCGCGACAGCACCTACCGTTTGGGCCGCGCATAAGAGGATATCGGCAGGAGTTAGGCTCGCCTTTATGCCTTGACATCTTCCGCCCTTTCAAGCGGTTCTAGCCGCGCTATGGCATCGAATAACACGTTGATGGCCCACGCCACTTCTTGAGAGTTCACCTGCTGTTCCCAAAACACGTTACGAATCGTCTCCCAGATGCGTTGCGGGCGCTTCCGCAGATAGGCTTCGGAGTATCCCGCTTCTCG
>NZ_DATGLN010000246.1:0-3198 GCF_035294165.1 Chthonomonas sp.
TCTCCTGCCGGATTGCGTAGGCCCAGAGGTAGAAGCGCACGTAAGCGCCATGCAACCTGGAGATGTGGTACTGCTAGAAAATGTCCGCTTCCATCCAGAAGAAGAGGCCAACGACCCCGAATTCGCCAAGCAACTGGCGAGTCTGGCCGATCTCTACGTCAACGATGCCTTTGGCACCGCTCACCGCGCTCACGCCTCTACGGCAGGGGTAGCGCAGTACCTGCCGGCAGTGGCCGGTTTTCTTATGGAAAAAGAGCTGGACTATCTCGGCAACGCTCTGACGCATCCCAAGCGCCCCTTCGTAGCCATTTTGGGCGGGGCGAAGGTGAAGGATAAGATCGGGGTTATTCGCTCCCTACTCGACAAGGTGGATACGCTGATCATCGGGGGAGGAATGGCCTACACCTTCCTCAAGGCCAAGGGGCTGGAGGTCGGTCGCTCCCTTCTTGACGAACAGAACCTGACCTTCTGCCAAGAGGTGTTGGAGAAAGCCGGCTCGAAACTGCTTCTGCCGGTGGATGTGGTTGTAACCAACGCCAACCCCTTTGAAGTTGGAGAGGAGGCCTGCCAAACGCAGGTCGTGGATGTGGAGCACATCCCTGCCGATTGGGAGGGGGCCGACATAGGTCCGAAGACCATTGAGACCTTCTCGAAAGCGGTACAGGGCGCCGGCACCGTATTTTGGAACGGCCCGATGGGCATTTTTGAGTTCGCGAAGTTTGCCGAAGGCACGCGCGCCGTGGCCAAAGCGCTCGCCGATTCCGGCGCCATCACCATCATCGGAGGAGGCGATTCGGCAGCAGCCGTACAGCAACTCGGCTTCGCCGACAAGATGACCCACATCTCCACCGGCGGAGGCGCGTCTCTGGAATTCCTTGAAGGCCGCCCACTCCCCGGCGTGGTGGTTCTGCAGGATAAATAACCGGAGGTTCACCCCAATCCCCCACCCCTCTCCCCATTGGGGAGAGGGGCACCTCGCGGTGGGCGTCCTCGTGGACGGCGCCTTTGCGGCCTGTTTTTATTCTCTCCGGCGTCTCCTCCTCTGGCTGCTGCATCGCTGTCTGCTTCTACAGCCCCCACCCCCCCGCCCCTCAAGGCCGACGCCCTCCCCCAATTTGGGAGAGGGGCACCTCGCGGTGAGCATCTCAGCGGCCTGTTTCATACTTTTTACCCGTCCATCTCTCTGGCCGCTGCATCGCCGTGCGCTAGCACCTCCCGAATCGGGGGAAAGGCCGGGATAGGGGGCGAGCGAGATAAGCTCATTCTGCTAACTTGCTCTAGAGGCAATTACATAATGAGTGGATAACCTCAAGGCCGACGCCCTCCCCCTCATCTGCCAAGACCGCTGCGTTGCCGTCTGCTATGACGAAAGGACAGGTTAGAGGCGAGCAAAGGGAGGCTTGTTCTGCAGATTGGCTCTAGAACCGATTCGCAAATCAGCCCACGCCGCTTTCTAGGTGGTTACCAAGACATAAAAAATCCCTCCTCTCCGGCCGGAAAGGAGGGAAAGCTTATTGGAGGGCCTCACCCCTTAAGAGTGGAAGAGGCTTCAAGAGGATTCTACAAAGTTATCGTGAAATTTTCGTGAAATCGCGAATAGGCATATCGTGCTAAACGATATCGCCATCCCGCGCTTCAATCACCAAGGTTACCGGCCCGTCGTTCACCAACTCCACCTCCATATGGGCGCCGAACTCTCCCCATGCAACGGGGATGTCTTGTGCGGCCAAAGCCTCTCCAAAAAGCCGATACAGCGCCTCGGCCTGTGCAGGCGAGGCCGCCTCAGAAAAGCTCGGGCGTCGTCCTTTCCGACAGTCCCCATAGAGGGTAAAGTTGGAAACAACCAGCACACTGCCCCCCACATCGGCTAGAGCGAGGTTCATCTTGCCGTCCGCATCCTCCATAACGCGTAACCCGGCGATCTTCTCCGCCAACACACGCGCCTCGCGCTCGGTATCCGCCCCATGTACGCCCAAAAGCACGAGGAACCCACGCTCTATGCGAGCCACCTCCCGTGCCCTCTGAAACCCATCCACAACGCGCACACAGGCCTGCGATACCCTCTGAACAATAGCCCGCATGGTGCCTTACAGAGACAGGTTGCTGCTATGGCCTGGAAACAGCTTCGCGGTGGGGTCAATCTGCGTCTTGGCATGACAGACGGCCGTGCATATCTCTCCTACACCGGTGGCGATCAGCTTGATCTTGCCCTCGTAGGTGGATATATCTCCTGCGGCGTACACCCCGCGCATGATGTTGCCGTTCCTGTCCTCGGCCTGCATCAGCCGGTTCACAGGGATGCTGTTGCCTTCGAGACGCACGCCCCACTCCTTAATGGGGCCTAGATCGGCGGAGAAACCGATGTTAAGGAGAATGGCATCCACCTCCAGAACCTTTTCTTCCTTGGTGCGGTTGTCGAAGATGACGGCGCGCTCCACGCAGCCGCTCCCCTCCACACGCCCCAGTTCATGCCAGAGATAGGTTTTTACCCGAGAGCGGTTCATCAGCCAGTCGAGGCTCTCTTCATGGCAGCGAAACTTATCGCGGCGGTGAATCAGCGTGATGCTTTCGGCGATAGGCTCTAAGTTCATCGCCCAGTCAAGCGCCGAATCCCCTCCACCTACAATGAGAATGCGCTTGCCGGCAAACTGAGCTTTGTTGCGCACGAAGTAGAACACACCACGCCCTTCAAACTCGGCCACGCCGGGCGCATCGAGCTTTTTAGGGGAGAAGGCACCGGCGCCTGTGGCGATGACGAGCGTGCGGGTGTAGTGGACGGCTTTCTGCGTGGTGACCACGATGGTGCCGTCGGGCGCATGCTCCATCTTCAGCGCCATCTCGGAGAGGCAGACGGTGGGGTTGAAGCGTAGCCCCTGCTCTATCATGTCGAGCGCCAAATCACGCGCCAGCACCTTAGGAAAGCCCGGCATATCGTAAACGTACTTTTCGGGGTAAAGCGCCATAAGCTGCCCCCCCAACTCCGGGAGGCTGTCAATGATCTTGGTGCGCATCTGGCGCATACCCGCATAAAAAGCCCCAAACAGCCCCACGGGGCCCCCACCGATGATGGTTACATCGTAAAGGTCTCTCTCTACCGCGTCCTCTTGCGGTGCGATTTTAGGCTCACTCACTGCGGTCAATTTCTACAATTTCTCCTTTAGGTATCCCTCGCACGAAGTCGGTTGCTTCTAATTGCAT
>NZ_DATGLN010000247.1:0-16958 GCF_035294165.1 Chthonomonas sp.
TACTCTCTACTTACCAGCGAAAGCGGAAAGGAGTGCGAGGAGTTATTGTGACGCCACGATTGCTCTCGACAATCGGGGGAATGCGGATAGCAATTCCTCCCCCGCGTAAACGCAGGGGGTCTCCTTGCTATATTTTTATGAATGGCATCATCCCTATAGATGCAGAGAGGGTACTCTCGAACTCGGTCATTACCTATAAAGGGCAGCCTTTTGCCGGGGCAAAAAGAGTGTACGAAACACCTTAGACTCGCTGTTAAAGGTAAAATAATGAAAGGAGGACAAATCGCCAAGAACGATGAAACTTATTGCATCGCTCATTGTCTGAGTCGCTGAAATTCTCGTCTTGTCAGGCAAAATCTAGTGTGCAGGAGGTTCAAAACCATATGAAACGAAAAGGATTTACTTTGATCGAGCTTCTCGTGGTTATCGCTATAATAGCGATACTTGCGGCTATTCTGTTTCCTGTTTTCGCTCAAGCGCGGGAAAAGGCACGGGCTGCCTCTTGTCTCAGCAACATGAAACAGCTCGGCTTGGCCTACATGATGTACGACCAGGATTACGACGAAACCGGGCCGCCTCTCTGGTGGTGGACACAGGCCTTCTGGCCTACCTTTATCTACCCCTACATAAAAAACCAGGGACTCTTCCGCTGTCCTTCGGACATCTACGGTGCCTCTTTTGTCTGGCCACAAGACAACCCCCAAAATCTTCTCCGAAGCTATATGCTTTATGTAGGCGCCTCGGCGGAAGGGTCAGGATTAGGGAAAGAGGCTGGTGTAGAGCAACCCTCCTCCTATATCCTTTTTACGGAAAAAGGAACTGGTCCTAACCAGCCATGGCCCGAGATGTATTGTCCACCACTTCCCAACCAATGCTGCAGTGCCTACTCATGTGGCTCGAACAATACAGGCACGAACTACGATCGTCTGGCCTGCCCAGGACAATCACCACGCCATAACGGGGGCTATAACTGGACGCTTTTCGACGGCCATGTGAAATGGATGCGTATCGAACAGACAATGCACCAAACTCAGGTTCCGGTAGGTGGCAACGTAGACTGGTGGCATCAGTGTAAAGAGACAATGTGGGACCGTACACCGAGCGATCCCAACAATGGGATTGATTAGGCAATGAAGAGGCTGACGGTCTATGCTGAATAAACTCAAAACCGGTGAGGTAAAACCTGCTGTCGCCATCAGCGTCATCATTGTTCTCCTGCTGATTCTAGGCTATCTAGGCTGGCGCATCTTTGGGAGAAGCGGCCCTAGCGCGGTTCACGTTACCACCCAACAGCCAGGGCAGCCTTTTGCCGGGGCAAAAAGAGTGTACGGCACTCCATAACGAGCACCACGCCAACTAGGGCGAGTGGGACGGATGCCCTCATATACCGTCCGCTCTCCCTAGTTTTATTTTGCCTTGAGTTGCTACCCACTAGATGGCTTTAAGAAACGGCGTAGAGCAAAGCGACGCCTTATAGAACGTAGCTCCGCAGCAAGAGATGGCTCGTGCTCCGCTGTATCGGTGGCTAATACGGCAACCAGTTTGCCTAACAACGCCGTGAATTTGAAGCCGTGCCCCGAACAACCGCTTACCAGCCAGACCTCCGGGCTATTCGGAACCGAATCCAAAATAAAATCCTCGTTCGGTGTGTTGGTATAGAGACATACCTGAGAGTAGGTGACATGGTCACAAAGATCGGGAAAGCGCTTCAGCGCGTAGGCCACCATCTCTAACCGATAGCTCTCATCCACCACGCGATTTACGGAATTGGGGTCTACCGGCTCGCCTAGGTTATGAACGGCTAGTTTTACTCCCTCTATCTTGCCATCCTGAGGAAAGCCATAGATCAACCGGTCGGTATCAATCCAAACCGGAAACGCACCGGGCAAGAAGCGCTCCGGATGCCGCGCGATCTGAAGATAGACCACCTGTTGTCGCGTCACCTCTAAATGCAGAGGCAAATCGGGAAAGAGTTTGCTTATCCACGGGCCGGCCGTAACGATGACCCTATCGTAGGCCTCCTCGCCATGCGAACTAACCACCACAGGCCGTTCACGGCTCGTAATAAGTTGTTGAACAGGGGTATGCTCCCGAATTTGCGCCCCATGTTGCTGTGCCAGCCGAACGTTGGCCAGCACGCAACGTGTCGCACGCAAAAAGCCGCCCTCCGCTTGATAGCAAGCTAGCTCGTTCTCCGCCAGCCGAATCGCCGGGAAGCGCCTCTCCACCTCTCCCTTGTCGAGCAGTTCATAGGGAATGTTCTCTGCGTCGAGTGCCTGGGTTGTTTTGCCCAAAAAGGCATTGCCCTCCACACCAAAAAAGAGGCTGCCACAGCGTACCCGCAGCTCCTCGTTCGCCTCCGCCTCCAACTCATCCCAACATCGGTAGGCCAGCTTCATCAGATGGGTATAAAACGAATCGGTATAGCCATAGCGGATAGCACGCGATTCGCCGTAGGAACTTCCCCTATCGTTCCCTACACCAAACTGCTCGTAAGCGACCACCGCATGCCCCGCCTTCGTCAAATACCTACAGGCAGCACTTCCCGTGCCACCCAACCCGATCACCGCAATGCGCATCTGCTCGTCCTTTTTCAGATATAGCCCAGCTCCTCTAATCGCCGCGCCAACTCCTCTTCTTCCTGTTCTGTATAGGCGCGTTCCTCTTGCAGCGGTGCCGATGGCGAGAGTGTTTGCCTCAGGTTAGGTGCAGGCCCCCTCTCTTGGCTCCTCTCGATAATCTTTCCCCTCATATTCTTAGGAACGGGGAGATCAAAAGCGTTTAACACCGTAGGCGCAATATCATAGAGGGAGAGGCCATTCAAGGCGTTCATCGCATCCGGTGCCTTTGCAGGAGCTTCTGTATCGCGCAGTGCCTTTACATCGCCCATAAGAAAGATGCCAAAGGGAGCATGATTGGCGTCGTCGGGGCCGGTATCGTTGGTGTGAGTCCACAAAGTGTTATGCCCCACGCTGCCTACGGAACGCCAATGCAGGTCGCCGAAGTAGACGATAAGATCGGGGGGGACGCCCCGGCAGGATGTGTAGACCTCCTCCGGTCGAAATACGCGATTGCCCATGGGTTGTCCGTTTTCGTCGCTAAGCGCCTCGATGCGTTGAATAAGCTCTTGCTTCAACGCCTCTACTTCCTCGGGAGGCACCGTCCCTTGCGGCTCACGGCCGCGCACGTTAAGAAACAGTCGCCCGTAGTAGCCGCCATCCCCCCAAGCGCGTGTGCGGCTCCAGTCTACCATCTCTGGGGAGAATTTGGTGGGGGTTTCGGGCACGGTTTTTAGCACCAGATACCCCTCTTGCATTAACCACTCGTTGAAGCAAAAACCACCCACCATACGCTTAGCCCCATGGTCGGATACCACTAACAGCAGGGTATTTTCGTCGAGGAGTTGTACCAAGGCCTCGATCTGGGCGTCGAGAAAGCGATAATAGTCCCGAATGGCATTAGCAAAGCGATGTTCTGGCTGGTGGAAGGGGTGGTGCGCGTCCATATAACGCCAAAAAGCGTGATGCATGCGATCGGGGCCCATCTCCACCATGACAAAGAGGTTCCAGGGACGCGTTGTAAGGAGGTGCTTTGCGAGTGTAAAACGTCTCTCGGTCATCGTGTAGATTTCGGCGAGAAGAGCATCACGGTCTTTTTCACGGAACCCACGCGCATCCAACAGATAGTCTCCAACCACCTGCGCGATCTCTTGCCGCAACTCCGGAGGATAGGTGTACTCCTCTTGTGCGCTTGGGGCCAGAAAATCGCTTACCAGCACCCCTTTGAGAGGTTTAGGAGGATAGGTTAGCGGTACCCCCACAATAAGGCTCTCTTTGCCCTGCTCCCCAAGGAGTTCCCAAAGAGTTGGCACACATACCATGTGGCTATTGGCGAACTCTAAGGCACCGTAAGAGCGATCACGACGGTTCCGAAAACCGTAGATGCCCAAAGTGCCTGGATCGCAGCCCGTCATCATGCACATCCAAGCAGGCACGGTAATAGGGGGTACCGTGCTCTCCAGAGGGCCGTAACACCCCCTCGCCATTAACCGCGCAAGAAACGGAAGTTCCTCGCGATACCTCTCAAAAACGAGGCTTGGCTCCGCACAGTCAAGCCCAAGAACACAAACTTTTTCGTAGCCCATACGCCTTCCATCTCCAACGTTCTGCCGAGTAGTTAGTTTATCCGTTTTTAGCCCTATTTGCGAAGATTCTGAGCGGCATCCATAGGCCCCCTTTGTGCAGGGGTACCTAAACCTCCAAAATAGGCTAAAATTAAGGTGACGATTCGGCGTGCAGAAACGTATTAAGGTGGGGTTCGTTTCCTGCTACACGCCCCTTTTATCTTCACAAAAGAAACAGAACAGCCTTGACCGTCCTTCTATTCACCATACTCATCTGGATCGGCTCTTTTCTGGCGGGGCTTCTCGGTGCGCTCACCGGTTTGGGGGGTGGCGTCGTTATCGTGCCGCTGCTGGCACTTGTGTTTCACGTGGACATCCGCTACGCGATAGGCGCCTCTCTCATCTCCGTTATCGCAACCTCCTCCGGCGCCGCTGCAGCCTACGTAAAAGAAGGATACTCCAACATCCGGATCGGCATGTTTCTCGAGGTTGCAACGACCTCGGGGGCTCTTGTCGGAGCGTTTATCGCCGCTCATGTCAATCCGAGCACCATCGCCATCATCTTCGGCTTGGTGCTGCTTTACTCCTCCTATCTATCCAGCAAACCAAAGGAGGAGCATATGGTGGAAGCGCCACCCGACCCCCTAGCTACCCGACTTCGCATGAACGGCACCTACCCCACTCCGGAGGGCATGAAACGCTATAACGTCTACCATGTGCCGACCGGTTTTAGCCTCATGTTCGTGGCCGGTGCGCTCTCGGGGCTGTTAGGCATCGGTTCGGGAGCGGTGAAAGTGCTGGCGATGGACCAGGCGATGGCCATACCCTTCAAGGTCTCTACCACCACGAGCAACTTTATGATCGGGGTTACCGCAGCGGCAAGTGCAGGCATCTATCTTAATAGAGGCTATATTGACCCTGGGCTTGCGATGCCGGTGATGCTTGGCGTGCTAATGGGTTCTCTGCTAGGAGCGCGTCTCCTTGTGCTCGCACGGGTTAAGATGCTGCGTACCGTTTTTAGCTTGGTGATTCTTGCTCTTGCCCTCGAGATGATCTTTAATGGACTTACAGGGAGGCTTTAGCATGGAAGAGGGACAAAAAGCTTTGCCGCAAACACCCACAGAGGAGATCAAAGCTCCCAACCAAGACTGGCGTGATGAGCAAATAGAGATCGTCATCGGCAATCTGCTGCGAATCGGCGTGCTCTTCTCCGCCGCCATCGTTTTCATAGGAGGCATTCTCTACCTGTTTGAGCACGGTAACGAGAAAATACACTACCATACCTTTCGAGGAGAGCCACCAGAACTACGCAGCGTTACCGGCGTTATCCACTATGCGCTTCAGGGGCATGGTAGTGGTATTATCCAGCTAGGTCTGCTGCTGCTCGTTGCCACCCCTATCGCCCGTGTCATCTTCTCGATCTATGCATTTATTCGTGAGAAAGACGGACTTTATGTTGTCGTCACGCTCATCGTTTTGGCGATCCTGCTCTATAGTCTCATTTGGGGCCATTTCTAACCTAAGGCCGAGCTAGCTCTCAAGTGCACGAATTTCCCAGAGAAGCTGCCTTCCTTGTAATCTTGTGTTCTTTTTTTGTTGTTTTTTTGTGAACTCTATCCATCTCAGCGCGTCTATGGTTCTTGAAAGAAGCTGTAAGAAAGCCAACACGCGAAACGGTTGGCCTCTCTTTACAGCAATAACGCTGGAGAGGATGAACCATGAGAAGAAACCTATTCATAACCGCTATTTGCGGTTTTTGTCTCCTGTGGGGCGTGGGCACAAAAGCACAAACCGCTTTTCGCCTGAACACACTCCTACCGCCAGCTAGCCCTTACGGTGTGGACCTCAACCTTATTTTGGTGCGCAACGAACTGGGAATAGGCCAACTACCGTCGCTATTAACAGGACTTTCCAGAGCCGGCATTGGCTATGTGCGCATCGGACTTGAGTGGAACACGGTTGAACCACGCCATGGAGTATGGAACTTTGCAACGACGGATCGGATCGTGCAAACAGCAGCCAGATATCACATGCGTGTGCTTGCCGAGCTAGGAGGCACACCGAGCTGGGCTTCGACAGCACCGGCAGGTGTTTCCGATCCATGGGACTACCCACCAAGAAATTGGAACGACTGGAGCACCTATGCGTCTCAGCTCGCACACCGTTATCGGGACATGGTTATGGCCTGGAAGGTGCTGAACGAACCGGTACTGCTGAACAGACGTGTGGGCGGGGCGTGGCCTGCCCCGGTCTATGCCAAAGCTCTGGCGCTAGCTTACCGGGCGATTCATAGGGAAAACCCCGAAGCGATAGTTATGTCGGGATGTGTATGGTGGGACGATCCAGCAACAATGCCCAACTCAAAGTACTATCGGGCTTTAGTTACCGACCCAACCTATCCACTTTACAAGAACATAGATGTTATGAACCTTCATTACAACGATATTCCGCCCATCGCGCAAGCGAAGTGGCTGGCCGATCTTCATCGGGTAATGCGCCAGGATGCCGGTAGAGAACTGCCCATTTGGATAGATGAGGTTGCCTATCCAGCAGACCCAGCGGAACAGAACGATCCCGGCTATAAAGACGGTCCTCTATCTCAGGCGAAGTACTTAACAGACACACTGAAGGTAAACTTTGCCGATCCGACCGTTGAGAAGGTGTTTTGGACGTTTCCTTTCGATGGGCCTAGTCGCACCCATGGGCCGGTGGAATATACGTGGGGACTTTACGCTGTGATCAAACAGAACGGGAGCAAACACGGCTCCTTACAACCGCGTCCGTCGCTAGAAGCCTATGCGGACTACATTCACACGCATCCTAAAGAGGACATGCATTAAACGCATCTACTATTCAGGCGCCTCCTCAGTCCCTTCCTCTTCCGACTCGAGGAGCGCCTGCTCCAGCTCCTCTTCATCCATATCCTCGCCCATCTCCCTGCTAAGGGTACGCATCATGCGACGTACCGCTTTGGGATCGTTCTCGTCTAGCCCCTCAAGCTCATCGGCCATCGCATCTAAAGCCTCATCCTCTCCACGCAAACGCGAGAATCGGCTGATCAGCCGAGAGACCTCCGTGCTACCACAGCGCGGACAGGCTAAAGATGCCTCGCCGGCCACCATCCCCACCAGCTTACGGAAACGGCGACGGCACCCGGCGCAAAGGTATTCGTAAATAGGCATGGCTCACTCCTTTGGCGCAAACGATCACAGGGATACCCCTAAAACCTAGTCTTTTTTTTCTAACCCAATTCTCTTGTGCTGTCAAGTTGTGCGTCCTTCTCGCCCTTAGCCGCCTAAGAATTTTACTCCAGCAGTGCCGGCAATCGGAGCCATACGTCGCGCCAATCCTCCTGTTGCATGTTTACCGATTTCAGCGACGGCGATGTGAGGTCTAAAGCCTCTCTTAGACGCTGCACAGCGCTGTCATAATCGCCTCTTTCTATCGGTGGGATCGCCCAACCGCCAGTTATACGCAGAGTTTCTGCGGTTGCCAACAGCGGATGAGCCTCTGTATAGCGACCTAACCACACGAGCTGCTGTCCCACATGCCGCAGCAATCGCTCTTGTTCGGGCAAAAGCCCGCTCCTGTCACAAAGCGCCATAGAATGCAGGATGGCTTCCCGTGCGGCTCCGATGTGTCCTAAACGCCATAACAACATCCCTTGTAGCGTTTTGGCGCGAGCGACCTCATCCCACACTACGGTATCGGTATCTTGTACAATTTTTGCCGCCTCTTCAAGCAGTTCCACCGTAACCTCCTCACGCCCCTCTTTTTCTGCCAACATCGCTTGCACAAACAACAGCGAGGCTTGATCGGCGGGGTTGATGCTATCTGCATAGGTCTGCTGCTGTTCTCGCGCTCCGCGATAAACCTCTGCAAGCTCTTCCCAGCGCCCCATCTGCCAGAGCAGTTCGAGGCGCAAACGAAAACTTATCCTACTCTGCGACCGTTTGGCGATCTCCCTCACCAGTCGCTGCTGCTCCTCCATCCAGGCAAAAGCGCTTGCATAATCTCCTCGCATCGCCTCCACTAAAGCCAGAGCATAGAGGTTTCGAACGATCTGGGCATCCTCCCTACGCATCTGAAAAATCCGTTGCGCGGTTGATAGCTGTTCATAGGCTTCGGTGAGAGCGCCCTGTTGCCGTTTGATCTCCCCAATGGCACGACGTAATACCGCTTCCGTACCCGGGTCATAGTGCTCTTCATTCAGGTGTAAACAGAGCGCAAGTTGGGGAAGCGACTCGTGATAGCGCCCCAGCAAAGTGTAGAGACCGGTTAGATTGGCCAGAGTAATGCCGTAGTTCACCATATCACCTATTTGCTTGCGAAGTTCCAGCGAACGCTGATAAAGCTCTATCGCCCGGCCGTACTGCCGGTCATCCGCGTAGAGCTGGGCCATAAGATCGAGTGTGCCCCCGATGCCGCTTTTATCTTCATGCTCACGAAATATCTCTAAAGCTTTTTCAAGCAACTCGATGGCATCGGGACGGCCGGTCATAGCCATATTCTGCAAAACCATAGCCTGTAAATCGGGTGGTAGCTCGGCCAACCGTTGGAAGGCCAACTCGCGCCAGCGGCGCCGCTCCAAGCGATAGCCCAAACTGCGCCAAAACTCATCCGAAGCCTTGCCGAGCCGCACCCCCAAAGGCAGTTCACGACCGGTTAAACACCACTCGATAGCAGCTCGTATATTTTCCCTCTCTGTTTCGATGATCGGCATCCACTGTGGTACCCCTAGCGCACCCTCGGCCTTAGCCTGCTTTAACAGCCCATCGTAGTAGAGTGCATGGCGGTAACACAAGGTAGTGCGTTCTTCTGGAGAGAGCTGCTCGTTGGCAAATTCGCGGATAGTCTCCAGCATACGCCAGCGTTGCTGCTCCACACCGGCAGGGTAGGTGGTAACCAGCGAGTGATCGAGCAGTGTAAGAAGCCCCTCCAAAGCGGCCTCGCCACACACCCACGCGGCCGCCTCCGTCGTCCACCCCCCACGAAAAACGCTGAGACTGCGCAGCAGTGCTTGCAGGTTTTCCGGCAGCATCTGATAGCTCCAGGCAACCGTCTCCTTAAGCGTGCGGTGTCGCTGCACGGTATCTCGCTGGCGATTGACCAACAGTTCGAAACGATGCTCTAGACGCGATAGCATCTGCGAGGGACTCATCACCGGTACCCAAGCCGCGGCTAGCTCGATGGCAAGTGGCAGACCGTCGAGATGCTGGCACAACTGCCGCACGGCCTCGGCATTGCGCTCCGTTAGGGTAAAGTCGGGTCGCTTGCGTTGGGCGCGTTCCAGAAATGTTTGAATCGCGGCGAACTCGAGAAGCCGGTCTTGATCTAACGGCTGTTCGGGCACGTGCAGAGGCTTCAACGGGATTTCGTGCTCTATTTCGAGGTTGAGTCGGCGGCGCGAGGTAACAAGTAAACGAAGGTTCGGATGCTGTTCCAAAAGCCGTCGCAGGAAGAGCGCACAGTCCTCCTCCATCTGTTCAAAATTGTCGAGCACCAACAACAGTTTCCGGTTTGAGAGGGCCAACTTTAACCGCTCCTCCACCGGCAGGGAGGTGTCAGGAGGCCCTTTGAGCACAGCAATGATGGCTTCGACAAGTTGGCCCTTATGGGAAAGCTCCGCTAACGGCACAAAAGCGATCTGTTCAGGATACGCCTGCCTTAGCAGGTGCGCGACCTCTACAGCAAGGCGGGTTTTGCCTACCCCGCCCGGGCCTGTTATCGAGAGCAGACGCACCTCTTGACGATCGGTCTTGAGTTTCTCCAGAGCGAGTTGAAGCTCTTGCTCACGGCCAAAAAAGCCCGTTAAGTACAGGGGTAACGTGTTGCTAAGGGGTGTAGCCGCCGAGGGAACCCCCTCTAAGGGTAACGAAAGCGCCGAGGGAAAGGGTGTTGGCCTGGGCGAAGCGTCATCGGAGAGTTGCTTTTTAATATCTTCGGCCAGCTTGCGCAGCGAATGAGGTGGAGGCGATTGCAGCTGATCCTGGAAAAGACGCTCTATCTCCTGATAGCGCTGAAGTGCGCGCTCGTGTTGCCCTTGAGCGGCCAGAAGCTGCAACAGCAGATATTGCACCGATTCGTCGAGTGGGTCGTAGGCCAAAGCGCGATAAGCATACTCGGTGGCCTGGCCAAACGCCTCTTGTTTTTGGAGCAGCCCGATCAGGTCACGCAAGGCCTGCTGCCATTTATCGGCGAGGCGCTGCCGTTCCAAAAGGATGAAATCCTCATAGAAGCCAGGCAGGAGGTCGCCTTGGTAGAGGCTTACGGCGCGCGACAGCAACTCAAGCCGCCCGGCCTCTTTCGTCGCTTGCGCCTCCATAAGCAATGCATCAAACTCCGCCACATCCGTAACAACCGCCTGTTTGCGTAGCCCCACATAGTCTCGACTCACGACAAAGAGGCTTTCGGTTGTCATAGAGGGAATACGAAACTGTTTGCGGAGGGTGCTAAGCGCCATGCGAAGATTATGTCGCCCCGTCTCTTCGTCGGCATCCGGCCACAGCAAGGTGGCCAACTCTTCACGTGGAAACAGATGACCAACATGCAGTGCAAGATAGGCCAAAAGCACGCTCGCTTTTTTGGTGACGAAACGCTCTATTCGGTAACGCCCGAACTCCGCCCGTAGAGCGCCGAACATCTGTATTCGCCACATAATCTCCGTTTCCCGATAGCAACGCACCCCCTAAGCCTTCTAGGGGTCGTGGTTGTTTTTGCAAGGCGAAGCGTGTTAGAGCCACCTTAAATCAAATCTAAGATGATACGCATCGTCTTTCAACAACAAGCCCACATGGAAATCTATTATGTACTATTCAACGCAGCCGAGAAAAGCACCTTCTCTATTTTGGCTATGTTTTCTTTTTACTTGACAGTAGGTCTATGCGGTATAACGATTCGCACTTCTTACATTGGGAGAGACCCTTGCAAAACCCTTCGCCTTCCGAATTTGAGTTGAAAGTGTTCGCCGGGCCGGGAAACCCGGAGCTTGCCCACGCGGTGATCGAAAAATTAGGCGTGCCTGCAGGGAAAATGATCTATAGGCAGTTCCCCGACGGCGAGAGTTACGTACGCTTTGAAGAGAGCGTGAGAGGAACCGATGCCTACATCATTCAACCTACCAGCCCGCCGGTAGATACCAATCTTATGGCGCTTCTTGCTGCCATAGATGCCCTACGCCGCGCTTCCGCTCGACGCATCACCCCGGTTATTCCTTACTATGGGTATGCCCGCCAAGAAAAAAGGACGTTACCCAGAGAGCCGATCATGGCGAAACTCGTGGCGGATATGCTGGTGGCGGCAGGCGCCCATCGCATTATGTGTTTGGACCTACATGCCGATGCCATCCAGGGGTTCTTCAACATTCCGTTAGACCACCTGACCGCGGTAAACCTGTTTATTGACTACTTTGCCTCAGAACTACAGACGCTTTTACCGGAGGTCGTCGTTGTGTCGCCGGATGAGGGGCGTGTTAAAAAGGTGCGCCAAGTGGCGCAGGCGCTCCATGTGGAGCTGGCCGTAGGCTATAAACATCGTCCCGACATGCTCTCGCCAGAGGTTACCCACCTCGCCGGCAATGTAAACGATAAGATACCGATCATCGTGGAGGACATGATCACCACCGGCAGCAGCATCCTACAGGCCGTAGAGGCCCTCTTAAGCCACGGATGCCGTCGCCAAATCTATGTGGCGGCCACCCACGGGGTGTTGGTGGGTTCGGCGGTGGAACGCATCTGTTCCCGTCCGGAAATCGCGGCGCTTATCGTAACCGACTCGGTGGCTCTGCCCGTGGAAAAACGCCACCCAAAGCTGAAAGTGCTCTCCGTAGCGAATCTGTTTGCAGAAGCGATAAGAAGGGCTAATAGCAACGAATCGATCACCTCTCTGTTCGATGAATAGACCTCCACCCTAAAGAGCATACAAGTCTGCATGGCCACCGAATCGGGCGAGAGAACCAACCGACAGCATTGCTTTTTCAGAAAACGGAGATAAAAAATATGAGAGAAATAGCAACTTTGCTTATCTCTCTTGCCTTCTGCTGAACGGTGTGGTATAATTGAAAAACAAGAAGGCAGACGGCACTCACGAGGAGTGGGCTGAGGCCCACTCCTTTGTTTCAAAAAGGTTGGTCCTTTCTTGAGGCAAGCCCGCGTGGCTTCGGGAGATTGAGTTATGAATGGGGAGTTTCTAGACGTCTTACAACAGATAGCTCGTGATAAAGAGATACCGTTGCAGGAACTTATTGAGATGGTAGAGGTCGCTTTGGCCACAGCTTACCGTCGCAGCCATTTCTTGAGCGGCGAGGTGAAGGTGAAAATTCTCCAGGAAAAAGGCAATCGCGTGAGCTATCGGGTCTACATGGAGAAAACGGTGGTAGACCACCCAACGACCTCCCCCAACGAAATCTCTCTGCAAGAGGCCCGTAAGATACGCCCTGGGGTGAACGTTGGAGAACAGATCGAGATCGATCTGCCTAGCTCCATGGAGGAGATGGGGCGCATTGCCGCCCAAACGGCTCGGAACGTTGTGCTACAACGCATTCGTGAGGCCGAACGACATAAGACCTACGAGGAGTTTGCGGATAAGGTTGATACGGTTGTTACCGGTACGGTGCAGCGTCGTGAAGGCCGCAATGTGATCGTTCATCTGGGCAAAGTAGATGCCATTCTTCCGCCTCAGGAACAGGTAGAGACCGAACCTTACGATCTCAACGATCGCATCAAGGTCTACGTATTAGAAGTAAGAGAGACGCCACGAGGCCCTCAGGTCATTGTTTCCCGAACGCACCCGGGGCTTATCCGTCGGCTTTTTGAGTTGGAGGTTCCTGAAATCGAGGATGGCACGGTGATCATTAAAAGCGTGGTGCGAGAGCCGGGCGCGCGCTCCAAAGTGGCCGTGATGAGCCGCGATGAGAAGGTGGATGCCCAAGGAGCCTGCATTGGCCCGCGAGGCATTCGCGTTCAAAATATCGTGAACGAACTTTATAACGAAAAGATTGACATCGTGCGATGGAGCCCAGACGATACGGCCTATATTGCCGAATCGCTCTCTCCTGCCAAAGTCACAAAGGTAGAGCTTGATCCATCAACCAAGAGCGCCCTGGTGGTGGTGCCCGATAACCAGCTCTCTCTGGCGATCGGTAAGTCCGGCCAAAATGTTCGGTTGGCCGCTCGCCTCACTGGATGGCGTATTGACATTCGCAGCGAGTCGCAGCTGGCCAAAGCTTCCCAACCGGCAGAGGCTGATGGCAAGCACACTCAAAGCCATCCTTTAGAAGAACGGGACTCTTTGGAAAACCCGGAACAAGACAGTGCCGGCGCGACCTCTGTTGCCTCGCCAAAGTCGGTGTCTTGAGGGCATGCTCGTGAAAACGATCGGGAATTTTAACAAATGAGCGGGCTATCTTCTCGATTTTCTGCCCGCAAGGCCAATGAGGAAAAACAGGACGTGGCTGCGATAAGCCCGTCAAGGGAGGAGACGCGATGAAGAGAGCTTAAGTGTCCATTCATCCGTCCATCCAAACGCAACGCGCTTTCCTCTGTTGCGTTCTCCTCCTAACCCCCTGTTTCCTCAAAGCCTTCAAATCTTAACGAAGAAGGATTCAAAGCCGGTATGAGACCGCGCCGTGTGCCTATACGTACCTGTGTCGCCTGCCGAACCACGGACGCAAAACGCGCCCTTCTGCGCGTGGTGCGCCAGCCCGATGGCACCGTATGCTATGATGCCAAAGGAAAAATGTCGGGGCGGGGTGCCTACGTGTGCGCACGTGCGGAATGCATAGAGCAGGCACGGAAACAGAAAAAGCTCGAACGCTCCCTTAAGGTAGAAAAGATCGCGCCTGAACTGTTTCAAGAGCTGCTGCAGATAGTTTCGCAGAACGATGCAACTGCGCCTGCAGAACCACCGCCGGCACAGCAAATGGAGATAGGAGAATAGAATGATAGAGGCTAGAGGAATTCGCATAACAGAGCTTGCTAAAACGCTGAACATTACGGTAGCGGAACTAACATCCGCTCTGCAGGACTTAGGTATCGCCGTTTCCGACCCCAACAGCACGGTGCTTGACCATGAAACAGCAACGGCCGTGCAGGAGATGCTAGGGCAAAGCGCCGCCGATGCAAAAGAGATCGAGGTGCCGGCCAATGCCACATTGAAGGAGGTGGCCGAGGCCATTGGCATAAGCCCCACCGAAGCGACAAAGAAGATGATGCAACTTGGCGAACTGGTAGGCCCGCATCAGCGGCTTAGTCCCGCTTTGGCCGAGCGGCTTGCAGCGGCCTATGGGTTTAAATTGCGCATCAAATCGCCATCATCCGCCCCAGCGGCCTCGGCGCCGAAAAACGCACGGTATAGGCCCAGCACAGGCACTTTGCAACCACGCCCACCCGTGGTAACCGTTATGGGGCATGTAGACCACGGCAAGACCTCTCTTTTAGATGCCATTCGTAAAACCCATGTGGCCGAAGGGGAGTTTGGGGGCATTACCCAACATATCGGCGCGTATCAGGTGGAAATACAGCACAATGGGCAGCCGGCGCGCATTACCTTTCTAGATACCCCTGGACATGAGGCCTTCACCCAGATGCGCGCCCGAGGTGCCAGTGTCACCGACATTGTGGTTCTTGTGGTGGCAGCAGACGACGGCGTTATGCCGCAAACAGTCGAGGCCATCCACCATGCCCAAGCCGCCGAGGTACCCATTATTGTGGCCATCAATAAGATTGATAAGCCCGATGCCCGCCCCGATCGCGTGAAGCAGCAACTCGCCGAGCATAACCTATTGGTAGAAGAGTATGGCGGCGACGTGCCGGTGGTGGAGGTCTCCGCCAAAACAGGCCAGGGAATTCAAGACCTGCTTGAGTACATTCTGTTGTTGGCCGAACTGCATGATCTCAAAGCCGACCCCAACGGCCCCGTTCGTGGCACCATCATCGAGGCCAAAATTGAACCGGGGCGCGGGCCGGTAGCCACCGTGCTGGTGCAGTCCGGCACCCTCCGGGTCGGCGATAGTATTGTGGCCGGGCTAACCTACGGCAAGGTGCGCGCGATGACCAATGAACGGGGTGAACGCCTGCAAAAGGCACCGCCCTCTACCCCAGTTGAAGTGCTGGGCTTAAACAGCGCCCCGATGGCCGGTGATGTGGTAGAGGTGGTAAAAAATGAAAAAGAGGCGCGCCAAATTGCCGAAAAACGCCAAGAGAAGGTGCGTGCCGAACGCCTTACAAGCGCCACACGCCGAATCTCCCTCGCAGACCTTTCGCGCCAGGTGGCCGAAGAGGCTACGAAAGACTTTAACCTCATCGTTAAGGCCGATGTACAGGGTAGCCTTGAAGCGGTGCTTGGGCAGATCAACAAGATCGCTCAGGAGGCCCAAAGCGACGATATCCATGTTTCGGTGAAACACAGTGGCATCGGCTCCGTTACCGAAAGCGACGTGAGCCTCGCAGTGGCGACCGATTCGGTGATTATCGGCTTCAACGTGCGTGCGGACGCCGCTGCCCAGAAAGCGGCCGAGCGTGATGGCGTGGACATTCGTCTCTATAACATCATCTACGACCTTACGGAAGACCTGCAAAAGGCGGTAAAGGGGCTGCTGACCCCAATCTACGAAGAGGTGGTGCTGGGTCGCGCACGCGTGCTACAGCGCTTCCAGACCCCGAAAGGGCTGGTGATCGCCGGCTGCTCGGTTATTGAAGGCAAAGTAGTGCGTGGTGCTGAAGTGCGAATTATTCGCAATAAAGAGAAGATTTTCACGAGCCGCATCGAAAGCCTGCGCCGCCTGAAAGACGATGTGCGTGAGGTGTTGCAAGGCTACGAGTGCGGAATGGTCATCGAGAACTGGACGGATGTTCAGCCCGACGACATCATCGAGTGCTATGAGATGCAGGAGGTCGCCCGTAGCTAATCTGGAGGAGATCGCGCCATGCATGTCGCCACCCTAACTCTCACCATCTACCTTCATGAGGTGCGCTCGCTGAAAGAGAAACGCCAGATCGTACAGAGCCTTATAGATACGATGCGGCGCAAATATAACGTATCTATTGCAGAAGTTGATGGGCTTGACGTTTGGCAAGAGGCGGTTCTGGGAGTGGCCTGCGTCTCTAACGATAACCGCCACCTCCAACGTGTGCTCGATAGCCTGCTGAACACGTTGGAGGCCAACCCCAACATTGATGTAGGCCCGATAGAGCGCGAGATATGGTGAGGCATCGAAAGGGAACGACTTACGTTTTATGCCGGCGCCGGCTAGAAACGATAAGGTTTTAAAGGTTTTAAGAAAAGTCTCCGAATATTTTTTAGATTGTAGTCCGTCTACTTAGAAAGAGAGAAAAAAACCATGAGCGTACGTCAGCAAAGAGTTCAGGAGCAACTTTTGCATGAAATAAGCGATATTCTTCACAAAGAGCTGCGTGATCCGCGTCTTGGTTTTGTAACGCTCACCGCCGCCGAAATCTCACGAGACTTACGTCATGCCAAAGTCTACGTAAGCGTTCTCGGCGACGAGGAGGCTCAGAGGCAGTGTCTCAAAGCCCTTAACGGGGCCGCCGGGCTTCTCCGTGGCGAGTTTGCTCGTCGTGCCCATCTACGGGTAGCCCCGGAGCTTGAATTCCGCCTCGACAACGGCATCGAGCGTGGTCTGCAGATCGCGGAGCTGCTCCGTTCTGTAGAGAACGATCTGAAACCGCGTGAGATTGAAACACCCGATGGGTCTAAAGAAGTGAAAGGAGATAGCAGTACCGATTCATGAGAAAAGCGGCTCTGGCTGTGGCAAGAGCGCTCTGTAGCACAGAACGCGTGGTCCTTGCTGCCCACGTTAACCCTGATGGAGACACCC
>NZ_DATGLN010000248.1:0-6751 GCF_035294165.1 Chthonomonas sp.
CAGCACCACCTTGCCGGGTATTCCCAATGTGCCTTTTAGCCATGTCTCGGTGGATAATCAGGGGCGGGCAAACGGCCTTACCTATGTGTTTACCAACGAGCTGGATATTCCCAGCATCTTCGGCAGCGGGGTTGGGCTTTCCGTAGGGAACGGAACCAAACTGGGCTTTGTGGTTACGCCCACCCCCAGCCTACAGCTCAGTGGAGGGGCTTTGGCCGCCATTCTGCCCTTTCGAGACAGCAGTGGCAATGCCCCCAAACTGCAGTTACAGGCCGCGATAAGTTTGGCGGAAAACGGGGAGATCGCCATAGATGCACAGAATGCCTCTTTAACGGCAGACACGATGAGTGGTGGCCTGAAACTGCCCGGTTGTGTGGTGCAGGCGTCGCCCATGAACCTGCACTATCATCACTTTCCTGCAGGGAAACCGGATGAGTTTACGCTGACTATTCCTTCGGCGACTATCGCCGTGAATCTGCCCGATCTCATCTCGCAGGACGAAGCCCCGCTGGCTCTCGATGCGCAAAACCTCTCCATAGACCAAGACGGTCTGGTAAGCTTTAACGCTTCGCTCAATAACGCCAACCAAAACGCCAACCTACAGATTCCTTTAGCGCAGCCGATGGGGTTTATGCTCACTGTGAAGTCGGCTCAGTTCAGCATGAAGAACAGCCAGCCGCAAACGGTAAGCCTTACCTGCGATATCACCTTGCCGCCAAGTTTGACTTCGACCAACGGCGGATCGGGCACCATCCCGGACGTTACCCTTTCCTATAATTTCGCCACCGCGATGCACCCCGCAGATGAGGCTGCGGCCTTAAGCAAGCACATCGGCAGCGCTGATTGCGGTATAAGTGGAGACAATCTCTTTGCTTCTTTCACGTTGCAAGATGATATTTCGCTCACATGGAACGGCCTAGGGATCAAGTTACCTGCAAAGAGCACGGTGATAGTGGATTTCTCCTCCACGAAAGGCGACCCCCAAGAGAAAGACCCGGCCACCGGGCAGCCTTTACCTGCCAGTTGGCGCGGCATCTTTATCCAACATGCAAAACTTACTCTGCCCAGCTCCTTTCAAAACAACGGCCAGTCCGTCCAAATTGATGTGCAAAATTTCTACATAGACCAGAACGGCGTGAGCGGCACCGTAAGCACCCAATTTGCTCAAAATCCCAAACAGGATCCCAATCAGAATGGCGTCACGTTGGGCAGAACGAGCATTACCCTTAACGACCTTAGCCTCGATATAGGCCGTAACCGGATTCAAGATTGCCGCTTCGATGGCAGTCTGACCCTCCCGCAGTTTGGAGGCCAGAACGCTCAAGCCGGAGGCCAGAACGCTCAGGCTGGAGGCCAGAACGCTCAGCAGTCTGGGGCCGCACTCAAGCTATCCGGCTCTTTCTCAAGCACAGGCGATATCAGTTTGGCCGTTGAGGCCGATCAGACTCTCTCCTCAAACGTATTTCCCTGTTCCCTCCATATCTCGCAAGCTAAAGTGGAAAAGCAGTCGGATACAACGTGGAGTTTTACGATCACAGGTCAATTACAGTTCGACTCCACTAAAGCCGGCAAGCTGAGCGGTACCACTCTCGACCTCACCGATCTCGAAATTGACAGCAACGGCAAATTCAAGTTGGGCGGAGCTTGGCTCAATTTAAACAATCCCTATGACCTCGCCCTAGGGCCTGCAGAACTCGAAATACGTCAGGTGGGATTCGGAACGGACAATATTCACGGGCTATGGATAGGTGTTACCGGCAACGTGAAGCTCTCCGGCGATCTGCCCATTTCCGTTCAGGGCAACTTCGACGGTATCAAGTTTTACCAGGATAAGACAGTCTCGCTCGGCTCCATCGCGGTAGATTGCGAAATCAAACACCTTGTCCATGTGGAAGGGGAGATAAGTTTTCACGACCCGGATAACGTCAATTACCACGATGACTATCTAGATGGCAACATCTCGCTCAGCCTCGACTGCCTCGGCGCCGGAACAGGCTTCAGTGCCGAATTTTTGGTGGCCAAGAACGCTTGGTTCGTCGGGGCCGGTATACAGTTCCCTCCGATACCTCTTGGGTCATCGGGGTTAGCCATTGGGGGCTTTAGCGGGGCGATTGGTCACAATGTGAAACCGGCTCCTAACGGCCCCCAAAGCGGAATTCCCTACGCGGACTATAAGCTTGTCCCTCTGGACGATCAAGCCATTGCCAATGGACAATCGAGTTGGCTTTTCTCTGCTGGCGTCCGTCTGGAAACGGTGGATCAGACCACCTTCTGGGGAGATTTCGCCCTGACGGTAACCACCAATCCTTTAACGATAGACCTCCATGGCAACGGCTACCTGCTCGATGCCGTTGATGCCCAGATACCGGCCGATCCATCAAAGCATGATAGGGTAGTTACCGGCGATATCTATCTTAACCCATCACAGGCGACTTTTCAGGCTTCCTTGGGAGCGGATATCAACATTCCGTCGCGCCAGACCGATATCATTCATGCTGGTGGGCAGATCGTGCTTCACATTGATCCGCACACGCAATACCTACATATCGGAGGGCCTATTCATGCCGACGTACCTAACCACCAGCTACAAATAGACAATCCCATTGAGATTGATCTGCTCAACATCGCTTCGGTACAAGGAGCAGCCGATATAGACTTCGTTAACGGGAACCCATCTTTCGCAGCAGCGTTGCTCTGGAAAGCGGGGTTCCATTCAACCGGCAGTGTGGATTTCGGCATTACGCTCTCCTACGACGTTAGCGCCAGTGCCTATGCGGAAGCCTACCTGAGCCTAGGCTATCAAAATGAGCCGACTTTTGGTGGGTTCGTAGCCTTGGGTGCGAGCGCTTCGGTGACACTTTCCGCCGATTTCGGCTTTCTTGGCAGCGCCACCGTAGGACTATCTGCTTACTTCAACGGCTTTCTTGCAGTGCAGTACCAAAACAATCAGCTAACCGCTTCGGGAGATGTGAATGCGGGTGTCAGCGTTCACCTGCCTGTGGTGGGCGACGTCTCCGGCAACCTAGACGTGGGCTACAGCATGACACTCTAGCTACAGGGCAAAGAGTCTTACACACGAAGAGGAGGAATAAACCGATGAGAAAATCTTTTTACATCTTTTCGATACTGGCCTTTATGGAGGTGGCCGGTTGGCATGCCCAGGCGGATACCGTGTCGCTCATGGCGGCCACCGCCAACCCCAATACGAAACCGGAAGTCCGCTTGAGGTGGGTTGTCACGGACGGTTGGCTTGCTCCGGGGGGCTACAATCTGTATCGCATTGTGAATGGGCAACGAACCAAAGTCAACACACAGCCCATTCAAATGAAGCCAAATGCCATCAAGCCCCAAATGCTCCAGATACTGAGCCGCCGAGTTCAGCTTCCCACTGGGCAGCTACCACAGCAGGGTTTTTTCCAAAAAGCGCTGGGGCGCGATACTTCCCATATAAGCCGTGATGCCTTTAAAGCTTACGGCACCCTCTTAAAGCAGCAGAGCGCTCTTACAGCACCTCAGATGTGGCAAAGTCACTTGCAGAAAACCCCTGCGGTTGTCGTTCCCCAAGCGCTGCTAACCTATCGCACGCGCATGCTTAGAATGCCTAACAGGCAACTGAACCCACAACCTCTGCCGCCGGGGCAAAAGCTGCCTCTTGACACGGAGACCGTTCTGCGACGCCAGCATCTCTTTCTTACCGGTCTCACCAACCCGCAGGTGGCCGATGCCATCGGTATGGCTTACAGCGACCCGAACGTGCAAAACGGGCAGCAGATCACCTATGCGCTGCGCTCGATTGGGGATAACGGCCAGGAAAGCCCCAACGATGTCGCCACCGTTACCATTACGGTGGGCAAAGACCCCCAGCCTCCGGCCCCTGAGGTAGAAACGCCCATCCAGACGGGCATCTATTCCGTGGCGCTACACTGGTCTGACCCCCCTGAAGATGTTATGAAGGCTTTGGTGACGGCGACCTACAGTGTGTTTCGCATAGATAAGGCGCACCCCCAAGGGGTTCAGTTGAACAAGCTGCCCATCATGGTGAGCTATCAGAACGACCCCAACAGCCAGCAGCGGGTGCCTTCCCTTATCACCTTTAGCGACGATAATGCGCCCATTGAACCGCTTAGCTACAGAGTTGTTTTGGTAGATGCATTTGGCCGAGAAAGCCAGCCCACCACGGTGCAGATCGCCATGCAGGACTGGCGCACGCCCCCACCGGTTACCAACGCCCAAGCGAATCTAAGCGCCGACGGGAAGAGCATTGACGTGATATGGAACAAGTCGGAGGATAATGCGGCCGTTTATCGCATTTTTCGCATAGATACCGAACAACCTAACGCGGCGCCCCAACTGCTGACGCCTCAACCCATCAACGGCAGGCCCTATGTTCCGGCGACCGACTCGGATATTTCCGCCACGCATATCTTCGTGCTCGTTGCCAGCAATGGAAAGCTCGTGGGCAAGACCGTGAAGGAGCCTATGGCCAAAGTTCTGCGCGCCGGTGTGCCTTTAGCTCAAGGGCAGAATCGTTTTCTGATGTCTGCTCGCACGAGTTGGAAGGAATTGGCGTCGAAAGGAGTGGACATCGCCCCGATTCAGCAGGCAGCCCAAGACACCGTCCTTGTTTTTACCGATACCACCATTGCCCCAGACCACTACTATCGTTATCTCATCACTGCCGATTACAAGGCAAACCTGCGCGATTCGACGCCGGCGGCAACCAATGTGGTTGCCGTACCTTTAAAGGACGTACCGCCCGGACCGGCTAACCTGAAGGCGTCTTTCACGAAAACCGCCCAGACGGCCGAGATGCAGTTGCGTTCTCAATATCTCTGTGACCCCAAAGCTATTGGCCTTGAGCCGCCGAACTTTCGTATCCAGCACCCTGGCAACACGGGAACGAAGCAGCTACCGCAGACCCTTATGCAGCTTAGTGCTGTGAAGGTTGCAAGACCAGGAGGACCGGTTTCAATAATTAATCTTAACGACTTCTCTGACGCCATCTCTGCCGACATCGGTGGAAACGTTACGCTGTCTTGGTCACCCGTCAATACGACGAAAGGCATGCGCTACCGCATCTATCGGGCCAGCCTCACCGGATATTTTCGACCCAACGTACAGGAGGCAGCTCCGGCCAGCCCGCCTCCTCCACCAGGCTCTCAAACTATCACCTTTAAAGGTGGCATCGTCCCGCTGCAACACCCGTTGCCCCTTGCGACACGACAGCCATCGAAGCCGTTTCGCTATGTTCGCACCAACACCAACATTGTAGGCGTCAACGGAGTCATCCTCGCTAAGTATGTACGTATTCTCCAGACGCCCATTGAATGGAAACTGCTAGGCGAGACAGACCAGACGCAGTATACCGACCCCATGCCGCGAAGCCGCGCAACCTACTATCTTTATCGGGTAGAGGCCGTGACACGGTGGGGCATTACAAGCACGCAACCTTCCGAACTGCGTTTTCGGGTGCCCTCCACGCTGCCTCCTACCACCCCTATCCTTCAAAAAGTGGTGGCCAACGAAGAGGGCAACGTAACCCTTTCTGTGGTGCCTAACCCAATCAACGAAGAGGTTGTGAAGTTCTTGGTCTATCGCCAAGAGGTTCCGGTAACTATCACTATGCCGGCCTACGGCGAGTTAACCTCCACTTTTACACATGCAGGCATCGTGAGCACACTCAGTAGTGCCTCTCCACTTCGTCCCCCTGTAGGCCAGGTGGCCCCTGCAAAACCCTTCATTACCACCAAGCCTTTCATTACCACCACACCGGCGGCCTCTGCTACAACCACTTCGGCGGCAGCCCACATTCAAAACCTTAACACAAAGCTTCAGCAGGTTCATGCTTCGGCTGCTTTTGCCGGCAGAAACCTTATTGCCAACGATCAGAAGGCCCAACTCGCCTTCGCCGCCTCGAGCCGGTTTGGGGTAAGGCAACAGCAGTCGCCCGCAGTTGCGCTCAGCGAAATCATTAACGGGCAAAAACCAAATAATGTGGTTAACCCGTCTCTTCTTGGGTTGCTAGACCTCAAAAACTATACCGAGATCGGCGAGGTAGATGTGCCCCAAGGCACCACAGACCCTGTCGCCTTTGTGGATAGCACTGCCAAGCCGGAGGTCACTTATGAATACTGCGTGGTTGCCGTAGATCAAGACGATAATCACTCTATTCCCTCTAATCCTCTTGATGGATCGGCTTTCAAGGTAAAGGCAGACCCGCCTCAAAACGTATCGGTGAGCTATGATGCCACCCTACGTGCAGCCAAACTCAGCTGGGCGGCGCCCACGACCGGTGCAGGCGGCTATGTGGTATTTCGTGCAATACAGCCGACCGGTGGGGGGCAACCTAACTACATACAACTTGCCATATTGCCCGGCAATGGAGGAACACCTCCTACCAGCTTCACCGATTACAATGTTCGCTCCGGCCCTACCTATCTTTACATCGTACGGGCTATAGACCAAAGCGGAAATATCTCGGCACCGCCTCAACAACCCATCAGCTTTAAGGTGCCGTAGTTTCCTCCGATTTGACATACCCCATAAAGGGGGTGTGTCAAAAAAAGACGCTAGATGGGCCGTCCGAAGTGGTACGGTCTGGCGTCTCTCTATGGATAGGGATGCGCGAAGACCTAGAGAATGCAATGCGTTTACGCTCGAATCGAAACCTATGAAAGGAGAAAGCTATGCGCTTTCAAACAGTTTGCCGTCGTGCGACTCTCACAGGTCTCGCGACTGTTACAGGTGCCTT
>NZ_DATGLN010000249.1:0-52475 GCF_035294165.1 Chthonomonas sp.
GGCAGCTGCGACCGCTTCAGGGCGTGAGGCTGCAGGGGCAGTTTCCTCTCCCTTTTTCGATGCGACCTGGGCTTGTTGCGCTTGACGTAGAAGAGCATTTTCGCGTTTTAACTCCTCGATCTTCTCTTCAAGCCGCAGTAAGCGTTCCAAAAGCGTATTTGGGTCCATTCTTTCGGCAGTCTTATCAACAACCATTGAGATTTCCACATCAGCAGCTACTACTACAACAACAGCTTGCTTGTCATTATATCACGTCTGAAGGTTTGAGACAACAGGTGTTTTTACTTGGGTTTTGGAGTCAGATGGTAAGTGGTTAACGCTCTTTTGAGATAAGACGCAAGAGGTAAGCCCCGTAGTCGGTATTCTTAAGACGTTCGGCCTGGTTTTGCACCTGCTCGGGGGAGATGTAGCCGAGTTGATAGGCTATCTCTTCGAGGCAGGCGATCTTTAAGCCTTGTCGTTCTTCGATAACGCGAACGAAATTGGAGGCTTCGAGGAGCGCCTCATGGGTGCCGGTGTCGAGCCAAGCGAATCCACGCCCCATGAGTTCGGCGTGCAGTTGCCCCATTTGGAGGTAGCGGTTGTTAACATCGGTGATCTCCAACTCCCCACGCCATGAGGGCTTTACCTGGGCTGCGATCTCGGTAATCTGCGCATCATAGAAGTAAAGGCCTACCACTGCATAGTTGGACTTTGGGATTTTGGGTTTTTCTTCGATGGAGAGGACTCGGCCTTGATGGTCAAACTCCATGACGCCGTACCGTTGTGGGTCTTTCACCCAATAACCGAAGATGGTTGCGCCTGTGGTTCGTGAGGCCGCTGCCCGAAGCATTGCGGGCAGTCCATGCCCATAGAAAATATTGTCGCCTAAGATCAGGCAAGCCGGGGAGCCGTTAAGAAAGTTTTTGCCGATAAGGAACGCTTGGGCAAGCCCTTCCGGGCGTGGTTGCGGGGCATAGCTCAGTGAGATGCCGAATTGGCTGCCGTCGCCCAACAATTCTTGATAGAGAGGGAGATGATGAGGCGTAGATATAAGCAAGATGTCACGAATACCGGCCAACATAAGCGTAGAGAGGGGGTAGTAGATCATGGGTTTATCGTAAACGGGCAGCAACTGCTTTGAGATGGCAAGAGTAGCGGGATATAAGCGTGTTCCCGCGCCTCCGGCCAGAACGATTCCTTTCATCGAAAAGAGGACCTCCAAAGCTAGGTTTCAGTAGCGACGCACTTGTTCCCAATTCCAGGCCGTTTGTACGATCTCCTCCAGCGTTTGAAACTGGGGATGCCAGCCCAGTTCCTGTTTGGCTTTGGTAGAGCTGGCGATGAGCCGTGGCGGATCACCGGCGCGCCTTGGGCCATCGAGCGTTTTAATGGGGCGACCGCTGATCGTTTCGCAGGTACGAATGACCTCACGTACCGAGTAGCCTTGTTCGGTGCCAAGATTATAGCAGGCGCTCGGTAGGCCTTTGCGCAAACGCTCCAGTGCCAGGGCGTGGGCTTGAGCCAGATCGAGAATATGGATGTAGTCGCGGATGCAGGTTCCATCAGGGGTGTCGTAGTCGGTGCCATAGATGGTAATGTGTTCGCGTTTACCGAGTGCGACCTGGAGAGCCAGCGGGATGAGGTGGGTTTCTGGGTCGTGGCTTTCTCCAATGCGTTTTTGCGGGTCGGCCCCGGCGGCGTTGAAGTAGCGCAGGGAGACGAAGCGCATATCATAGGCTCGATCGTAGGCGTGAAGAACACGCTCAACAAAGAGTTTTGACTCGCCGTAGGGATTAATGGGGTTTTGTGGATGCTTTTCGTCTATAGGAATATATTGGGGGTCGCCATAGGTGGCGCATGTGGAGGAGAAAACGAAGTAGCGAACGCCGTGGCGACGCATGGCTTCAAGCACCTGGAAAGTCGCAAGGGCGTTATTCTGATAGTACTTAGCCGGTTGCAGCACCGACTCACCAACATAGGCATAGGCGGCAAAGTGGACGACCGCCTCGATGGGGTAGGTTTGGAAGATGTGATCGAGCAGTGCTGTATCGGCCATATCGCCGGTGACGAGGGGGATGTCTTCCGGTACCGCCTCCTTATGTCCGTAGACCAAGTTGTCGAGTACCACAATCTGTTCGCCCTGTTCCATTGCATACAGAACATAGTGACTACCGATGTAGCCGGCACCTCCGGTTACCAGAATCAAAACCCGTTCTCCTTTATGGTTCAGTCTGTCAAACGATATTTTATTATAGTCCAGATGGCGATAAGTCCGTCTTTCCAGCTCACTTTTTTGCCTTCCGAGTAGTCACGACCGCTATAGGAGATGGGCACTTCGTAGATGCGATAGTGTCGTTTGGCCACTTTGGCTGTAACTTCCGGCTCAAAGTCGAAGCGATTGCAGCGGAGGGGAAGCGACTGGATGATCTCGCGTTTAAAGACTTTGTAGCAGGCCTCCATATCGGTGAGATTGAGGTTTGTAAGCATATTAGAGAGCAGCGTAAGAAAGCCATTGCCCACGCGGTGCCAGAAGTAGAGGACACGATGGGGCCCACCTCCGAGAAATCGGCTGCCGAAGACCACGTCGGCTCTTCCATCGAGGAGGGGTTCGAGGAGGGAAGGATATTCACGGGGATCGTATTCGAGATCGGCATCTTGAATGATCACGTAGTCGCCTGTAGCGTGAGCGATGGCGGTGCGAATGGCAGCCCCTTTCCCTCGATTTTGCTCGTGGTAGATGACGACTACGTCGTCGAATTGGCCTTCTACCTGTGTGCGCAGTAGCTCCTTTGTGCCGTCCGTGCTGCCATCATCTACGATGATGATCTCTTTTGGAATGTTAACCGAGCGCACACGTCGCAAAAGCTCTAAAATCGTTGGTTGCTCGTTGTATACGGGTATGAGCACGGAAAGACGATAGGCGGGTTTCGCCAACTGCGATCCTCCTCAAATTGGACGAAGCGGCTTGTCAGATATTTACGACGGTAAGGGAGCTTTTGAACGATTTGATAGCATTATACCCACTCCTCAGGCAGACCTAGAGGGTTAGCAGGCAAGAGAGGCCATTTCTGATAGAAGTTGGGTAGAATCTATAGCGGCTGCAAGGGAAACATCTATTGACAGCGCATCGTAGAAGGGACTATAATGTTTATAATACAGACCAAGTAAGTCAACATTTCTCATGTTGGCCAACCCGGTCAATCCTCAGTTCAGCCTGCAGCTGAGTACGAGAGTCGTATTAAAAGACCAGAAATTTCGAGGAGGTGATTTCGATGAGTGAGGAAGTTGTAGCACAGCGTTCGCTGCCACGGCTCAACGAGCCTGCGCCGGATTTTACGGCGGAGAGCACGCAAGGCCCAATTACGCTTTCCAGTTTTCGGGGCAAGTGGGTGGTTCTTTTTTCCCATCCGGCGGATTTCACTCCGGTGTGCACCACGGAGCTTGTCGAGTTTGCGCGTCGTTACGAGGAGTTCAAGGCGATTAACACCCAGCTCATCGGTTTGAGCATAGATAGCGTCTACGCTCATTTGGCCTGGATACGCAACATGGAGGAGAACTTCGGCGTCAAGATACCCTATCCGATGATAGCGGACTTGAACACGAACGTGGCGCAACTTTACGGGATGATCCATCCAGGGGCAAGCTCTACGGCCACAGTGCGTGCGGTGTTCGTGATTGATGACAAGGGCATTCTGCGCGCGATGATCTACTACCCGCTCACCACCGGGCGCAATGTAGACGAAATCTTACGGTTGGTGAAGGCGCTGCAGACAACCGATGCCAACAAGGTGTCTACACCGGTTAACTGGCAACCTGGGGATGAGGTGATCGTTCCCGCTCCAACCACATTGGAGGGTGTGGAGAAACGCCTTAGCCATGAGGAGGGCGTAGAAGTTAAGGACTGGTACTTCGCCAAGAAGAAGATTTAGCACCGCCGAAAGGTTAGCGAGAGAGGCAGTGTTATTCTGCCTCTCTTTTTTATTGCTCCCTCCGTAGAAGACGATGGTGGTGAAGTTTGTGAGAGGGTTTATGCGTATACAAGAGGTGACTCTGAAAGGAGAAGAGCACTCTAAATGATCGAGGCCAACAAAAAGAGCGCGGCTTCACTCACCCCGAAAGACATAAAGTTGTCTTTTGCCCCGCGACTGAGGGAGCTAGTACGTGACGCTTTTGGCATGCTACTCATCAACCCTCTGCGTTCGGCCCTTACCATCAGCGGTATCGTTATTGGGGTAGTTGCTATTGTTACCCTCATTGCCATCTTACAGGGGGTACGTGCCGAGATCGCCAGGCAAGTGGATGGTTTGGGAGCCAACTTGGCCATGATCGTGCCCGGCCAGCTTGATGAGAATGGGCAACCCAATCCGGCGGCGTTATTAGGGGTCTCGCCACTCACGGAGAACGATGTAGCCGCTCTGCGCCGTGTGCCAGGAGTGGTGCGGGTCTCTCCGGTCTATTTCGTAAGTGGAACCGTGAAAGGCCCGAACGGAATTGTAGCCTCAGCGTTTGTGGTAGCTACGAATGAGGCAGGCGTTCAGATGAATCGCACGCCGCTGGTCGAGGGGCACTATTTTTCGGATGATGCTGGCTATGTGTGTATTTTAGGAGCTAAGCCGAATGCTGCGCTTTTCGGTAAGAGTTCGGCGGTGGGGAAACAGGTGTTTATTGCTGGGCATCGCTGGACGGTAGTTGGGGTTTTAGGAAAGCCGCCCGGCAGCGATATGCCTGGAGGGCCTGTGCCGGGTTTCGATACCCTTGTCTATTTGCCTGCATCTTTGGTACGCAGAGTGATACCGCACGTGCAGGTCAATCGGATCGTGTTGCAGACCGACTACAGGCATCCACCCGATAAGTTGATACACGCCATAGAAAGCACTCTATTGGTGAACCATCACGGGGTGGAAGATTTTGGGCTTATAACCCAGCGAACCGGGCTTAAGATCGTCTACAAACTGATCAACATGGCGCAAGCTTTGCTCGGGCTTATCGCGACGATCTCCCTGTTTGTGGCCGGAATAGGGATTATGAATATTATGCTGGTGACCGTAACAGAGCGGACTCGCGAGATCGGTATCCGCAAAACCGTAGGGGCCCGTCGCAGCGACATTTTTGTTCAGTTTTTAACGGAGGCCATCGTTTTATCACTGATCGGTGGAGGGATAGGGTTGGTTTTGTCATGGGGTATTTGCGGCGTTATAGGCCACTTTTCTGTGCTTCATCCCCTTATCTCGCCATCGCTCGTCCTATTAGCGCTTTTAGTTTGCACGCTCATTGGCGTGCTTTTTGGGGTGGCGCCGGCCATTCGGGCGGCTCGGCTCGACCCTATTGAGGCTCTTCGTCATGAGTAGCGCTCCGATGTGCTCTTCAAAATATCTCGACTTATGCGATCCGATGTGGGAGAGATTTCCGACAAGACGTCAAGAAGCACGGTAACAGCTGCAAGCATCTCTATCGGAAGATATGGTTGTGCAGGGATTTAAACGTCAGCACTAGATGTAGATTTTATAGGCCTGGAGATGGTTATAGGCTCCGAAGAGTGCCCAGGAAGCGCCCATAACGTAGTCGCCAAGGATGAGGCCCAAGAAGAAGGGGATAGCGGCTTGGTAGGCTTTCATACCGCCTGCGCGCACCAGGAAGAATTTGACAAGCCAGGCGATGAAAAAACAGAACCAGAAGTAGTCCATGGCAAAGGAGACGGCCAGAGCATAGCCGGCAGGGTGGAAGGGCCACCAGAGAAAAGCCCCTCGCATGAGGCGTAGGAACAGAACCAGCAGAAAGCCACCGATAAGGTAGGAGATTTGGCGAATATCCACACGTGCTGGGGTTTGTAGCCACTGTTGCAGGTTGTTGTAGCTTTCTCCACCAACCCACACTTTGAAGCCGATGCACTTTGCGGTGGCGCCGTTGGTGAAGGTGACGTGGATGTTAGCCCAGCAGGCGACTAAGGCGCCCCAAATGAAGGCGATTATGAGGGTGGTGATGATGGCGCTTTGGCGAATACGCGCCATTTCGCCCATGCGCATGGCTTCCAACTGATTGGGCATCGGATGACACCGATAGCCTCGGTTAAACCAGTACATGACGGAGAGATCGGTAAGGTTTTGTGCTCCCAGTGTTTGACTTCCAAAGAGAGTCACCAGGATAAGGCGTGGGTTTACAAAGTAGATTTCGTGTGGGGTGCCCAGCTCGGCTCGGGCGCGGGTGATGGTGATGGCGAGCAGAAAATAGAGGCCGAAAAAGAGAATAGCGACCCAAGGAGATAGGTTGATACGCCAGCTATAGATAGCGAGGATAAGTATGCCGATGCCCAAGCCAAAGAAAGCATCTCTATAATGACGCACCATTCCCGGCTCTTCAAGCGCATTGAGAGGTTCACGCTGAAATGCCACACGCCAAGCATGGCGAAATTGCCCGCGCAAAGCCCAAACTACCGTTAGTCCCCAGGCGATCCAGGCCCCACTCGCCTGTTGGGGGAAGTAGGGAAAGCCGCCACTGCCGGGGCCGTCAAGGCCTGTAAGTGCCCCAAACACTTGAAAAAGCTTACGTGCAACGAAGAAGAACCAGCAAGAGAAGGAGAGATCCAGGGGTACGAAGTAGGCCAAGCCGATGGCAAAGGGATACATGGAGATGTTTGTGTCGCTGATGGCGTTCCACGGCCGGTTGGTAAAGTATTGGCCGATGTTATAGAGTTTGAGTACAGGAATGTAAGGCCAGGAGGGATAGAGATTGTGCATGCCATTGATCAGGTCTAAGACGGCTGCGAGAAGGAAGCCTGCCCACATGGCGCGGCTGGATAGCAGATCGGCAGCCTTCGTTTGGTGCTGGGTGGTAAGGGCGACAGGCAACTCCACGATAGGAAAGGCAAGCCGTTCATGGCCGCTCCATCGGGTACGGATAAGGATGTTAAGGCAGAGGCAGATGCCGATGAGCGTACCGATGAAGAGGAGCCACCAGAACAGGGGGGCGATAAAGGGCATCCAATAGTGTGGGTCGTAGGGGTTAACACTACCACGGTAGAAACCTTTTAACGCCACCGGGTCGCGCACGAGCCAGAAGTTAGGGAGCAGAGGGAAAAAGAGAGTCTGCCAATGGTTTTCGGAGGTGGCAAAATAGGCGGCATGGCCGATGGAACCAAAGAGGTTTTGAAGCATGTCGTGTGCCGCCATAACGGTGCCGACTACGAGAATGATGTAGACGAAGAGCAGCTCCTGTTGAGAGAGTGCCCAACGTGGTTTAAGCGATTTTATGCCTCGATTGAGAAGGACAAGCCAGAAGAGGAAGAATATGGGCATGATGAACAGAGGCAGGCAGGTGCCGTCTAGCGAGTACCAACGCACCTCGATGACGGTAGTCCAAAACGTGGCCGGAATCGTGAGCAAGAGACCTAGGAGGATAGCGCGTAAGGAAAGTCCTTTTTCGGGCACGGCGGCATTGATGTTAACCTTCTCGAAAGGATCGGTTGTTGTTTGCGATGCGGGTACTCTTTCTATGGTCATAGCTTTACATGCTGTTCACGAGATATTCCCGAGGTTTGGTGCGCACCAGGCATCCTATTGTTTGAAGGAAAGACAGAAGCAGTATACCAAAACTTTGCCATAATCTATGCGATGTCAGTCTATTTGCTGAAGGAGAAGAGGCTTTGATTCGGGTTAAAATTTGCGGCATTACGAATAAAGAGGATGCCTGGATTGCCGCCGAGGCAGGCGCCGATGCTTTAGGTTTTATTTTTGTGCCGAACACTCCCCGCTACGTAGGCGATCGGAGCGATTTGGAGGACTTATTGGAGGGCCTTCCGCCGTTTGTGGCGCGGGTAGGAGTTTGCCGCAACCTTTCAGACGCGGCGCGTTTGCGTGGGGTTCCGCTGGATGCAATTCAGCTTTACGAGCCTCCGCGTTTGGAGGAGCGGGGGTTGCTTTCGGTGGTATTGCAGGGGCGAGGGCTGATATTAGCCTGTCGAATGCGCAGTGTGGAGGATGCTTTGGGTATAGAGAGCCGCTTAGAAGGTTTGAGGGTTTCCGGTGTTCTGTTGGATGCCTATAATGAAAAGCGGCTAGGAGGAGGTGGGGTGGTTTTTGATTGGAATTTGGCGTGCCTTGCAAAGAGCCGGGTGTCGGTGCCTGTTGTGCTGGCCGGAGGGTTGACTCCGGAGAATGTGGCGGCTGCGATTCGGCAGGTTAGCCCTTGGGGTGTGGATGTATCGAGTGGGGTTGAGATGGCACCCGGCAAGAAAGACCCACAGAAAATACGGCACTTTGTGGCCAACGCACGTCGTGCCGATATCTGCGAGGCAAGCGGGTAAAATAAAAGAGCCTCCACGTCCAAAGCTAGACGGGAGGCTGTAGCCCAAGCCGTGGCGTTTTTAGGTGCCGAGATACTCCTCTAACGCACGCAGGCGTGCGGCCGCCTTCAGTTTTTTCATAGCCAGTATCTCAATTTGGCGCACGCGCTCTCGCGAAAGATGGAGGGTCTCTCCTATCTTCTGGAGCATCTGTTCGCAGTTTCCCTCGAAGCCAAGCCGCAGGCGCATGACCTCGGCCTCGCGCGGGGTAAGAATAGAGAAGAGGCTATCTATCTGTTGACGCCGTTCCTCTTCGATCACAACCTCTTGGGGGTCTACGGTATCCTGGTCGTTGAGGAGCGCGAGAAGCGGTGTGCTCTCCTCTTCGCCCACCAGCGTGTCGAGAGACAGCGGCTCTTGCGCCGTTTGGAGCAGGAGGCGAACTTTAACCACCGGCATTCCCAAACGCTCGGCGAGTTGTTCGGCGGTAGGCTCTTCCTGAAGTTCGGTGAGAAGCTGCAGACGCGCCTTTTCCAGGCGCCGCAGCGATTCGGCAACATGGGCGGGCACACGAATGGCTTTCGCCTTAGTGTCTATGGCCCGGCTGATGGCTTGGCGTATCCAGGGGGTGGCGTAGGTGCTGAGGCGGCAGCCTCGCTGTGGGTCGAAGCGCTCGACCGCTTTCATGAGACCGATCGCTCCTTCTTGGACGATATCTTCAAAGGAGATAAGAGACGTGTTATAGTGTCGAGCAATGCCGACAACCAGACGCATGTTGGCCTCAACGAGCAGATTACGTGCCTGCTGATCGCCTTGACGCGCGCGGTAGGCCAGCTCGATCTCCTCTTCTGCCGTAAGCAAGCGCCTACGCGTGAGGAATCGCAAGTAGGAGGTCCCCTCTTGAGATGTCTGTTCGCCCTCATGGGCGGATTTCGGCGGAGGGTCTATGCAGTTAACGGACTTCCGTGACGATTCTTTTTTCCGCTCTTTCATCATCTTGCGAACGCCTTTCGTTCAAATCGGATCGAGGTTCTAGAATGAGCGTGTCTCCGGTTAAGAGGTTCCCTATGGTGTGTCCTCTTTATTCATACAGCAGGGTACAACCTATCCTTATGGCGAGGCAGGTAAGAAAAAATTTCTACCTTGTTTTCTTCCATAGGAGGGTTCACCTCATCGCTAGAAACCTACATCACTTGCAAAAAACCGGTAAATACTCGTGTTTTACACCAGATGAGCAAAACACGGGTGTTGAGGTTTTTCCGCGAGTTTCTGTTTCTGCGGCCGTCGAGCGTCATACGATGCGGCGACGGCCTTGGTTACCCCTCCTTTGGCTTCCGGATAAGGGAAGCACGGCGTTCGCGTTCTGCCTATCGCATCCATACAATCTCGTCTCATCATGCTTCCTGAGGCAGTTTCCTCTGATTAGGAAGCTCGCTGAGAACGACGTGCAGACGATAAGGAGATAAATCAATGAGAGCACTTTCTAAATCACCCACTGCACGGTCTTCAGATGCCTTTTTGCAAGACGTCGCGACGCCTCTTACTGCATTAGACGATTTTTTTAGCAAAAATGTTTGCCGATTGGCAGTCAACGCTCGGGGCACGCTATGTATCAGCACGGCACAGGGGATTTTTTACCAAAATCGGCGTCGTGCATATTCTGTTGCCCCCAAAGTCCTAGGCTTTGGGTTTTTGCCGGATAACCGTCTCGTTCAGTTAGGTACTGAGAGTCTCGTTATTGAAGGGGAGGGGGCCGTTCCTCTGCCGCAGGGGATGCATGTCGTTGAGATGTCCATTTCCCCCGAAGGAGACATCTATGTCGCAACCCGTTCGGAGATATGGAGACGGGCGGAGGGAAAGTGGGAGTCTTTTGAGATAGGTGTGCCTCTCTGCTCCTTTGTTGCCGGTGCCTACGCCACGTTTTGGATAGCGGGTAACAAGCGGCTCTATATATATGAGGGCGGTGTGTTGCAAGATGTGGATGCAATAGCCCCTCCGCCGGTTCTTCCTGTGCGCTGCATGGATTTTGGAGCCGATGGAGTTTTGTGGATAGGCACAAGGCACGGCGCTGCCTGCTTGCGCGATGGCACGTGGAGATACTACGCCGGCAGACGCTGGCTGCCGGATGATGAGGTGCTCTCTATTGCGTCGGACCGAAGAGGTGGGGCCTGGATCGCGACGCGCGGTGGGATTGTACACATAGAACGACGCCCTATGACATTACTACAAAAGGCAGAACACTACCAACGGCTGACCGAACAACGTCATGAGCGCAACGGATATGTGGCCGAATGTTTTTTGACCCGGCCGGGCGACCTAGAGAGTGTGCTTCTTCAGGCCACCGATAACGATGGTCTATGGACGGCGCTATATTTGGCGTCACAATGCTTTCGCTATGCGGTGACACGCGAGAAGGACGCGGCAGATCAAGCACGGCGCTCCTTGCGAGCGCTTCTCGACCTAGTTTATGTTACCGGTGTTCCAGGTTTCCCGGCACGTGCGCTTATCCGCCCGGGCGAGCGGGTGTTTCAGTCGGATCCCGGCCCGAATTGGTACCTCTCCCCCACCATGCAGAACACCTTTTTCAAGGGGGATACCTCCTCCGATGAGATCGATGGCCACTATTTGGCATGGTATCTTTACTACAAACTGGTGGCAACTGAAGAGGAGAGGGCGGAGATCACCACCGTGTGCCGTTGCGTGACCGATCATATTCTCGACCACGGTTTCACTTTGGTGGGGCCGGATGGTAGAGTGACCTCATGGGGTGTTTGGTCTCCGGAGAAGATAAACGATGATCCGGAGTGGCAGGACGAGCGTGGATTGAACGCTCTGGAGATTCTCTCGCATTTACGGGTTGCGATGTATCTATGTCCTAGCCCACGCTATGAAGAGGCCTACCGGAACCTTATACAGAGGCATCATTATGCGCTGAACACGCTGCTGCAGAAAGTGTTGCCGCCAATAGGCACCGATAACCATTCCGACGACGAGCTTGCAGCCTGCGCCTACTATCCCTTATTGCAGTTGGAGACCAATCCCTCGCTGCGTGCTCTCTACCGTCTTAGTTTGGAGCGGACGCAACGAATACTGCGGCCACAACGTTCTGCTCTGCACAACATTCTTTATGCGGCCTGTACGGGCAGGAAGGAGGATGTTGCCGCTGCAACTACTTGGTTAGAGGAAAGTCCGTTGGATTTGCGAAATTGGGCTATGAAAAACAGCCATCGCAGGGATGTAAAAATCGCTTTAGAACGCGATAGGTTCGGTCGAGTGCAGTTGGAGGAGGTACTATCTCCGGCAGAGGTGGGGGCCTATAAGTGGAATATGAATCCGTTTGTGGCCGACTCGGTAGGGGAAGGCGAGGTAGAGTTAGACGCAACGCATTGGTTGTTGCCGTACTGGATGGGGCGCTACCATGGCTTGATCGGCGGCTGAGGGCCGATGCGGCGTTATTCGCGTGGCGGAGTATCCGTTAACCCGTTGGGATGACCGCCGTTCCAATTGTAGATATCGTCACCGATACGGCCGTAGAGGGGGTCGTGTGGGCCATCGGCGGGGCCATAGTGTGCCACACGAAGCGATTTTGCATGGCCGTCGGCAGCAACGACGGCCATTTTGCCGAAGTGTGTGGATGGGTAGCACACTAGTCCTTGTACCCGGTCGGTCGTGTCGCCGTAGTCGAGGCGCGCGATAGAGTGCGGTGTTGGCGTTCTGTTGGTTCCACGTCCTGTATGGCTCCACATGGGGCCGGCCTCCACAAGCAGCACGGTTTGTTCGGGCAGTTCCAAATTATCGAGCGAGAAGGGGCCTTTGCTAAAGACGCCAAAGAAACGGCGATTGAGTGCGTAGGATGTGGGGATGCGGTAGCGATGGCTTGGATCGGTAAGCGGATGGGGAGCGGCGCTAACGGGGTTGGCCGGGTTATCGAGTAGCCCTGGGAGTGAGGAGAGGTAGCCTTGTGCACGAACCGGCCATGTGAGGGGAGGTGCTTCTTTACGGAACTCTACCGGCGGCATGAGGCAGCCATCATAGTCTTGGGCATAGAGTTGCAGCGAGTCGGCTAAGCGCCTGAGGTTCGACAGGCTTCTTTCTTGAGCGATCTCGCCCTGTTGCCAATGGAGAAGGGGCATAAGAGCGAGCATGAGGCCTAGAAGAATGAGGGCGATGATCGCTAGAGAAACTGGTTGGCGTGACGTTGGCTCAGTAGGGCCACTCATAGGCCTCCAACCTTCGCGAGCCGATCTCAATGGGGAGGATGACCGCCAGAAGCGAAATGAGAAGAAATAGGCAGATGCCCGTTGGGATAAGCAGCGTTTTTGCGGGTAAATAGTCGGCTGCGGCTAGGGCAGCGAGGGCGAGCGCTGCACCGGCGCTGAGGACATAGAGGGTAGCGGCCACGAAACCCAGGATAAGCGCCCATGGGCTGACCCGCACAGCCGGGTTATCGTGAAGAAATCGGGGAAAAATGGCCGAGAAGCCTACGCCGATACCGCAAAGCCCGGCCGAGATGATGGCGGCAATTCCGAGCAGTAGCATCACCTCCAGAAACCTCCCGTGGAAGCAGATGCCGTCGAGAGTTCCAAGAAGCAGCCCAAAGCCTCCGGAGATGCCGGTACATGTGAGCCACTTAGCAAAAAGATTGGAGCGAATGGTGATGGGGGCCGTGAGAACCAGCCAATATCCTTGTCCCTCCATGCCCAACAGAGAGAGGCTAAGAATAGATGTTTGAGTGTAGAGGATAATGCCAAGCAGCATGGCTGCAAGATAGAAAAGGAGACCTAAGGTGTCGGCGGAGTGATTGGGCAGGGCAAGGACAAAGGGCACCGCAAAGAGAATGGCCGGTACGGCTAGCTGGGAGAGAAGCACCGAGTCGCGCAGGATAAGATGAAGGTCGCGCTCGACAAGCCCGCCGATCGGCTCAGGCAGCAGGCGCCTGAGTAGGGTTTGTCCATTTGTATTGGACGTGCGAACCGTGCGAGAACGCTCATTGGCGAGCGTTTCGGCCGAAATAGTGTGACGGCCGATGAAAAGCACCGTTCCGAAGAGAAGTCCATTGCTCACAAGCAGGGCGAGCGCGGGAGATAGGGCGCTGCTTAAAGGTTGTTGCCCACCGAGGGCAAGCAGCACTGCAGCAAACCAGCTTGAAGGCGCCAAACGGGCGGTGATGGGCACGGTATGCGAAACCACAGGATAGGGAAGCGAATGCGCATTGGCGAGGAGGGCAAAGAGCGGCGAATGAGGTACTGCTACGGCGATGTCGAGGCAGATGAGGGCGCCCATAAGCACATTCAGGAAACTGATGACGGCACGCATGCGCGAAAGGCCTGCGATGCGGAGCAGAACGATGAGGCCTAGGGCAACCAACAGCGCGGGCAGAAGTAGAAAAAGGAAGGTGAGCGGGACCAGCATCAGCCATGCGATGGGAGATAGGGAAAGGGCAAGGCCCGATGCAAGGACGGCCGGCACTCCCAAGGCGGAGAACTGTAGGGAGTTGACGATGGTGGCCTCAATGAGACGGGCTGTGAGGATAGCCCAAGAGGGAAGCGGTGTAGAAAAAAGGAGAGTATAGTCCTCGGCAAGCAACAGGGTCGAGGCCACAAAGGGAACGGAGCCTGCCAGAAGCAGGAGGAAGAGGTAGTAAGAGAGCTGGAACAGGCTTTCCTGGAGGATACCTAGTTTTTGGGCAGCGACTAAAGCCCAGAGAAAGAAGACGCAGGTAAAGCCAAAAGTGGCCAGGCCGGCGACGATAACGGCCATCGCGCCAACCGGTTGATTTTGTAGAGAGGTTCGGCAGCTGTTTTTAAGCGACAGCAGGTGTAGGCGTAGTAGAAAAAAAAGCATCCCGTTTCCGCACTATCTAAAAAATGACCGCTTCCATTTTAGCACAAGTAGGCACGTTCGTTACGACCCCTGCAGTCTTGGAGTGTCCACGCGTGAGAGCGAACCCTCGTTTCGCTAAACAGCCTTTCAACAGTCTCCGATAGAAGGACAGGCGATAGCTCTCTTTGCTGGCAAACCCAATACCGAGTCAGTGTTACCGGTTACCATCTTCAGAAAAGGTATAATGACATAAGAGGGCGAGTAGGGTAAGGGTAGCAGTTATGTGTGCATGAGGTTTGCACAAGCATGTTACCGATGATCTGGAGGTTTTGGCGAAACTGCCGATACTTAGAGAGCGCCCAATCTGCGCGGAGACAGAAGGCTGTGGCCGATAGATGTGTGTGAGAGGAGCGTAAAGTAAGTTGACGGAGGTGAGTGCGGCGCAGGCATCTGCAACAGAATGGCGTAGCCACTGTCTAAAGAAACAGGGGGGATGGTTTCGGCAAGCACGCACGATCCTGATGAAAGACCTGAAGGCGGAGTTGCGCACGCGGGTTGCTCTTTGTGCTGTAGGTGTCTTTACCTTCGCCTCGCTGCTGTTGTTGGCGTTAGCCACGGAAAGTTTAAAGCAAGAGCTGGTGGCCGACCCACGAGGTGTAATGCGGCCAGCCTGGAATGCGCCGGCAAAGATGGGGATGCTATGGGTGCTGCTCTGTTTCGCTGCTTTCTCCGGCCTGTCGCATGCCTTTGTGCATGAGGAAGAGACGGGCACGGCGTTTACGTTGCGACTCTATGCGTCTCCGGAGGCAGTTTACGCGGGAAAGTTATTTTTTAATCTGCTGCTGTTGTGCGGTGTCGCTGTGGTTGTGACGCCGATCTATATGGCGATTACCGGTTTGCCGATGGGCCAGCCATTCGCCTTTCTGATACTTATGTTGAGCGGGTGTTTGGGCTTGGCCAGCACGGCCACCATTATTGCCGCCCTTACATCTAAAGCACGGGGCAGTGGAGCGCTCTATGGGGCGGTGGGACTGCCAACGTTGGTGGTGTTTCTGTTGCTCTTACTGAACGCGGCAGGCTCGCTTTACATGCAGGGGGCGCCGGTGATGTTACACGTAAAGAATATTGGGGGAGTGCTGAGTTTCGGCGTGCTGATCGTGGCGGTTTCGGCACTGCTGTTCAACTATGTCTGGGAAGATTAATAATGACGGCTATACATAATAAAGAGTTGGACGAGCCTCAGGTTCGTCCCGAACGACGTTCGGGAACGATATCGGGCGCCTGGTGGAAGATCGGCACAGGTCTTTTGATGACCTATGTCATTGTAGGAGCTTTCTTCATCGCAAAGGGCGCCGTGGGGTTTGGCAGGCAAGGCGATCCTGCCCGAATCGTCTTTTTTCACGTTCCCTGTGCTGTGCTCTCTTCTATCGCCTACTTTGTAGGGGTTATCTATGCGGTTCTCTGTTTATCGGCCCTACGGCGAGGGGAGCGAAGCAAATCGGCCCTGCACGACATAAAGTCGGCAACGGCGATGGAGCTTGGGTTTCTCTTTTGTCTGTTGGCAACGGTTACCGGCTCCCTGTTCGCCGGCGTGCAGTGGGGCAGTTTTTGGAACTGGGACCCGCGTGAAACCTCGATTGTGATCATGCTGCTGCTCTATGCGTCCTATCTCGTACTGCGGGGGGCCTTAGCGGAGCATTTAGACCGGCGGTTGCGACTTAGCAGCGTGTACGCCCTTGTGGCGCTGGTACCAGCTCAATATCTTATTTGGGCTGTTCCGCGCTTGGTGCAGACGATGCACCCAACTACTACACTCTCTGACCCGTCCAACACGAGCCTGAGCTACAAATTGGTGCTCTACCCGTCCTTTCTAGCATTTACCCTACTGTTCGTGTGGCTATTTCAACTTCGTGTGCGACAAGTGCAACTGAGCCTTCGGCAAGGAATGCAGGAGGCCGTGGGGCATCAACACGTTGCTGAAAAATTTACGGAAAAGGAATAGGAGTTTGTCTTCGATGAGCCACTCAACCGTTCTATTTTTTGTGATGCTGGTGCCGCTGATCGTGTGGCTAGGCCTCTTTAGTTACCTCCTCATGGTGGATCGTGCCATTCGGCGCATGGAGATTCGTATAGAGGAGAAGGAGGTTCTATAACGCCCATGCAGGGTTTAGCAGAAGTGTTAGGTTCATCGCCAACGCGGCGTGGGGCAGGTGGGTTCAAGCTCGGGCCGATCATCGCAGGGTTGATCATCAGTCTCGCCATCGGTTTCACGCTTTGGGCATTTACCAGTTCGATGACGCCGTACGTAGACATCGCCACCGCCCTGCGGAGCACCGGCCCTGTGCAGGTACGTGGAAAAATTCTGCACCAAACCGTGCGCTGGGACTCTCAAATGAAGGCGCTTACCTTTATTTTGCAGGACCCCCACAATCAGACCATTGAGGTTGTCTATAAGGGGGCGAAGCCAGAGAGCTTTGATACCGCACCGGAAACCGCCGTCACGGGCACGGTGCAGCATCTACCAAATGGCCAAACGGTTTTTGTTTCAACGAGCATGGTGGTAAAATGTCCCTCAAAGTACGATGACAGTCGAAAACCCTTGCCCTACGGTAAGGGAGGGATATCTTAGCCCATGACACCGGGGACTATCGGCAGCACTGCCGTTTTTGTGGGGTTGAGTGCCTCTCTGCTGGTCATTATCGCCTACACTGTGGCACTTTGGCTGCGATCTAGCGAGACTTTGTGGCGTTCCATTGCCCGCGCTTTCTATGCCCTAACCTGTGTAAGTGTGCTCACCGCTTTTGGGGCGTTGGCCTATATCGTTTATCATCGCCTCTATCAGTACGACTACGCGGTTCAGCACACGGGCAACGATCTGCACAACCATTGGTTTCGTTTGGCTGCAACTTGGTCGGGGCAAGAAGGCAGTTTCCTTTTATGGGCTTGTTGGACGGCCATTATCGGCTGTGTGGTGATGTTGCGGGCACGGCGTTACGAGGCCCGCGTCATGCCGATCTACACCTCTGTAATCGCCTTTCTGTGCGCTATCCTCATAAAACAGTCGCCCTATACCCTGTTTCTTAAGGCGCATCCGGGAATGCCGGGCGTCCCGCCGGATGGATTTGGTCTGACGCCCTCGCTTCAAAACTATTGGATGACCATCCATCCTCCTACTATCTTCTTCGGTTTTGCGTCATTGGCAGTGCCCTTCAGCTATGCAGCGGCAGCCCTTATTTGGCGAGATTATGAGGGATGGGCGCCCCGTGTTTTTCCCTATGCGCTGCTATCGAGTGCGGTGTTGGGGTTAGGGCTTTTTATGGGCGGGTATTGGGCTTATGAAACGCTAGGTTGGCATGGCTTTTGGGCTTGGGACCCCGTAGAGAATGCCTCGTTCTTTCCCTGGTTGGCGGTTACGGCGTTAGCGCACGGCCTGCTGGCCCAGCGCACACGGCGGACGATGGTGCGTACGAACCTGTTTTTGGGGCTTCTGGCATTCTGGCTTTTCTTGGTAGGCACCTTTTTAACGCGATCCGGAGCGCTGGCCTCGAAGATGCCCAACGGGCAGTTGCTGTCGGTTCATGCCTTCGACAACATCGGCAAAAGCGGCCTGGTGTTAATGGTTACCATGCTGCTGTTTTACGGCATCGGTGGCCTGGCTTTGTGGCTGTGGCGCCTACGGACAATGCCGAAGCGACCCTCTATGGGCGACTCGCTTCTATCTCGTGACTTCGCTCTCATGCTCTCTGTTTTGCTGATGGGTATCGCCTGTGCTATTGTGACGCTAGGCTCTACCACGCCACTCTTCCTTAGTTGGCTGCATCGCCCACCGAGTGCACCGGCACCGGTGTTTTATAACAAGGCGATGTTCCCGGTTGTACTGATCACCGCGTTTGTTATTGCTTGTGTTCCTTGGTTGGCCTGGCGAAGAACCGACCCTGAGAAGTTTAAACAGAAGCTGCTTATCCCTTGGCTGATTATGATCGCCTTTGGGTTTGGGCTTTTCTTTTGGGTATTAAGCTCGCAGCGTGCAATAGCTGCCGTGAGCGATCCGCAGGTGCTGAACGATACATTGCATCAATGGCTGGGGCCGGGCGGACAGCGAGTTTTAGTGATCTCGATGGCCTCGTTGGGCTTTTTGGCTGCTCTATCGAACGCCATGCTGGCCTATCGGGTATTTCGCAAAAAGCCTTTATCCGCCGGGGCCTGGATCGCCCATGTGGGTGTTGGGGTGCTGATTATCGGGGTCATCCTCTCGAATACTTTTGAGCGGACTGCTCTGGTCACCCTCAAGGAGGGGCAGGGGCCGATTAAGGTTTTTGGCTACACCATCTCTTTTGAAGGGATGACCGGCAAGCCACTTCCGGAGCGACCTCTCGATCCGGAGTACGATCCGGAGAACAGGGTGATGTTGCGCATCACCCCGCCCGGTGGAGACAAGATTGATGCTTCGGGCAATAGTCAAACGTTTTTGATGGAGCCACGGTGGTTTGTGCCGCGTCCTTCGGTAGAAGAGGAGGCGCAGGGCAACCCTGATACCATGATATGGCCTTCTATCAAGAAGTACGTCGGACATGATCTCTATATCGCGCTGGCCAGTCAGCCGGGTGTGGAGCTGCCCTATGTAACTATGCGGCCTCGCTCCGTGGCACAGTTGGGGCCCTATCGCATCTACTACTATAAAGCTGTCACACGGCCCCTGCAGTATATGGGAGCTATCATCGGCATCACCGATCCCGAACAACCCTTCAATACACCGGATCATATCGTTGCAGCAGAGCCAGGCATCGAGTTTGTGCATGCACCAGATGGCTCCCTCATGCGTACCCCTCAAGGCATGCCGATGCTGATAAAGACCGGTGAAGCCTTGCCCCAGCTTACCGACTCGCAGGGAAGGCCTGGAGTGGCCATTTTAGATAGCTTAAAGGTTGGAAGCAACGAGGCACGCATTGCGTTTAGCTTGCCCGATTTGCCGGCCAGATGGACGATCCCGCTGTCGGTTACGTATAAGCCCGGAATAAACTTAGTGTGGACGGGCGTGCTTTTGGCGGTAGCCGGAATTCTTTTGGCCATGGTACGGCGTGCCCGCGAAGCCCAGAAGATCGAGGAAACCGGTTTTCTCTTGCCGGTTGAACGCGAGGATGAGGACGAGACAAGCGGTGCAGAACCTAAACGCACTCCACCGACAAAACAAGGCAAACCGACCCGCCCTGAACCGGTCCGTGCAGCTGCTCGAAGACCAAGCCGCCCTTAATAAGAGCTGCATTGTGGTTCTTTCATAGTGGGCAGACCCTCCTATTTGCGAGTAGGGTCTGCCCTTGTCGTTTCGGCAAACAGTTAGATACCGTGCGGAACAGCCAAGGATAGCATACGATGCATGACAAACGGAGCATTCTTCGCAGGCTATTCAACACCGGTAATGCTAAAGAGTATGGGGCCGGCGAATGGGTTCTCCGCGCGAAAAGTGAGCGAGCGGATGACTTTGTGCGGATAGGGATTACGCCAGCGGAAGAGGCGCAGTGCCACGGTATGTGCCCCGATGCTGTAGGGAATGGTGGAGGCAAAATAGGAGCGTGAGGGGATGAGATCGCTCAGTGCCGCTATCTCGTATCCGGAACGCAGCGGGATGGTGATGTTTGTGCCGTCGGTATAGGCGACGATAAGAGAAGCCGCCACTTTGCCTAGCCCAATGTCGCAAGTGAGGGCACTGAGAATGGCAATCGTACGCGCAGGTCGGTCTACAGGAATATCGAGGCTCGTGGGGGTGAGGTGAGAGCCTGCTGTGTAGAGGCCACGCAGCAAAATGCCACGGCCGTCGTTGGCGTAGAGAATGCCCGTCTTGGTGTCGTTTGTACCCGTAGTATTCGCTTGCGACGGGGTAAGAACCGTCTGCCAAGGCAGGCCGTTATCTCCTTCCGCCAGTTGAATGTTCGCAGAGTTTGAAAGTGAGATGAACCAGCCAGGTCGTGCCACCCCGGGTGCGGGCAGATCGCCGTAGAGCCGTGTAAAAAGTTCGGAAGCCGTGTAGGACAAGGTATCTGGGGAGCGAGATTGACCGGTGAGGAGGGGTTTTAGGTTAGTGCCACTCCAAGCGTATTCGGCGGCCAAAACGAAGGCGCTGAACTGCGGAAAATCTTCGGATAACAGGCTCTCGTTGCTATTGTAGCCGGCCCAGGTCGTTTGGAGCGTGCCCAAAGAGCGATTTTGTAGAACCTGTTGAACCCAGCCCCAGATATTCTCCGGCTCGTACCACGCGCTGCCGATGGCCTGAAAACCATCCTTTTGAAAGAGAGCAAGGCCATTTCGCTGTTCGCTGCCTGGGGCGTAGCGCCAATCGCAGATGATGATATCTTTTGGCAAGGCGGCACGCATCGCTTGAGCATCGGCAATTGTGGGAGCGTTGGCTGCGGATAGTGAGGGATTTTGTGGCGTTGGAGTACCTTCTAGCGGGTTGAGCAGCATATCCGACCAGATCATGGTGCGGATGTCGCGCTTAGCTAGCCAATCGTGCAGGCGTTTCGTGTCGGCCACAAATAGTTTGACAAGCCCGTCCTGCTGATTTTTGGGTCGGGCCGGATACTTCCCGAAAAGGGTAACCTCATCGTGTCCGATGTGGAAAAGATGGGGATGAAAGAGGGAGATCGCCTCGTTGAAAATGTCGAAAACGATTCGGTAAGTACGCTGGTCGTTTACGTTATAGGCATAGGGTGTGTTGACATCTTCGGCGAGGTCTTTATGTTGGTTATTTGCGAACAGCCATTGTGCATGCCCCAGCGTTTCAATGAGCGGGATAGGCTCCATAAAATGATCGCGGCAGAAAGCCACCTCCTTGGCGAGATCGTGAGGCGACATGGCAAAAGGAACATGGAGTTCAGGATGGGATTTCCAGGCCGTATATTCGCACTCAATTACCATTCTATTGAGCTTGAGGCGTGAGAAGACTCGATCAATGAGCTTTTCATGGAAAGGAAGCGCCTCTTTGCCTACGAAGAGGTGAGCGCCTCGAAAGGCAAGCGTAGGCCAATCCGAAATGGATACCTGGGGAAGTGTGGGTTGGCCTGCTTTGTTTCGTTGGAGAAGTTGCCGAAGGGTTTGTAGACCATAGAATGCACCGGCTGCATCCCTGCCGACCACCATAACAGCCGTTGGAGTTACCTCAAGTGCGTAGCTTTCGGGGACGACGGGAGGAATGGGTGCTTGGATAGGTAACGGTCTATCGGCTACGGCCACCAAAAGCCCCCGATTTTCCCAGGTGCCGTGAGAGACAGTAAAGTGAATGTCCTCTGAGGCCCACTCATGTGCAAGCTCGTTGAGAGCTTGGTGAACGCGTTCTCCGTCCTTAGTGTGTGGCAGGTAGAGATAAAGGGGTAGTTTTTTAGGGATCGGATAGTCGGATTGGGTGAATTCCACCCGCTTTGGCTGAGGCACGAGGATGGGGTGTCCTTGCGCATCGGTGAGCGGTTGTGGACCTACTTGGGCTTGCTGAGAATCGATTCGCTTTAAGGAGAGCGTTTCGCTTCGCTTGGCGGTCTGTAGAGCAGGCAAAGTTGGGGAAGGAACGACTTTCAACGTTAGCGTTTCGTTGAAGGTCTCTCCAGGGGACAACGTGCTTCCAAGAAGTCCACACCAAAAAACCGGCTCTCCTTCAAGATAGGGGTCGGAGCGGGCATCGAAGCAGACGCCCTCATCTGCTTGATAGGCGAGTTCTATCTCTCCGATAGCCGTGTGTGTGAAGATGGAACGGAGAAAGGGAATTTGGGCACTGCGCCAGGGAACCGGAAAGTAAGAGATAGATTGTTGGCCTTGCTGACCATCACGGGTGACCCAGTTCTGAGTAGAACCGACCAGCAGATAGGCCCAAATTCGGAGTGGATTCCACTCTATAAGCGCCGGGGCTGTGTCTTGCCATTTGGCTTGAAGGGCAGCGCGAATCGTTCCGTTTGGTGAGACCGTGATCTGTTGTACACCGTTGAAACGGCGATTGGTGGCATCATAATGGAAGTCGGCACGATAGGTGAGACTTCCATCGGGCTGGGGCGTTACGGAAACATCTGGGGGATGAGCGGCGGAGCTGTAGTAGCCTTGTGCGTAGTTCGGGGCAAAAAGTTGCAGTTGACCCCCTCGAGCAAACGGAATGCCCTGATAGTCCAACGAGATCGCGCCGTTTTCAAACCAGGCTTTCCACGGGCCGATAGAGGTAGGCGTTGCTGGGTTGGGATTTTGGGCTTGTGCCATTGCTGAAGTACTTAGGGAGAACCAGAGGGTTACAACTAAGAGAACGGACATCACAGAGCGTATCATACTTTCCTATTCGAGACAGGTCGAGCAAAATCCTGCTTGAGGTCTGAGACGGATTGTCTAGCTTGCACCGCGATATACAAAGTTGGAGGCAGGTTAGGCGCGAGCTATCGTCTTTAGATGAGGGTATCTGGCTTCGCTTGACAGAGGGGGTACAAAAATGCTACATTCCCAAATCCTAGCAATGCTGCCGGTTTGGGAGGAAGGATTTTGTGAAGCGTATTACGATTGCTGTAGCCCTTTTCATAGGGTGGTTGCCTACTCTCGTACGATCCTATGGGCAAACGTCTCCTCCTTCTCTTTCTTCCAACAGTACAGCGTTAGAGTTGGCCGAGCCTGAGCGGCCAAATCGGGTGGTCGGCTATACGGGATGGGACGATCAGTATCTCTACATTGGGGTGGTGGTCAATAAGGCCACGCTTCACGGAACAAACTCGACTCCTTTCAGCGACCCTCTCAAAGATGATGCCATCCTTGTGCTTATCCAGACGGACGATGACCACACGATCACCAAGCCAAATGCAAAGACGGTGGTGGTGGCCGCCAGTGCTGTGGGTGGATTGCAACTTTATCGGGGACCCGATTTCAAGCCGTTATTCAATGGGATGGAGGATATCAACGGGCGCCTTAAGCAGATACAAGAGAGCAAGGTAGATGAGAAGCAGCGTGAGGCCGAACGAATCGCCTTGCTTTCGCAGATCATCAAATATGCTGTAGCGCCTCACGGAGCACAACGCCTTACAGGAACCTTTGTATCGGGGTATACGCTAGAAGCGGCGATCCCTTGGGTAGATTTGGGAGTGAAACCGGCGCCCGGGTTGCGTTTGGGCTTCACGGTCGCAACGCAGTCCACCACCCCCGACAGCCCCAAGCTGCTCTGTTTATCTCCAAGAGTTACCGGCCCGTCCGATCTTTATAACCCTTCTTTATGGGGACAGCTTGTGTTGAGTGAGGCTGCAGCGCCTGCCCATATTGACACTTTCGTTTGTCCACGTTTTGCAGCGGCCAAGCCGGTCATTGATGGCACGGTTAGCCCAGGTGAGTGGAATGCCGAATCGGCTTTTGTATTTGGCGGAGAAACAAGCGCCGGTCTAGTAACCCTTAATACGCAGCAGGCTCGTGAGCACCCACCATTCCAACCGCAGGCGCCCCAACCGGTTGTTCCGATAACCTTTTACCCTAGACGGCAGATCGCCCCGCATAAGCCTCAGCCTATTACGCCCGCTTTGATGGCCCTCTACTACTACAACTACCAGGCCGATCCGAGGAAGGAGGCGCCCCCTGAAGGCGTGGTGCATAATGACGGGAGCACCGCTTTGGCCCATCATCCCTTAGACGGCTCTGGGCCGTGGTTCTCTTACGATTGTGCAGATTGGCATTTGCAGCAGATCGTGGCGGCGCGACAGGCGGGCATAGATGTTATTTTGCCGGTGTATCGTCTAACGGCGCGAAATCAATATGCAGATAAAGGGCTAAGCGCGTTAGTGGTGGCTTTGTTAGCCGCAAAAGCCTCACGACAAGACTATCCCCTTGTGGCCCTCTATCTCGATCTAAAGGACGCGCGCGAGCTAACGGAAGAGGCGATTTACAGCGGCATTCGTGACTTTTATCGGCATATCCCACCTGAGTTTCGCTTTAGTGTGCCGTTTGACGCGGCAAATGGGGGCGGCATCGCTTATCCTGTGTTTATCACCCATGCAGACGCGATTGCATCGCCAACGCCCTCGCTTTTTGCCGACCTACGACGTCGGTTTTCTGAGGAGTTTGCAGGTGCCGATCTCCTCTTTATCGGCACCCCTGATTATCATGGAATGCCGTTGGACGGGGCGTTCGAGTTGGCTCGTGACAAGGGCGTAACTGTAGAAGAAGGAGGGTGGATACGACTGGCGACCCTGTCGCCCGGCTATGATCCCACGGTGCGTGACGATAGCGCAGAGGCGCTGAAGCACTACGTGCCCCGGAATGATGGAGCCACTTATCGTGAGCACTGGAACGCAACGCTTTCGGCAGACCCTAATTGGATTTTGGTGGATAGCTGGAATGGCTATACGGATGCGACAGAGGTAGCTCCTTCCTTAGAGGACGGTTACATTACTGTGGATATTACCCGCGAGTACGCGCAGAAGTGGATAGGTCTGCATCGGACATCAGCACGTTTCTTTACGGTTGGGTTGCCACAGCACCTAGAAGCAGGCTCGACGGTGGACACCTTGATTCGGGTGGAGAATACGGGTACGGAGGTTTGGGGCGCAAAACAAACTCCGATCGCATTAGCCTATCGGTGGGTAAAAGACGGCACTCCGGTTGCCTATGGCGAGCCTATTCCCTTGCCCGAATCGGTAGCTCCAGGCCAAAATGTGAGCATTCCACTGCAAATACGTGTGCTTAGTCCAAGTGGGGCACCGCTAGCGCCGGGCACCTATACCCTAGAAATCGGTTTAACCACACTTCAACGCGCTGCGGCAGATACCCCATTCCTCGACACGGATTTGCCAGGGGGAATGATGAAGCTGCCAGAACAGGTGGAGACCGCCTCTGCGTTGCCCGCAATTGCGGCCGAGGTCATTCAATCCGATCTGCGACCTATAATGGAGAGCGGAAGCGTCTATACCGTTCATGCGCTCCTGAGAAATGACGGTGCTGCGACGTGGAAAGCCTCGGAGAGGTTTCGGGTGACATTACGGCTCTATCGGGTAGAGGAAGCCATGTCAGGGCATGAGACAGAGACCCCCGTAGACATGGCCGATGCTTCGATGATGCTCGCTCAGGATGTAGCGCCGGGAAGTGTGGCTTCGGTAACCTTGCAGCTACCTTTGATGTCTCCGGATGGGAAACCGTTGCCGATTTGGCATCAACGTGATGACTGGACTTATCTCGTGAGGTGGGAGGTGGCAGACGGTAAGGGAAATGGGGTCTCGATAGATGCGATGCCGATATGCGTTGTTCCCTACGATTTCGGCCCGCGTTTTCTTTCCACCCAGATACCTGGGGAACTGCCGGCTGTTCACCGGCTGCCGGTGCCCATCTCTTTGATGAACGACGGCCCTCAGATATGGAAGAAGAACCTTGTGCGGGTGGGCTATCACTGGTACTATCTCGATGGCACCGAATATGTTTTTAACGACGAGACAACGCCGGTTCCGCAGGATGTCGCTCCGGGGCAAAAGCTGAACGGATTTCTCGCATGGGTAACGGCGCCTCCGTGTAATGGCCTTTACTACCTTGTTTGGGATTTACAAGTAGGCGATACGTGGGCCTCTACAACGGCTTGCACGCGCGTAGATGACCGTTTGGTGCAGCTTGTGCGAGTGGTAGATGGGAAGTTGCAGTTTGTGGACCTGTCAACGCTCTACAATATCAAGGGCGTTACAAACGAGATGATGCCCGGGATAGGGAGTTTCGATGACCAAGGGCTTTCGTTTCCGAGGGCGTTAATACCGAACTATGCTGTCAGCGGCCCCATCCCCTCGAATATCTGGATGTCGGTAGATCACGGCTGCCCCGACTCGAATCGTCGTATCGCTTTTGTATGGGGTAGCCCCAACGAGAAGGGAGAGGACTTTCTGGCCTGTATGGGGCAGCGGCTTGAGCTAGGAAAGCAGAGTGGGGTCTATCGGTTTATTCACATTTTGGGCGCTAGTGCCTCGAAGTCTCTTCCCACACAGTTGCGGTTAGTCTTTGCCATTCCGGGTGGAGGCGATGCAGCCGACCTATGGGCGCTTACCGTGGCCCCATGGAATGCTTTAGAGGCTAACCTATCAAAGGTAGGGTTCTACTGTCGTTGGCATAACGGCCCGAATGGCCCGCAGCCTGGGGCGGTCGGACTTTATCACTATGTGGTGCCGGTTACCGAGACCAGCAAGCTGATTGCCATTCAGCTACCGAACGCTCCCGATTTCCGTATCGCAGCGATCACGTTAGAGAAATAACGGAGTGCTCCAGTCCTGATATGCCTTAATTGATGGCGGCACGTAGGGAGTCGAGAAACTCGATAGTGCGAAGGGGCCGCTCGGCGCGAAAGCGAATGAAGCTTCTGAGGGCACGCTCGATGTGAGGGACGACCGTCTTTGGCGGCGAATAGTGGAGCAGCGCTTCCGGTGAGGCTGTTTGCAGCGTTTGCAGCGCGGTGAGAGTGTCGGCGGGCAAAGGGAAGGCATCTAGAAAAGTATGCCGACAACGCATGCAAAGTGCCCCTCCGGCAGCCGGACTGAACCCGAAGGGTGGCTCCTGAAGCGGTTCTCCGCAGTGTGCACAGTATTCGATGGCAGGGGCGTAGCCTAAGACCTCCAAGAGGCGAATGTCGTAGGCATGGATAACGGAATCGAGCCACTCGAAGGGTTGTGTTAACAGCAGCAAGGCAGCGCAGGTGAGGTCAAAGACGGCTTCGCTCGATGTTGCATCGTGGTCGTGGGAGAAAACGTCGAGCAGGTCACAAATATAGGCGGCGCGGGAGAGGCGTTCAATATCGGTACGTAAAGCCGGATAGGCGTTGACGATCTCGCATTGGGTGATGATGTCGAGATTGCGCCCGGTAGCCAGCAGGAGCCGGACATGCGTGAACGGCTCCGTTGCACCGACAAGGCGACTGGTGGCGCGTTGCGAGCCTTTCGCGACGGCCGATATTTTTCCATGTTCTTTAGTAAAAAGGGTGAGGACGCGATCGTGCTCACCTAAACTTCGACGATGGAGCACGAGGGCCTGAGCGGTGTAGGTTGGCATAGGTTCCTCATTGAGTAAATGCGTTGAGATAGTGATAAAGCGATACAGAGAGATCGCTGAGCGCAAACCGTATAGCATCTCTTAAAACGGTTTGGACGGCTTGTTGATCGGTGATAAAAGCCGGTATACGCATGGTGTCTACGGAACGATGGTGCCAAAGCACTTGCCCACTGTTACTATCTATAAGATACCCTACGGCTTCGGCGTTACCTTCGAGTTGGGGTTCCGAAGTGTTAGTTGTTGCATCATGATCCGTCCAGTTGCGTAGTTCCAGATCGGTTATACGAAAGCACAGGAGATAGTCCGCTTTCATCTGTTTGGCGACGGTTCGGAGACGCTGGATATCCGGTGTTTCATCATGCCAAAGGGCAAGGGGGGATAGGTGAAGGCCTTTCAGCGCTTCTTCGGTAGCAGCGGGTGTATAGATTTGATGGTTTGAGAGAGGCAAAAGATTTATGGAGAGCAGATTGCTGCGATCGGTTGGGAGGTTTTGGGCACCTATGAGAAGCACATGACCTGAGGATTTAAATAGGATAGCATCTGCTACCTTGGGTGCAGGTACGGGCAAGATAGCCAATTGGACGGAAGGAGGAGCAAACGGCGAGGTCTGCCCGGTTTCTAAAGCATGAATGCCCATTTGAGCGGCCTGCAGTGCTGCCAGGCGGATGGCATCGATCTGAGTAAGTTCGTAGTTGGAATGGAGGAAGACATGGGCGATCTGCGCAGACCCAACAACCGGAATGGGGTCAAGTGAGGTTTCGGATGGAGATGAGATAGAGAGTATGCGCAGCGTAGCATGTAGGATAACGATACGGAAACTTCCATCCTGGACTTTTAGATTGCTTACATGAATGATGAGGGCGTAGTTTGTATGCAGCGCCATGCAGAGCGTGCGGATTTGGGCTGGCTTGAGAGGCCAAGCGAGATTCAGGTTCAGGGTCTTGGTCGCTTGTTCGAGAACAGTAGGCGATGGGGTTGCGATGGCGAATCGTTGTTTCAGCAACATCCGCAGTGCATCCTCCAAAAGCGCCTGTGCCGTCGGCATTTGCAAAGAGGGTGGCAGCTTATCTAGGGGTGCTGGCTGCGGAGTACCGAAGAGTGGGAGATTATGTACAAGCGAGTCGTCTTTATGGGGTGCATTTGGTAGGCGAATACCGATAGAGTCGGCAAGAAGCTGTTTTTGGTGCTCAAGCTCCTTTTGTACCGCTGGTGGTAGGATGGGAGTGGTGGGGCCAATCACCACAATTTGGCGTGCTATAGACAGCAACGAGGAGGGTGGGACGGCTTTTATGGGCAAGGTTAATAGCATCAGCCCGATGAAGCCGAAGGCGCTTCCAACTCGCATGGCCATTTGCCTATTGACAACTCTACTCCGCATTCGTATACTTTACCTTAATCGAGGCGTACTTAATAGCAAATGCGCCGTTTATCTCGAAACTTGTTTTAAGGATCGTGATGGATGTCTAGTGAAGAGAGAGAGCTTTATACGGTTGCCCAAGCGGCAGACTATCTTCAATTGACTCCCGCAAGCATTCGATCTTATATACGACAAGGGAGGATAAAAGCCTTTCGTGTGGCTGGCGGGCGTAAGATACTTATCCCTCGTGAAGAGCTTCGCGGACTGTTAGAGCCTGCGGTGTTGAGCGCTCGGCACACGGAATCGGACAAAACCATAAAAGATGCTTGAAGAACTCAGAGAGCTTTGGCGATATCGTTATCTACTCTATATGCTTGTTCGGCGCGAGTTGAAGGTACGCTACAAAAACTCTGTGCTCGGCTTTTTATGGTCTGGTATTCCGCTTTTACTACAAGTGTTTGTCTACACCTTTCTTTTTCGGAATGTGGTTGGGGTGCGCGCTCCAAACTACAGCGCCTATTTGTTAACCGGCATCATACCATGGACTTTCTTCTCCACAGCTATATTAGATGCCAGCCAGTCCCTTTTGATCAACTATCCGATCATTCGGAAGGTCTATTTACCGCGTGAGGTCATTCCACTGGCGAGCGTTCTAAGCAACTTCGTGCATTTTTTATTGAGTTGGGCGCTCTATTTCATCGTTTTTTTAGGCGTTGCCCCCCTCTTTGGTTTAGGGACACCGCTGCTTGGAAGCATGGTATGGTTTCCCTTCATCACGGTGATAGAGCTGTTGCTGGTGATTGGGTGTGCGCTTGTTGTGGCGTCGCTGAACGTTTTTTACGAGGACGTCAAGTTCATCGTTCAAACCGTATTTCAACTCGGTTTCTTTCTTTTACCTGTGCTGTACCCTGCCGATCAGATATACTATACATCACATCTCATTCGGGCGCATCCATGGCTCTATAAGGTGTACCTCCTCGATCCGATCGCGGCCATTATCACGGCTTACCGGTGCATGCTTTTACAGCCGATAAGCCCTAGCGCGTTCAATGCTTCGTTAAAGGGAGCAAAACCACTGCCGTTTGATTGGACGCTTTGGTTCGGGGCGTGTTTGCTTTCGTTTCTCATCGCGTGGGCAGGGTATGCCTATTTCAACCGGCGCAAGTGGCTTTTTGTGGAGCGGCCATGACAGAGACGATAATGGTTACAGGCCTCGATGAGGTCGGAGAGGGGAAACAGTATGCTGTGGTGGTATCCCATTTAACAAAAGAGTTTCGTGTTCGTTATAGAACATCCGTTAAGCGGCGACTAATTAGCCTTTTCGGCGGCTCGGAGCCGACGGTGAAACGTTTCACGGCGTTGAGTGACGTGTCGTTTTGTGTGCCTCATGGGCAGACCGTGGCGATCATCGGGCGCAATGGCTCGGGTAAATCCACGTTGATGGGGCTTTTGGCGCGGGTTTACAGGAAGACATCAGGCGATATCCGCCTTTATGGAGTAGATGGAGGAGCAGCACGGATCGCACCTCTACTGGAGTTAGGGGCGGGATTTCATATAGACCTGACCGGCGAGGAGAACATCGAGTTTTACGGGGCTATTTTGGGAATGTCGGCCCGTGAAATGCGCCAGAAGTTCGACCGTATTGTCGAGTTTGCGGAGCTTGGCGATAAGGTTCGAACGGCGGTGCGAAACTGGAACGACGGCGCACGGCTGAGATTGGGGTTCGCCATCGCGATCCATACCGACCCGGATATTCTATTAATTGACGAGGTGTTGGCGGTTGGGGATGAGGCCTTTCAGACCAAATGTTATCGGAAGGTAGAGGAGTTGCAGCGCCAAGGTAAGACGATACTGTTTGTGTCGCATGACCTTGCGAAGGTGGAGCGGGTAGCTCAGCGGGTTATATGGCTTATGGATGGGCAGATTCACATGGACGGTGAGGTGAAGACGGTTTTGGAGGCCTATCGTCTCTACAGCGCCACGCAGGCAGGTTCATGACAGTGGGTGAGCGAATGCGTTTATACTTAGGCATAGATGGTGGGGGCACGAAAACGGCGGCGACAATCATCACCGATGCAAAGGCCGTTGTCGGTGAAGGGACGGGGGGGCCGGGCAACATTGCGGTTACTGCCGAGCCGGTGTTGCGCCGTTCGGTGTTGGAGGGAGTAGGCCAGGCCTGTGCAGTAGCCGGTTTAGAGATCGCCAATGCCCATTTTGCCGGTGTTTGTGCCGCAATGGCGGGATATTCTGATGAGGAGAAGAGACTGCGGTTTTTTGAGCTGTTGAAAGGGCTTGTGAGGGCCGATCGGTATCGCATAGAGCCAGACTATGTGGCAGCCTATTGGGGGGCCACTCTGGGCGAACCGGGCATCGTGGTGATTGCCGGTACCGGGGCTGTGGCTTATGGACGGAATGCAGAAGGCGAGAGCTACCGTGAAGATGGGCTTGGATATCTGCTTGGGGATCGGGGAAGCGGATTTAATTTAGGACTTCATGCATTGCGTTATACGTTAGACCGAATGAAGGAAGGGAATATCGATCGGTTAGCGGCGGCCGTTTTGGAGTTTACCGGGGCGCAATCACAGAGCGAGATCGTTCGGTGGTTATACGGTGATTTTGTGCCGACGAAAGTAGCCGAACTGGCGCCGGTGGTGGGAGCGTTGGCAGAAGAGGGAGATAGGGCGGCAAGGGATTTGGTGGCAAAGATGGCTCGCTGTTTGCGTCATTCGGTGCGACAGGTTCGGCATAAGCTTTGGTTGCCAAGGGATGTGCCTGTTTATATGTTAGGGGGCTTGTGGAATATCGGGTCGTTTTTCCGTTCGGAGTTTATTCAGCCATCATGGCCTTTAGAAGAGGATAGCGATGATGCGGCCTCAGGGGGACGCTTTCTGATTGGAACACCGCGTGCCGACGCCGCCTATGGTGCCGCTTTATTGGCGATGGAGACACTGTAGGAAATGGCGCATCGTTCGGGTGTTGTCGAGGGCTGGTTTCGCGTCGAGTAGTTTAACCTGTTAAAGAAGCGGTGGCGGCACTATTGGAAGGTTCGATAAGGAGGAATCTGCTTCTGGAGGGAAGTAGGGGCTTAAGAGACTGTAATGTGGGGTGGTTCGTGAGAAGCAGAGGGCCTGTAAGCCGGGTTCTGTCTTTGTGTGGCCATCTCTCTGGGAAGTCGGTTACCCGACTCCTCTAGCGATCCACCGGGAGGGTCCGCGGGCCGCCTCATCCCCTCCCTTTGATCTTGCTCCCGATGGGGTTTGCCAGGCCGGTGTGTTACCACACCGCCGGTGCGCTCTTACCGCACCTTTTCACCGTTACCGCAGCCATACGGCCACGGCTGTGTGTTTTCTGTGGCACTTTCCGTCGGGTCGCCCCGCCCGGATGTTATCCGGCATCGTGCCCTATGGAGCCCGGACTTTCCTCTGCAGCACCCGCACACAGCGCGGCTGCAGCGGCCACCCGGCCCTCTGCATCCATTTTTCCATTTACTGTAATCTACGATAGGAGGTTCCTAAGCCTGCTGGGAGCTGCATCTCTAGAAGAGTTCAATATGAGGGCGAGGTGGCAAGGGATGAGGTTTTTGGGTACAGCGTCGGGCGAGTTGACAAAATGCACAGGTTGGTGAGTCGCATAGAAGTGCATCTGGTGCACCTTTCAAAAGGGCTACAGCCATCGAGACCACGGCGCGTACATTCATCCGTTGTGCGGGCAAAGAGCCGATCTCGCCGTAGCGGATAAGGCGAGCTTGGCGAAGCAACGGCTCGATTTTGACAAACCCTTCCGAGCAGCCGGGCTTACCGCGCATGGTTCGCCAGCGTTCACGACCAACTTTTACACGGAGGGTGGAAACGAGATAGGGAACCTCCGCCCAAACTTCCGCTAGATGAATCAGCAGGTTAGAACGTTGGTCTGTATTGAGCAGCAGTAGCTCGCCATTAAGACGATGGAGGTGAGCAAGTGGGCTTTCAGATCCAAAAGGAAAGTGAAAGGGGGCTGCGTGAGTTAGAAGAGCGGCGTTTGGGCCGATCGCGCTAAAAGAGAAAACCGGATGATGGCTTCGTTTGACTTTGGGGCGATTACGGACAAGCTCTGGTAGGGGGCCTACAAGCTGGATGTCGGCGGGTGTAGAGCGAATGCGGAAAACAGATGCAGGCGCACGTTGGGTAGCGGCCTCGGCCAACATTGGGGCCGGTGGTGGAGGGTCTACAGAAGTATAGGTAAAGGTCGGTACCATAAGTGTTCCCGTGGGGCCGAGTACGTCAAGAAGCGCGTCGAGGAGGGTTTGGGGAGAAGAGGATACAGAGGATGGCCACATGGAAAGCACAAGCAAAGTCATACCGGAACGCAGACCGAGTTTTTGGAGATCGGTTACCAGGCTTTGTGTGCTGGCCATGGGATGCTCCTTTGGAAGTCACATCGCAACAGCGAGGACATCAAAAGCAAAAGCGGATTGGAACCTCCAACCCGATGACGATAATAGCGGAGGAGGGACTCGAACCCCCGACACTTCGGGTATGAACCGAATGCTCTAACCAGCTGAGCTACTCCGCCGTAGTGAGTCAACCTCACGTTTTCTAGTTGCCTTTATATTTTACCATGAGCAGGCCGCGTTTTTCAAGGTGACGATGGAACCTGCACCGCGCTGTATGCAGAGGGAACAGGAGAAAGGGAGAGTTTTGGCGAACACAATAGCCATGATGAAGGAGGTTTCTATTTCAGGTTTTATGGAGAACAGGGCAAAGCAGGTGAATGAGGGAGTCAGCGCAAAGGCCGTCTGGGTTGCGCTGGGCCTTATTTTCCTTAGTGTGTGGTGGATCGTCTATTCGGAAATGCGCACGCAGGTCACCGAAATTACCTCAACTTCTCTGCCTATGGGCGTCATCTTTCTCCTGTTTCTACTGTGTTTTGGAAACGCCCTGGTGGCACGCTATTTTGGTAAAAACCTGCTGTCTGGGCCGGAGTTGGCTATTATCTACACTCTAACAGCCGTAGGCTCATCGTTGGCCGGTATTGGGATGGTTGGTTTCATGATGCCGGCGCTGGCAAACCCTTTCTATTACAACAATGCGACGAACCATTGGGCTAAGCTTGCAAGCCCGGCGCCTTGGTTTTGGGCACCGCATGATCCTCAGGCCATTCGTGCATTCTATTTAGGCAACAGCACCCTTTATACATGGGAGCATCTTCGGGCTTGGTTGGCGCCTGTGCTCTACTGGGGTCTCTTCTTTATAGCCTTGCTTGGTTTCTTCCTTTGTGTGGCTTTGCTGTTGCGACGCCAATGGATCGAGCAAGAACGGTTGAGCTATCCTATCATCGTGCTGCCCATGGAGATGACTCTCTATCCTGACGGTTTCTTCGGATTCCTCCGGCAACGTGGTTTGCTGATAGGGTTTCTCATTCCCGTGGTACTCCAGACCATCAATAGCCTCAACTACCTATTTCCCTCGGTGCCTTACATTCCGGTAAAGCCGACCATCAACGGCCCGCTAGACCTTGGCCCCCTGTTTACGTCACCACCGTGGAACGCTTTGGGCTACTTTCCTCTCGCTTTTCACCCGAACACTATTGGGTTAGCCTATCTGCTGCCGGCGGATGTGTCGTTCTCTTGCTGGTTTTTCTATCTTGTGCGGAAAGGGCTTGATGTTTTCTGCACTGCAATGGGTTGGCGTAGCCCACAGAGTAGCCCGGTGGTGAATCGCATTCCTTATTCGCCTGAACAAGGGGTTGGCGCTTGGATAGCCATGGCGATCATGGTGTTGTGGCTGGCACGTCGAGAGTTAAAGCGCTACGGATCGGCCGCGTTCCAGTTGCGTGGCTGCTGTGACAAAGAGGCGGCGTCGTTACGTTGGGCGGTGTGGGGCGCCCTTGTGTCGTTTTGCGGAATGGTCTATCTTATCGGGATAGGTGGAATGCCTATTACGCTTGTGCTGGTGATGCTTCTCGTAGTCATTGCGTACCTTTTGGCACTTACACGCATTCGAGTAGATGCCGGCACGGCCTGGCATTTCGGGCCGTTTATTCCCGCCCAGGAGGTGGTTGCAAATTGGGTTGGGCCGGCGACCCTCTCTCCTGCTTCTATAAGCACCTTGGCCTTCCATGAGTGGTACAACCTAGACTATCGTTCTATGACCGTGCCGCATCTTTTTGAGGGGTATCGTATGGCCTATGCAGGTAAAAGCTCGGTGCGCCGCCTCACTTGGGCTATGTTTCTCTGCATGCTCGTGGGGTATTTTGTGGCCTGTTGGGCTTCGTTACAGCTGTACTATACCTACGGTGCTGCAACCGCTCACGTAAACCCGTGGCGCATTCAGATGGGACAAATACCCTGGAACCTGGCGCAAGCGCACCAACAGTCGCTTCAGCACTACCCCGACTGGCCGGGAATCGAAGGGATGGTGGCCGGGGCGCTTATTACCTTTCTGCTGTTTTACGCGCGCTCTCAGTTCACGTGGTGGCCTTTTCATCCGGCAGGCTATGCTATCGGAAATACGTTTATCACAGACCTGCTTTGGTGTCCGTTCCTCGTGGGGTGGTTGGCAAAGGTGCTGATACTGCGTTATGGAGGGATGCAATCGTACCGCAGGGCGCTGCCCTTCTTCATCGGGCTTATTCTGGGCGACTACGTGATAGCCTGTTTATGGTCGCTGGCCGGTGTGGCTTTTCATATGAGCATGTACCGGTGCTTTCCGAATTGAGACGAACCGAGCAAAACCGCCTATGCTAGACCTACGACTTCTCTGCCCTGTGGTAACGACAAATACGCCACGAGAGCTAGCCATACCAACAACTTTAGAGGAGTGGCAGAAGTGGCGTCTCTTTGTGCGCGAGCGTATTTTAACGGTCGCGGGGCTTTCTCCTATGCCTACGCGTACGCCCCTGCATCCTCAGATATTTCGGCGTCTTGAACGAGATGGCTACTCTATCGAGACAGTTGCGATAGAGACATTGCCAGGTTTTTGGCTCTATGGTAATCTCTATCGGCCGTTGCCCTTGCCGGAGGTATCGCAGCCGGGCGTCCTTATTGCCCATGGGCATTGGGTGGCAGGGCGTTTAACCGATACGAGCGAGGCCTCTTTCGTCGCTTGCGGCATTGCCATGGCGCGGGCCGGGTGGACGGCTTTTGCCTACGATATGGTAGGGTATACCGACACCACGGGGGTAAGTCATCAGTTTGCCTCGGAGGCTGAAGAGGCTCTGTGGGGGATCAGCCTCTTCGGTTTACAAACATGGAATAGCCTACGCGCTCTCGATTTTCTTCTCTCCTTGCCTCATGTTGACCCTGTTCGGGTGGGGATGACAGGGGCCTCTGGAGGGGGAACACAGACGATGATGCTTGCTGCCATTGACGATCGGCTGAAGGTGTCGGCTCCCTGCGTGATGGTTTCTCATACCATGCAAGGCGGTTGTCTCTGCGAGAACGCACCAGGACTGCGAATAGATTTCTCTAATCTCGATATCGCGGCTGTTCACGCGCCCAATCCGCAGATTCTCGTTGGAGCCACAGGTGACTGGACCAAAGATACGCTTACCGTCGAGGGGCCTTCTATTGCACGCATCTACGCCCTCTACGGGCATCCAGAGCGTTTTCGGTATCGGCTATTGGACTATGGGCACAATTTCAATGAGGCCACGCGCCGAGAGGTTTATACCTTTTTGGCAGAGCAGTTTGGTAGCGAGGCGATTCCAACTGACCTGTCGTTTCCCAAAGAACATGAGGAGGATATGCGCGCTCCGCAATGGGCGAGAACACGCGGCATGGGTGAGGCGGAGCTAAAAGAGACGTTGCGACGCCAAGCGGCGCAAACCTTAGCAGAGGCCATGCGGTTTGCTTTTAAGGATAGGAAGGCTATGCATGAGCGGTATTTCCCTCTATGGAAGCATGTTTTGGCCATCGCGTCGCCTAAGGATGACGATATTGTGTGGGAAGTAAAGAAGGTAGAAGACGGGATAGAGGGGCAGCGGTTGCAGGTTGCTTTTGGACGAGCGGGGAAGCAGGAGCGGCTGGAGGCCGTTCTACTAGAGCCTCATCTACAGGACAGCGGATGGGGGGCTATTCTTATTGGTGGTACGGCGGAAGCGAAAGGAGACGATCCGTTCCTTCTACCGCTCTTAAAGATGGGGTTGCGTTTGCTGATGCCGAAACGGTTAACGCCCGGCACTGCGGAGGAAACTGCACGTTATGATTATTCCAGGGATTTTTTCAGTACCTACAATCGAACATTGATTCAAGAGCGTCTGCAAGACCTGCAAACCTCCATACACTTCATGAAACGGCTTGGCGTGGAGCACCTTGTGGTTATTGGCAGAGGGGTAGCAGGGCTTGAGGCCCTATTAATGGCGCCATTCGCCTCGGTTCTGGTCGCTGATGCGCAAGATGCGGAAATGGAGCAGGTGGCGTTCTGGAAGAGTTCCGAGCGATTCTTGCCCGGCATCCTGCGCTTAGGGGGTGTGGTGCTATCACTTGCATTAGCCTTATCACATCCTGTGTTCCTGTACAACACGGCCGATCGGTTTTGCGAACCGGCGCACTTCGACGAGCTGTCGAAGGTTTATGGGAATGCACTGCATTGGACACGAACGGAGCCTTCCAGCGATGAGGTGATTAACTGGATAGCTCAGAATCTCCGTTTTCGATTAAAGGAGGGTTAATGAATGGACGATGCCTCGATGGTGGCGGCTTCTGTTGCGTCGTTCTCCCCTTTAGGAGAGATGGCCATCGGTTTAAGTTGAAGGCTCAGCAGGAACGCGATGGCCATAAGCACAGCGGAGCAGAAGAAGGGGACTCCGGTTGCATTTGGTAGGCCGATAAGATAGTTATTGATAGGTGGTGCGATGATGCGAGCAAGGCTACCCAGACCTTGTTGAACGCCGCTGAGAGTTCCTATCTCCGATGGGTCTGCAGCATGGGTAATAAGAGCATTGAGGGATGGTGTCATCACGCCCATCGCTATCGCAATGCAGACGCTGAGGAGGTAGATGCCTAATAGAGAGGGTGCTAGGCCGATGCCGATAAGCGTTAGGGTCATAAGCATAGCGCCAAACCGAACGAGGTAGTGCTCGCCGATAAAGTGGGCTAAGCCACGCACGATGAAGCCTTGTACCACGAGGCTTGAGAGACCCACTATCAGGAAGATACGACTCGTTATGATGGCCTCCATCTTTTCGAATTGGTGCTGGCGCACGATATCGGGTAGAGAGGCCCACGGTTGAGCGAGATGGTGGGCTTGCCATGTGTGTATGGCCATCTGTTCAAGGGTGCTATGGAAACGCAGGATAACCAGCCATGAGAAAGAGGACTCGACGGCGGTGAAGGCGAAGGTAACGAAGGCAAAAACCAGGAGTTGGGCGCGAATATTCGCATCATGGAATGCGGCTGAGATAGAGCGGAGAAGGGCGAGGGGGCCTTTTTCTAAGGTGCCCTCGGTTGCAGCCTCACGTCGGGCTAGTGAGAGGCTTTCTGGCAGCATAGCAAGTGCCCACAGGAAGTTGCAGAAGGAGAGGAGCGCTGCCAGCAACGCAGGGGTAGCGATGGGGGAAAGAGAGCCAATAGCGATGCGACTTGCATAGCCCCCGACCACTGGCCCGAAGGCGAAGCCGAGACCGAAGGCGATGCCGAGCACTGCCATACCGCTAGCGCGTTTTTCGGGTGGGGTAACATCGGCAATATAGGCTTGAGCTGTTGGGAGGCTTGCGGAGGTGAGAGCTCCTGCAGCCACGCGAGCGAGGAAGAGAACGAACAGGTTGGGGGCTAACCCAAAGGTAAGAAAGGTGCCGGCGGAGCCGCAAAGCCCAATGAGAATAACCGGTCGGCGCCCGATGCGATCCGAAAGGCGGCCCCAGAGAGGGGCTGTGAGAAACTGCATAAGGGAGTAGCACCCCAGCAGCATGCCTCCTACCCACGCGCCGCCGCCATAGTGAGAGATATAGACGGGGATGAGAGGTAGGATAAGCCCGAAACCGAGCATGTCTATGAACAGCGTTAGCGCCAGAATAAGCAGTGGCGAACGCCGCATCTCTCCTGTTTTGCTTTGCCTTCTCAATTTTGAACTCCCTATCTATTTTACCGATAAACACCCCCATTTCGTGGCATTCTTCCGAAGTCCGCCGTTTTTCATGGAGGGCCGGGGAGTAGGATGGCTAGAGCTGATGGGCAGAATGTTGCAGGAGAACTTGATTGGTAATAAGGTGAGGCGGCTGCATGAGAATTTGGTAAATAGTCTCCGCCACCTCTTCAGGTTTTAGAAGCAGTTCGGTTCGCGGCTTTCCCGACAGGGCATTCCAGAAGGGTGTATCCACTCCGGAACAGCAGATGTTGGTGATGCGAATGTTGTGGCGTTTAACCTCCTGGAGAAGGGCATTGCTGAAGCCGATGACGGCATGTTTGGTGGCGCAATAGAGGGCGGCATTGGGGATGGTTTTTATTCCGAGAATGCCGGCAAGATTAACGATCAACCCCTGTTTCTGTTCGATCATATGGGGAAGGACGGCTTGAGTGAGGAGCATTGTGCCTAAAACATTCACTTTCCACAGTTGTTCCATGCTGGCGTTATCTACTTCGAGAAAGGGGCCAATGGCGCCGACACCCGCACTGTTTATAAGCACATCTATTCGTCCGAATCGGCGCAGTGTAGAGCCTACGAGGCGTTCGACATCGAGTGGGTTGGTAACATCGGCTTGCACGGCATGGAAAGTATCGGCGGGAGGTGTTAGCTCAGAAAGAGCGGCTTCGAGGCGTTCGACGCTGCGACCCGCGATCGTCACTGCTACCTGAGGGTCTGTCAAAAGCCGTTTTGCGGTAGCCTTACCGATGCCGCTACTTCCTCCTGTAATAAGAACTACCTTTTGAATGTCGTGCATCTTTTTCTCCTTTCCGGGTCTCTGTTATTAGAGAATACGACAGGCGAAGATATATTTCTCCACAATGATATATCAATCTTGCTCCGATTCGCCTTTAGGCAGGAATTGAAGGAACCATTGAAGAATAAATGACAAATAGCCCAGAATCATGAGGAGGTTACCGATAGAGGATGAAGTTTTATGTGCAGGCCATAGGACTGTTTGGGGTGCTATTTGGGTTAGGGGTGGCTGTTGCCCAAGATGGGACGAACCAAATGACGAAGAAGCCCTCGTATCCTCCTCTGAAAGACCCCGCCTCGCTTGCGGCCATTGCCTGTGGTGAGCCGCCGTTACAGACCATCCTTTGGAGGCAGGGGTATAAGGTGAATACCGTTCAAGATGAGATAGAGGCGCAGCGCTTTGTGAAGGCCGGCCGAGGGCCGGTTATTTTCAAGCCGATTGCTGCCTATGGGCTTTATAAAATTTGTAGCGCGGGTTGGTACCCCGTAAAGCCGGCCTCGACGGCCTCTGATAATTTGCCGCCCCCACCGGAGAAGCACCTGTTGTGGCGTATAGATGCACCGTATAATAAGCAGGACTTTCCTCCGGTGATGCCGGGTAGTAGTCTTCAGTTCGACCCGGGGCGGCAAAGATTCGGGCTATGGGTCTCGACTGCTGGTTTCCCCAACGAGACGATCTGCACAGAAGATGCCTTACAGGTTTATGACCCTCGCTTTAAGCCGGACGACCGGCACAAGGCCCATGTGATTCCCGCGCGGGACGCCTCGGGTAAGCTCATCCCGAACACCTATCTCATCGGCTGGGAATACTCGACGAATAACGACGATCAGGATGTGGTGACATTGGTAAGCAATGTGAAACCTGTGCATTGAGGGTGATCTGAGGAGGACACTCATGGAGAGAGCGCGGAAAAATGGAAGCACCCCGGCTGTTTCCCGGCGCGTTGAGCGACAGGAGGAGCCGGAAGTTCAGAATAGGCGCGATGCCCTAGGGATCGTCATCGAAGGCTCTTTGAGCAGAGGTCTGGTGATGCGTCTTGCTGCTGACAAGAGCGTGGAAGACCTACGGGCCGGGAAGTTTTTGGTGGTTGAAGGACAGAGGAATCGCTTCTTTGCTATTCTCGGAGATGTAGAGCTGGCCGCTATTCACAAAGATATTCTTTTGAACCCTCCTCTACCAGAAGAGCGATTGCGCCGCGCCGTGTTGGCCGGAACAAGCGCTTACGGCCTGGTGCATTTGCGCCCCATGATTCTACTGTCCATTGATGAGGAAGAGGATGCGGAACAGATAGCAAAAGCCGATGATGAGCTACTGCCAGTTCGCACCGTACCTTCGCACTTCAGCGCCGTGTATGAGGCCACGCAAGAAGATGTGAGCCGTGTATTTGGGGCAGAAGGGGAGGGAAAGCCCTATTTTTATGTGGGCACGCCGTTGGACATGGACACGCCGGTGTGTATCAATATGGAAAGATGGATTGAGCGTTCAAATGCCATTTTCGGCAAATCCGGCACAGGTAAAACCTTTCTTACCCGCCTGTGTTTGTGTGGGGCGATCAAGGCAAGAAATGCGGTGCACCTTATTTTCGATATGCATAACGAGTATGGTTGGGAGGGGCGATCGGAAACCGCGCAGGGCCGGAAGGTAAGAGGGCTAAAGCAGTATTTTGGTTCCCAAATTGTCATCGCGACCCTCGACAGAGAGTCCTCGCATACTCGAGGCGTTCGGCCGGATTTCGAGGTGAAGATAGGTTATAAAGAAGTTGAGATTGACGACATTCTGCTGTTGCAAGACGAGTTGAATCTTAACGAGACCGCTCGCGAGACCTGTTACCTTTTGGAAAGGATTTATGGGAAGAACTGGTTGGGCGAGCTTCTGAACCTGGATTCATTTGCCATTAAGGAGCTTTGTGCGGAGTACAATATCCACTCCGGCGCCTTAAGTGCGCTACAGCGCAAACTTACGAGCTTAATTAGGGACTGTGGTGATTTCCTTGTTCCCGAGTTACCTCCTGGAGAAGACCCTATACAGCGTATTGTTAGCGAACTGCAGCGGGGGCATGATGTGGTGTTAGAGTTTGGCCGCCACGACAAACCACGGCAGTACATGCTCGTCGCCAACATTCTTACACGACGTTTGCATGATCTCTATGTACGAGAGACCGAGAAAGCGTTAGGCGGCCAAGGGAGCGAGCCGAAGCATCTCATTGTGGTGATAGAGGAGGCGCATAAGTTTCTTTCGCCTTCTTTGGCGCATCAAACCATTTTTGGCACGATCGCGCGGGAGATGCGTAAGTACCATATGACGCTCCTGATCGTAGATCAGCGACCGAGCCAGATCGATCGGGAAACGCTTTCTCAGGTCGGCACGCGCATCTGCTGTCTGCTAGATGATGAGAGCGATATAGATGCGGTTCTCACGGGTATAATGGGCGCGTCCGATTTGCGAACGGTACTGGCGAGTTTAGAGACGCGCCAGCAAGCGCTCATCTTCGGTCACGCGGTGCCTATGCCGGTAGTTGTACGTACTCGTACGTATGATGACGACGCTTTTAGGCAGGCCATGATGTCGTCTGTTGTAGGTTCTCCTCAGCAAAACGGCAGCGCCGATTTTGAGCGTGAGCGCGATCGAGATTTCTAAAAGCATTCGGGAGGTATCTGTTTGAAGCGTTTTCGGCGCGCGTGGTGGCTGCTATCTGTAGCGCTTTTGCCGAATCTCCTTACCGTTCATGCTGCTGCAATAGAATCCGGTGACTCTTCTTCCCAGAACAAGCCATCTTCGGCTACAACAAACGGTACCCTTGTGGTAACGGGAGCGAAGTTGTTGCGTCAGAACCTCGCCAATGGCAGTTTGGAGGCACCGGAGGGCGCTACAGTCGTCTACACTGCCCCGGATGGAACACAAACGACACTGAAAGCCGGCTCTTTTTTTTATGACGGCATGAGTGCGGTGGCCGAGGCTAGGGGACCGATCTCCTTGCAGCGTGCGGAGGGTATATTTACCGGCGAGAAGCTAACCTACAATTTTCGCAATCGCGAAGGCACCCTTGATCAGGCTCGTCTCGAAACCGATCTCTTTCGGGCTAGCGGCAGTCGCATCGAGCTTTCATCTGATGGACGCGATACGCTTTATAATGCCCGGTTCACCACCTGCACGTTGGCTCATCCTGATTACGTGATACGGGCACGACGTATTCGGCTGGTGCCGGGACAATATGTGCAGGCCGATGGCATCACATTTCAGGTAGGACGTGCTGTTTTGCCTGCGCTTCCTTCTTACCGATACAGTCTTGGGACGGGAGGCGGCTCGCCGACACTGCTTCCAGGCTACGATCGAACCGACGGCCCCTACGTGTCCATTAGCCAAAGTCTGTTAGGTGGCATCCGAAGCAGTCTAGATGTGAACGCTCGCGTAGGGATTAAGACGTTACCGGTTGGCACGGTGGATTATGTGCTAGCTCTGCAGCCTGTGGCTCGCAGCTTTTCTGCTCGCGCGGTGCTAGGCGATGTTGCCGATCCACTGCAGGGTACTTTAGAACGGCTTGCTCCACCGATCTATAGCCGTGATCCCCATGAAATTACCTTTCAGCCTCGGTCCAGTTTTTTTTATGCGATGTTGCAGAACAGGCAGTTCGTGTACAACCGGAATTTTACCAACATCTCGGTTTCCCGTTTCCCGGAGGTGGGGGTACGATTTGTGAATATGTTTGGTAGTCGTGAGTTGCCGGCAGAGCAGGCTCCCTCGTTAGCGGCGCCTTTGCAGGTAGATGTTGCGGCCTATGGAGCCGAAATTAACGAGTTGCCTTCACATATCACCGCGGCGCGTTTTGGCTTGCGCTCCGATCTGATCAGCCCGGCAATCGTTATCGGGCGACGGATATCCCTTCGTTTCGCCTTTACGAACTGGTTAAGCTACTACTCCACAGGGACGGCTTATGCGATACTCTCACCTGAGGCGGGGTTGGACTATCTTCCCACCCGAACTTCGCGCCTTAACGTGTCCATTCGTCATTTGGCGGATGTGGGAACGACTCCCTTTCTGTTTGATCGTAGGGATGTGCGCAACGAGCTGCGCATGCAGTATCAGGTGGGGGGAACGTGGGCGTTTGGATTGATGAGCCATATTGATTTAGACCACAACCGCGCTTACGACAACGAGTTGGCCGTTATTCGCAACTTCGATTGTATGCAGGTAGGGGTGTACTATCGCACGCGCTCACAGCAGTTTGGGATCTTGTTTAATCTTCTTCCGGCGGCTCGGCGAGCGGTGGGCGGTCGGCCCCTTGTTTCACCACAACCCGCTGGCGTTGGGGACTTAGCCAAAAAATGACCAGAGAAATAATCCCGATTCCTAGAATGGCATTAATGGTCACCGCTCGCGTGGCTCCGAAATGGTCGGCGGAGAGGCCGATAAGCAGTCCACCCACCGGTTGAAGGGCATTAAAGACAAGGGTATAAAGGGCCATAACCCTTCCTCGTAGGGCATCTGGAACCTGCTCTTGTACAAAGGTGTTTGCGGATATCCCGCAAAGAATCATACAGAAGCCTATGAGGAGAAGGCAGACGAGCGCCAACCGATAAGAATGGACGCTGATGAATAGCAGGCTTGAAAGCCCTAGGCCGATGGCACCGATAAAGATGGCATAACGGCGTGGGATGCGCAGACCAAACCAGGCCAAAGAGAGGCCGGCCAAGGCGGCGCCTAGGCCGTTGGTTGAGACCATAGTGCTGTAGCCTTGTTTGCCTACGTGAAAAAGCTGAGCAAAGACCGGTAGAAGCGTGGTAACAGGCCATAGGAGAAGGCTGGCTGCGGCGATAAGGACGATCACCTGCAGCACCGGACGGGTACGGCGAACATAGGTTAGGCCCTCTTTGATGGGTTGGCGATGCGGTTTTATGGTTTGGTTTTCCATGCGCATGAGCAGCAGCGAGAAGATAACCGCTAGGAAGCTTATTCCGTTCCAGAAGAAGCAGGCCGCGGCGCCCTGTTGCACGAGGACGAAGCCGGCGAGTGCCGGGCCAATGAAGCGGGCCATGTTAAAACGGAGTGAGTTGAGGGCGATGGCTCCGGGCAGTGCGCGTCTATCATCTACCATGTCGGTGACGAAAGCCTGCTGAGACGGCATAGTATAGGCGCGAACGATGCCGAGTAGGCCCGCCATAAGAGCGATGTGCCAAGGCTGGATAGGAATGGGCGAATGTGGCCATGCCAGAAAAGCTAAGGTGAAGGCAAGGAGCATGGCTGCCGTTTGTGTGATGAGCAGCACATTGCGACGGGGATAGCGGTCGGCAACCTGTCCTCCGGCGAAGGCGAAAGCCACATAGCATAGCGCTCCGGTGCCGGATACGATGCCCAACCAGGTGGCCGATTGAGTGAGGTGGTAAACAAGCCAGCTTTCAGCGACCTGTTGCATCCAGGTACCGGCTACCGATATAAGCTGTCCTATGAAGAAAAGACGAAAGTTCCGAAAGCGAAAAGGATAGAGGGGGCCGATCCGCTCTTCGGTTAACACGGCCTCTCCCGCATGGGCAAAGGCAGGATGGTTAGAAGAGTCTTTTGTTTCTTCCATGGAGTTCCGCCAATATGTTACCCGCCTCGGAAAGGTTTTGGATAAGTTCCCATTGCAAAGGCGAGTAGGGTATACTAATTCTATCGAAAAAGTAAGGATTCCGCCCTTTTTAGGGAACGGAGGCTATGAGGAAAGCGTAAATTCAGTCATGAGCACACTACTCCGGTTATCTGAGGGAGCCGGCTCTGAGAGCGCTTACACCCCTGCTACTTCGCCCGATCCCGCTTTACGGCCGCACCCGGTGGGTCTGTTGGAACTGATCGGGAACACACCGCTGTTGCGGCTACGTCGGGTGGTTCCGAAGAATCCACGTGTTACCATCTATGCGAAAGCCGAGTGGGCCAATCCTGGAGGCTCTGTGAAAGACCGCCCGGCACTTAACATGATACTGGAAGGGGAGCGAAGCGGCGCCTTGCGGCCTGGCAAGATCATTCTCGACGCTACCTCCGGGAACACGGGCATTGCCTACGCAATGATCGGTGCTGCCATGGGATACGAGGTGCATCTGTGTTTGCCTGCAAACGCCAGTGAGGAGCGCAAGCAGATTTTGCGTGCCTATGGGGCACAGCTTATTCTCACCGATCCACGGCTCTCTTCTGACGGAGCTATTTTAAAGGCGCGCGAACTTTATGCGGCGCAGCCAGACCGCTATTTCTACCCAGATCAATATAACAACCCGGCCAACTGGCGTGCGCACTACCTCACTACAGCACCGGAGATATGGCATCAGACACACGGACGCATAACCCATTTCGTGGCCGGTTTGGGCACGAGCGGCACTTTTGTAGGAACGGGGCGTCGCTTGAAAGAGTTTAATCCAAACATTCGCCTTATCTCGTTTCAGCCCGACTCGCCCTTCCACGGTTTGGAAGGGATGAAGCATATGGCCAGCTCGATTGTGCCCGGCATTTACGACCCCAATTTAGCGGACGAGAACCGCGAGGTCTCTACGGAGGAGGCCTATGCCATGGTGAAACGGCTGGCGCGCGAGGAGGGCGTTCTGGTGGGCATCTCGGCGGCAGCGGCGATGGTCTGTTGCTTAAAGTTGGCTGAGGAGTTGAACGAAGGGGTCATTGTGACGATCTTTTGTGATACCGGAACGCGCTATCTTTCCGATCGCTTCTGGCATGAGGGGGAGTAAGTGATTCGCATTCCGAAGGGGGTTGAGGAAGCCATCCGTGCCCATGGTGCGAAGGATTATCCTCGTGAGTGTGTAGGAGCCTTGCTAGGAGGGCTGGATGGTGAGATTCGCATCGTGCAAGAAGCGAGGCCGTTACCCAATACATTCGATCCCTCTTGGGAGGCTGATGTGCGCGGAGGAGCGATCGAGGATGTCCCTGGGCAAGAACGCCGTTACCTTGTTTCACCGGACGCGATGTTTCGGCTGCTGCGGGAGGAGCGAGAGACCGGGGTGAAGGTTCTGGGGTTCTATCACTCGCACCCCGATCATCCGGCGAGACCAAGCGTCTTCGATAGGGACTGGGCGTCACCGTGGTATATCTACTGTATTCTCTCGGTGCGGCAGGGTGTGCCGCAGGAGTTGACCGCCTGGCAACTCGATGAGGCCGGCGATGCTTTTTTAGAAGAGCCTATAGAAATCGTATAGAATCATAATTCAGAGGGAAGAGACGATGCCTAAGATACTTGTGCCCACATCACTACAGCAGTTTGTTGGCGGAAACGACGAAATCAACGTCGGAGGAACTACCGTCAAGGAGGCGTTAGATCAGTTACTCGAGCGCTATCCCGATTTAAAAAAGCACCTTTATAACGATAAGGGCGAGTTGCGTCACTTTGTCAATATCTACAAGGGGGCCGACGACACACGTGCTTTACAGGGCCTTGAGACGCCGGTAACCGATACCGATGAGCTTAGCATTGTGCCCTCCATTGCGGGCGGTGTGGGAGTGGAGATGGCTCGGATCAACCCGAACGCCCTTTTGCCAGAGGAGCGCGTAGAGGCTGTTAGCTTTAGTAACGAGGAGATACTGCGCTACAGCCGTCATCTTATTTTGCCGGAAGTGGGGCTTGAGGGGCAGAAGAGGTTGAAAGCGGCGAAAGTGCTGTTGATCGGTGCGGGCGGCCTAGGGTCGCCACTTGCTCTTTATCTGGCGGCAGCGGGGATAGGCACCATTGGCTTGGTGGATTTTGACGCTGTAGACCTAACCAATCTGCAGCGGCAGGTGATACACGGCACTAACGATGTGGGGCGCTCTAAGCTCGAATCGGCGAAGGAGACCATTCTCGATATCAATCCTCACGTAGAGGTTATCGGGTTTGAGGAGCGGTTTACTTCGCAGAACGCCTTAGAGATCGCTCGCGACTTTGACATCATTATAGACGGAACCGACAACTTCCCTACGCGCTACCTCACCAATGACGTGTGTGCGTTGCTAGGGAAGCCCAATGTTTACGGCTCGATCTTTCGGTTTGAGGGACAAGCATCTGTATTTTGGGCAGGACATGGTCCATGCTACCGGTGTCTATTTCCCGAACCACCCCCTCCAGGTTTAGTGCCCTCTTGTGCCGAGGGAGGGGTGCTGGGCGTATTGCCCGGTATTGTTGGGTGCATTCAGGCTATTGAGGCTATCAAGTTGATATTGGGCATCGGTAATCCGCTTATTGGACGATTGCTGACCTTCAATGCACTAAAGGTGCAGTTTCGTGAGCTGCGTCTGCGGCGTGACCCGGCCTGTCCGCTTTGCGGCGAGAATCCCACCATTCATGAGCTGATTGACTATGAGGAGTTCTGCGGCATCCGCGGGGAAGAGGCACCTCCTCCGCAACTCGATGCGATCGAGGAGATCACGGTTCGCGAACTAAAGCGCCGCATGGATTCGGGTGAGAAGCTTACCATTATTGATGTGCGTGAGCCGCATGAGTACGCTATCGCCCGCATTCCCGGCACGCGACTTATTCCGCTAGGGCAGATCGAGGAGCGTGCTAATGAGCTTGACCCGAATCAGGAGATCATACTCCATTGTCGCAGCGGCAAGCGCAGTGCAGAGGCCCTTCTTAAGCTAAAGGCGAAGGGTTTCAAGAACCTTAAGAACCTTAAGGGTGGTATTTTAGCTTGGAGTGAAGAGATAGACCCAAGCGTACCGAAATACTGAGCCAATGCGCCTTGAGGCCGATGCGATTATTGCAGGATACGGTGGACGGACGGTTCTTCATGCCGTCCGTCTTGTTTTTCAGACGGGGGAGTTTGTAGGGCTTTTGGGGCCTAACGGTTGCGGAAAGTCCACCTTATTGCGTGTGCTTTCTGGAGTCTTGGCGCCACAATCGGGTTGTGTGACCCTAGATGGAGAGGTTTTATCGCAGATTCCTCCTCACGTCCGCGCTCAGAAAATCGCCTTCGTACCTCAGTCTGAGCCTGCCTTGTTCGATTTCACTGCTCTCGATGTGGTACTTATGGGGCGCTATCCCCATCGGGGTGGGAGGGGATTTACCGAAGAGGATTATGCAATTGCCCGGCGCTGTATGGCAGAACTGGATATTCTTTCCTTGGCCGAACGACCGATCACCCAACTCTCCGGAGGTGAGCATCGGCGGGTGTTGATCGCACGGGCTTTAGCGCAGGAGGCTCCTCTGCTGCTATTAGACGAGCCTACGGCGCATCTCGACATAACGCATCAGATAGAGTTGCTGCAACACATTCGAAGGATGGTTGAGCGTGGTCAGGGAAAAGTGGGTGTTATCGCCGCTTTGCACGATATCAACCAGGCTGCGGAGTTTTGCGATCAGCTTGTACTACTGCGTGCCGGGCGAGTGGAGGCTTATGGAGCACCCGAGACCGTGCTAACGGCGACCCACCTGCGGCGCGTCTATGATGCCGATATACAGGTGGGGCTGAACCCAGCAACGGGAAAGCCAACGCTGTTAAGCGTACGACCGGTGCGTTCCGGGGAGGCACGTGGGAGGCCACATGTGCATTTGGTATGCGGCGGAGGTTCGGGTATAGCAATTATGGGTACACTCGTTCATCATGGTTACGTGGTGAGTGCCGGGCCGCTCAATCTGCATGATAGCGACCAGGTGGCTGCCGAAGCGTTGGGGATAGAGGTGATATTAGAGGCGCCTTTCGCCCCTCTTGGCCATGAGGCCTGCGCTGCAGCCAGGGTGATGATGCAGCGGGCTGACTTGGTGTTTGTGGCTCCAGTTCCCTTCGGACACGGCAATATACCGGTGTTGGATTTGGTTCGGGAGATGCAGACTATGGGTAAGCGGATCGTGTTGTTGGGCGATAAGCATTTTGCAGCCCGTGATTTTACGGGGGGGGAGGCGGCGCAACTTTTAGCGCAACTATGCCACCAGGGGGCGGAGTGTTATGCCACGTTGGAAGAATGGCTGGCTCATGAGGAATCCACACAAAACTCCCCCTTTCCTGCTAGTTAGGGGGAGCAAGCGAAAGTGTGTAACCAATTGTTTACGCTGTTAATTATTCAATAGCGCGACGGTTTCCTGATTCAGCAGAACGTAGAGGCCGTAGATACCTAAGAGAGTGCCAAGCGGAAAGTTGAATAGCTCTAATATCGAGAGTATGATCCCTAATATTCGGCTCCAACTTCTTCGGGTGAGAAGGCCATAGCCAAGGATAAGGCCTGGCAGGCCAATGATGAGGAGAAATGCCCCGATTGCTGCTCCGACACCGCTGGCTAAAAGCGCCCCCGCAGAATGATTTTGCACGCTACTCCCTACGCCTGCAGCAAGGCCTCCGAGAATGGTGATGGCGCCAAAGATGGCGAATGCTGCGTTAAGTAGCACATACAGCCAACCAAGAATTTTGATATGTTGCTCCATAAGCGTAAGTTGCCTCCTTTTGAGAATAGAGGTATTTAAGATATAGAGATGCCGTATGCCTCTCCGGTAGTAAATACGACAGACTAATGAAAAACTCCTGCTTTTTTCTAGACGAGCATTTCTCTTAGTACAATGCATCAATAAGCCCTCGAATCATCGTTTTATTTAGAAAGAATGAGACTAGCTTCTTCATTAAATAAAACGACAAGCCCGTAGACGCCTAAGATCGTGCCCAGAGGAAAGTTAAGCAGATCGAACAGAGAAAAGACGATCCCGAGCGGGCGGCTCCAACTTCTCTCGGTCAACAGTCCGTAGCCAAGAATGAGTCCGGGCAACCCAAAAATAAGCAAGAAGGCGCCTAAGAACACTCCCATGCCACCCAGAACGTAGGCTGGTAAAGCGTCGTGCACCAGTGCTCCGGTACCTGCGCCGACGAAGAGGAGAAAGAGAAAGAGTGCGATTCCCGGCAGGACATAGAGCGCACTAATGGTAATATGCAGCCATGCTAGTACTTTGATATGGATTTCCATATAACGTCCCTCCCGTTATGTTTCTCCTGCTTATTTGTTCGAAGGATCGGGCCTCCGCACCGGAAGATTTTCGTGACTGTTAGCGGCAGAGTACGGTTTTGGCCTCTCCTGTCGAGAGAATGGCGAAGGTATAGATGCCAAGAAGGGTTCCTACTGGAAAGTGCGCTAGCAAGAAGAACGACATGACCAGGCCAAGTATGCGACTCCAACAGGCTTTTTTAAGCAATCCATAGCCTAAAAGCACGCCCGGAGCACCGGTTGCGCAAAGGAAAAGACCGATGAATAGCCCTGCTGTGTAGACGGCGAGAGGGGGTATGTGAGTCCATTCACTGACGTTATGGCCTAGAAACAGCACAAAAAGCAGTATAGCACCCCCGACGATGAGTGAAAAGATATGGAGGGCTATATGCAACCACCCTAGCACCTCGATATGGGTTTCGACATCCATCTGCTAGCTACTTTCGGACATTCGCTTGCGGGTCGGGCGCATAAGTTGTTCTGTAGTTATAGACGGAGGTTATTTACAACGGGTTTCAAAGACTTGAGAGTGGTCATGGATGCAACCGCTGTAGTATCTAGGGCTATTCGTTACGACCGACCCTTACATGCGATATAACTCATGCCGATTTCTTGGTGAAGTTGAAGAATTAGGCATCGAGAATATGCTAAAACACAATAGAGCAGCCTCAAAAGAGAGGGGATGATAGAACTTTGAGGCTGCTCTGAGAAGTTCACAGGAAGAGCTTCACTCTATATTTGAGAAGAGAAGCAATGGCTAGCCCACGCCCGGAATTTTGACCGGAACGTCATGAATGGTCATGCCGGCCTGCTTAGAAAGCGCGTCTACGCTTGACAGGGAGTTATTGGCATTATCAATACCTTTTTGGTCAAACACTTTATTCTTCAGATTTTGGCCTACGCTTGCGAAGGCGGCTTCCATGCGATCGATGGCTCCGGCGAGTTTATGTAGCAGAGGGCTTTTACTGGTGTGTGCCAGATGATCGGCAGCTTTGAGACGGTTGACGGCAAATAGAGTGGCCAAACCTGCCTTCACCAACGCCGCGGTTCGGTGGGGGGCACCAGGTTGAAAAGCGCCATGTTTATAGGGGTTCCAAACCCAGTGGTGGAAGGCAAAGAAGGCGACACCCACATCCGTGATGAAGCGCGTCTTATCAAAGAGCGCAGAGGCTGGTTTGCTAAACAGGGTAAAGCTTGTAAGCATTGTGGCCGCGAGGGCCATGGCAAGCAGGGGGCGCTTATGGTGAGTTAGCATGGTTAACTCCTCCTTTTGTAAATGGTATCTTGCCAGCGAGTCCTTCCAAAGGATCGCGTGCAGTTATTAAGACGGAATGCGATGCTAAGGGGTTTCATGATCTAGTTTGTTTAGGTTATCGGTCACGATGTCCGAATTTCCTCTCAGAAGGGCTATTCTTCCCTCAATGCGATACCAGGCGATACGGTCTACGTAGTCATCTTCGGCAAATACATCCCAACCTTTGTCTAGGGGATTGTGGGTAGCGGCAACACAGGCGTGATTATCGAACCAACCGCTCTGTTTGCCCATAGCGACACTGGGGGCCATTTTGCCCACAAGCAGGCCGTTGGATGTATAGTGATAAATGGTGGCGTTGCGGCCTCCACCGGCCAGGCACCCGCCTCCAGGCAGGAAACAGATGCCGGGGCAGACCTCGGGCAACGGCACAGCCCAAAGTCGCTTGCCGAATTTATCGAAATGCACCAGCGTTGTGCCCCCCATCCAAAATGGGTTGTTTGGGGGCGAGGGCCAGACACGGCTCCAACCAAGGGCGTAGACGCTACCGTCATCTGCACGCTGAGCCATAGTGGGGTCGAAGCCAAATGAGGAGGTGTCGCGCGGAATCACCTCATGCGCGCTAGCCCAGTTATAGGTGGGATTGCCATGGGAGTCTAGCTTTCCTTTAGGTAGTTCCCAGATGCTATGGGTATTGAGATTTGCAAACCATATGTTACCTTCATCGTCTACATCCATACCGAACACGATAACGTTGCCTTTTCCTGGAGGGGCAAACCAGAGAATCTCGTTAGCTTGAGGGTAACCGGTTCCATGTTGATCGTGCCATGTCCACTGTTGTGGCAGACTGGGGGCAAGTTGTTGCCAGTGGCTTTGCCCGGTTGCATCGGGGTCACGACCTCCTACAAGTGCAGCAAGATGGAGGGTATGCCCTTCAAGTCGGTAGACTTGAACGCCGTCTCCGGTAGGCAGAAAGAGAAAGTGGTGGCCTTGAAAAG